>PFND01000012.1:14236-34760 GCA_002791805.1 Alphaproteobacteria bacterium CG_4_10_14_0_8_um_filter_53_9 | reverse complement strand
GGCAACCCATGGGTGTAGGTGTCCCTGCAGGCACCATCAGCGCCTTTGCCAGCACAACGTGTCCCACCGGGTGGAGCGAATATACCCTCGCCCGCGGCCGTTTCCTTCGGGGGATTGATAACGGCGCAGGGAATGATCCTTCCGGGACAAGGGTAGCAGGTGATGTCCAGGAAGATGCATTTAAGACCCACACATCAGATATCTCTCCTGGAGGTTCCGCCAGCTCATCACCCGGAACAGGATATATTCGGGGAGGAGATGCATCAGGCGCGGGTTATAACATCACAATCACGTCAACTGGGGGAACAACAGAAACCCGCCCCAAAAACGTAGCCGTCACCTATTGCCAGTTCAACGGAACCACCAACGGCTGGAACAGCTCCCTCGCAGGCCCTGGAGCTTCGGTCCTAAGCGATCTGACAGATGTCACGTTCTCTGGCCTCGCCAGCGGCAACTCACTTCTGTATAACGGCAGCGCATGGGTCAACCAAACGCTGGATAAAATCGTAAGCGGCACCACAAACGTCACGGCCAGAACAGACGGTACCATCTCCTTCACCACAGGGGGTGTCACCACAGGGTATTTTGATACCGCAGGCCGCCTTGTCGTCCCGGGCATCTCCGTCACCACCAAACAAACGAGTGTGACGACGCTGTACGCCAGTGGCAATATAGAATCAGATGGAGTTCTCACGCTTAAGAATACGACTGCTCAGTTAAACCTGTGGGGAGAAGCCCCCGTTGCATGGAAATGGTCGATCGGTGACTCAGGTGATAGTACAGATGATCTTCTTATTTACGATAGAGAACATTCAGCTATACGCCTGATTATTGATGATACGACAGGATCCGTAGGGATAAATACATCAAGCCCTCAATACCCATTAGATGTTTCATCCACATCTAGCTATGCCATACGCGGCGTAACCTCTGCGCCCACCTACGCCATCATGGGACAAAGTACCAATTCATCTTATGGGGGAGTTATTGGATATTCTGCTAATTCAAGCAATTATGGTATATTGGGCTATGGAAATGGGTATGGTGGCTATTTCGATGGTACCACATATGGTGCTTATGGTATTTCATCAGCTGGGACCGGAGTTCATGGCTATTCAACGAGCTCTATAGGTGTAAGAGGTCAATCAAGTACGTATTACGGCGGTTATTTTGATGGTCAATATGGTGTATACGCAGTAGGAAACGTAGGTAGTGCAACAGCCAATGCCATGTACAATTCAAATAGTGCAGGTGTGGCCTTTGTCGCTAACAATACGGGAACGGGCAAATATTGCTATATAGGCTATACCTCCTCCTATGCCTTGTATTGTGATGGCCCTGTGTATTCATCATCGGGTTGGGTTAACCCGTCGGATAAGCGTCTTAAAACAGATATTAGACCCATCCAAAGTGCTTTGGATAAACTCACCCTTCTTAATGGGGTAGAGTTTGAGTGGAAAGACAAAACCAAGCATAAGGATGATAAAAAGCCGGGCGGGTTTATTGCTCAGGATGTGAAAAAAATCTTCCCGGAATTTGTTGAAGAGAAAGAATGTGTAGAAAATAAAGAAACAGGTCCCAATCCGGAATGTGAAATGGTGGGCAAAGACAAGAAAATTCTTATGCTCAAGCTCTCCAACAAGTTCAATGCCTATGTCGTAGAAGCCATGAAAGAACTCAAAACCGAAAACGACACCCTCAAAGCGCAACTGAGCGATATGGAAAAACGCCTCCAAGCCTTGGAAGCTAAATAGCCTAACCCGCTACAGGAGGAGACAAAATCTCACCCATAAAAAAAGCCCCCGTAAGGGGGCTTTGGCATAGTAAGGGGAGGGGGGTTAAAAACCCATCCCACCCATGCCGCCCATGTCAGAAGCCGCAGGCCCGTGGCTGTGGTCGCCTTTGGGTTCGGGGCGGTCCGTAATCATCACTTCGGTGGTAATCATCAGGCCGGCCACACTGGCAGCGTCTTGCAACGCACTGCGCACCACTTTGGTGGGGTCAATAATGCCCATGGCTACCATGTCGCCATACTCACCGGTGGCAGCGTTGTACCCAAAAGTGCCTTTGCCTTCTTTTACTTTACCGGCCACAACGGCGCCGTCTTCACCGGCATTTTTGGCAATGGTGCGTATAGGCATTTCAATGGCACGGCGGATGATATCCACACCGGCAACCTGGTCACGGTTGGCGGTTTTAACGTTTTCCAGTGCAGCAATGGCGCGTACCAAGGCAACACCACCACCGGCCACCACACCCTCTTGCACAGCCGCGCGGGTGGCGGCCAGCGCATCGTCAATGCGGTCTTTCTTCTCTTTCACTTCAATTTCAGAGGATCCCCCGACTTTGATAACCGCAACGCCGCCCGCCAACTTGGCCAAGCGCTCTTGCAGTTTTTCTTTGTCGTAATCGCTGGATGTCTCGTCGATCTGTTTGCGTATCTGGGCGCAACGGCTGTCCACAACGGCTTTGTCACCGGAACCATCCACAATGGTGGTGTGGTCTTTGGTCAGGGTCACGCTGCCGGCACGGCCAAGATGTTCCATGGTCACATTTTCTAAAGTCATGCCCACTTCCTCGCTCATCACGGTCGCACCGGTAAGCGCGGCAATATCTTCCAGCATGGCTTTTCTGCGGTCGCCAAAGCCGGGGGCCTTCACGGCCGCAACCTTCAGGCCACCACGCAGCTTGTTCACAACCAAAGTGGCAAGGGCTTGGCCTTCAACATCTTCAGCAATAATAAGAAGCTCTCGCCCGCCCTGTGCCACAGGCTCCAAAATAGGCAGAAGCTGCTCAAGGTTGGATATTTTCTTGTCGGTCACCAAAATCAGCGCATCTTTCATATCGCACTGCATTTTGTCAGGGTTGGTAATAAAGTAGGGGCTAAGGTAGCCGCGGTCAAACTGCATGCCTTTCACCGTTTCCAGCTCGGTCTCAAGGCCTTTGGCTTCTTCAACCGTAATCACACCTTCTTGGCCCACGGTGTCCATGGCCTTGGCAATAATGGCACCAATGCTGGCGTCTCCATTGGCAGAAATGGTGGCAACTTTCGCCACATCATCACCGGATACTTTTTTGGATTGGCTCTTAAGGTTTTCAATCACGGCAGTAACAGCCGCGTCCACACCGCGCTTCAGGTCCATAGGGTTCATGCCGGCCGCCACAAGTTTGGTACCTTCCACCACAATGGCTTGGGCAAGCACAGTGGCCGTGGTGGTGCCATCTCCGGCGTGGTCAGCGGCTTTGCTGGCCACATCGCGCAAAAGCTGAGCCCCCATGTTTTCAAATTTGTCTGCAAGAACAATTTCCTTGGCAACGCTCACACCATCTTTCGTAATGCGGGGGGCACCAAAGCTTTTATCTAAAACAACGTTACGACCTTTAGGCCCAAGGGTTGCTTTAACAGCATCCGCAAGCGTGTTCACACCCGTCAGCATTTTAGCGCGGGCACTGTCTCCAAAGCGTAAATCTTTCGCCATCATATCTCTCCTTTTTTTTTAAATCTAAAATCTAGCAAGCTATTGCATCACGGCAATCACATCATCTTCTTTCAAAATGAGAAGCTCCTCGCCGTCCAGCTTCACATCCGTGGCGCTCCATTTTCCAAAGAGAACCTTGTCACCCACTTTAACATCCAGCGCCATACGGGCATCGCCGTCTTCGTTCCATTTACCGGGGCCAACGGCCAGCACTTCACCTTGCTGAGGTTTCTCTTTGGCATTATCGGGGATGATGATACCGCTGGCGGTCTTTTGTTCAGCTTCCAAACGCTTCACCACAAGGCGGTCACCTAGGGGGCGGATTTTATCAGCAACACTCATCAGTCATGCTCCTTTAATAGGGTTAAATTAGTTATGTGCTTTTATAAGGAGAACAGGGGGCCATAACCCGTTGAATAAACACTATCACTCCTAAAAGCAGAGTGATAAATAGCACTCGTGTCCAAAAAGTGCAAGAGGGAGCTAAACAAAAAACTTGAATACATAATGGGGTGTGATATGAAGTTATCAAAATAAATGCATGGAAAAAGGAGCATCCCATGCCTGTAAAAGTAACCGTTTTAGGCCCATCCGCGCTTTACGAGATGAGAACAACTGAACTGGCTCAAGAAGACGGCCGCAAAACCGTCATGAAGGCGGTGAAGTACCTCATAGAACGGGATGGTAAAAAAGGCAGCCCGGATCAGTCTCACATCGCCTGGCTTCTGCTTCGTCAAATGGAAATGAAATATAAGCAGGACTGTCCTTGGCATATTGCAATAAAAACCGAGAAGGAGTGGCGCAAAGAAGTTATGGCCTTCGCAAGGGCAATCTGCAAATAAAAGCCATAACGGCAAACGAAACGGGCGGGGAAACATCCCCGCCCGTTCGCATTCAAGCCCTGCTCAGCTTGTTGTATCAGGTGTGCCGTTCGTGCCGTCATCAGGTTTTGCAGGCGAATCCTCACCCGGCCACTGATAATGTCGCAGAATGTTCAGAACCACATCAGCATTCGGCGGGGTCCGTTCAAAAGGCTTGCCTTGACGTCTTGGCACAGGAGCCATGATATCCTCCATTGGGAAAAGTAAGGGAAGGTTAAAGAGTGCCCAAACTGTATCCATCTAAATCCCCACGGTCAACCCTTCTGCTTGAAAGGGGGGCCGCTTTCAGCCTACACTCGCCCCCATGGTTCAAGCCCTCCTTTCCGTCCAAAATCTCAGCAAGGCTTTTGGCGCCCATCTCGCCGTCAACAAGGTAAGTTTTAATGTGGAGGCGGGAGAACTTGTTGGCTTCATGGGCCCCAACGGCGCAGGCAAAAGCACCACTATGCGGCTCATCACGGGCTTTTTAGCGCCCGATGAAGGCACAGCCAGCATCGCAGGCCACAATATCCGCATACAGCGGGTAGAAGCGCTTAAAAACGTCGGCTATCTGGCAGAGCAACCCGCGTTATATGAAGATTTAACGCCGGAGGATTATCTCCGCTTCATGGCAGAGGCGCAAAACGTGAAGGATGTGGAAAACGCCATTCGTGTCGCCGCCAAGCTCACACGCTGCACGGCCTATCTGGGGCAACCCATGGGAGAACTCTCCAAAGGCATGCGCCAGCGGGTGCATTTTGCAGGGGCACTAATACACGATCCCAAGGTGCTTATTCTGGATGAACCGACCGACGGGCTGGATCCCAACCAAAAGCATGAGCTTCGTCTGGTATTAAAAGAGCTCGCCAAGACCAAAGCCATCATCGTCAGTACCCATATTCTGGAAGAGGCAGAGGCCATCTGCACGCGCCTCCTCATCATGCACAGAGGCCAGATTTTAACCGATACCACCCCCGCAGAACTGGCAAAACAAGGCAAGGGAGATATTCAACTCGCCTTCCGGGTTTTGACACAAAATCGAGGTAAAAACAACGATGTCTAAAGCATTCCTAAAGCACGATCTAAAGACGCTGGCCCTCAGCCCCGCCACGCCCGTCTTCCTGTCTTTCGCATGGGTGGCCGCCTCGCTGGCGGCATTTTATCTGGGGGGCTTCTTTTTATTAAACGAGGCCTCGGCCACAGCTCTTTTCTCTTTCTTGCCATGGGTGTTTGTGCTCATGCTGCCGGCGCTCACCATGGGCCTCTGGGCGGAGGATTTCAGGAAAGGCACGGCAGAGCGCCTGTTTACGCTCCCCATCGCCCCGCACAAAATCGTGCTCACACGCTTTGTGGCGTTGTGGCTGCTGGTGGGGCTGTTTTTGCTGGGCACATGGCCGTTTGTGGCGACACTTTTCTGGCTGGGGTCTCCGGCCGTGGGGCCGCTTCTCAGTGGTTATCTGGGGGTATGGCTCCTTGGCGGAACGCTCCTTTCCGCAAGCCTCGCTGCAAGTGCAGCCAGTCGCAGCTTTGTCACAGCCTTTGGCTTGGGGGTTGCGGTGTGCCTTATGCTGGTGCTCTCGGGCTGGGCGTCCATGCTGGGCTGGCTCTCGGGTGTAGCTCCCGCCGCCGTAGTCAACGCGTTGAGAGAAGCCTCCCTCATGGAGCACATTCGCACCTTCATCCTCGGGCAGATCAATGTACGCAGCGTGGTGTATTTTCTTACCCTCACAGCCATAGGCCAGCTCATCACGTATGTGCTCATAGCACGCCGTCTTCAACTCCGTCCCTCGCTTGCCACGCGGGCAGGGCAGGGGGCAGGGGGTCTGGCGCTTGTGGCACTGGCCGTGCTGGCCATGGTTATTCCAGGCAGGGTGGATACCACACCCGAGAAGCTTTATACTCTCGCCCCCCAAACCATCAACCTGCTCCGCCAGCTTCCAAAGGATACAGAGCTGCTCATTTACAGCTCAGAGAACAACCCTGCCGTTCCCGCCAGCGTGCGGCGCATGCACCGTCATCTTATGGATATTCTGGGGGATATGAATGCCGCCAGCGGGGGCAAGCTGCCCTATCGCATCATCAATACAGATAGGGGCATCGCGCAAGAGCTCGCCGCCGTAGAGGATGACATCAAACCCATGGGAGATATGTCTCAAAACGGGTATTATTATGGCCTTTCGCTCAATACAGGGGGCCGCAAAGTGGCCATCAGCAACCTCTCACCCGCCAGAGAAGCGTATTTAGAGTTCGATCTCGCCTCTCTCATCTCCGCCAGCCTTAAAACAGAGAAGAAAACGCTGGGCATCTTGCTCGTGCCAGAGCTCGCCACGCCCAGAAGCCAGCCCCAGTTCCTGTCAGAGCTGGAAGGCTTTTACGATCTTCTCCTCCTGCGACCGGGCGTGCCGGATGTACCGCCAGAGGTCGACGCCCTCATCGTGCTCCCCGCCCCCTATTATCCGGAGGAAACCCTCTACGCGGTCAACAAATACCTGCAAAGAGGCGGCCACGCCATGATTCTGCTCGATCCGTTCTTCAGAGAACATCCCGATGATTTCCCCAACGTGCCCGATAGAAATGCCGATGCCTTCGCCATGGATCATATGGCCGATGTGCTGAGAAAATACGGCGTCACATACGAGGGACAGCAGATTGTGGCAGATGTCTCGCTCGCCGCCCCGGTAGAGCAAGACGATATCGGCTACACCAACTATCCGCTCTGGCTGCGCCTCTCATCCTCCAACATCAATACAGCGCTGCCGTTTACCGGTTTTGTGGATACCATTACCATGGCAGAAGCAGGGCATCTCACGTTTTCGCCCACCACCGCAGGCCTCAGCCTGGAGCCCGTGTTCTCCACGTCAGAAAATGGCCAGGTCGTAGGGCGCGCCATGGTAGATGCCTTGGTGCCTCAAGCCATTCCCATGCAAATCAAGTCAGGTAAAGCCGTGCGCCACATGGCCGCGCTTCTCAGTGGCAGCTTTCCCAACGTGTATCCCACGCTGCCCGCAACAGCCAAGCAGTTCTATGAGGATTTCACGGCCCAATCGCCAGAGAACAGGAAGTTTATCCCGCCTCACCCTGCGGCAGCACAAGGGCAGGATGGCGCCGCGCTGCTGGTCATTGCCGATATGGATATGTTCTATCCAAGGTTCGCGCTTAATAGGTCGGGTACCGATGCCGCAAACGATAACCTGGTGTTTTTCTTTAATAGCCTCGGCTGGCTGATGGAGGAATCGGATCTTCTGGCCATTCGGGGTAAAGGGCTTAAGCCGCGCACCTTCACGCGGATAGAAAATATGATGAGGGGCAAAGCGCTGGAAGCACAAAGGCAGGAGCAAATCCTCGCGGCCGAGCTGTACGATGTCTCCTCCCGCCTCCAGCAGCTCCGCGCCAAGGGAGAAGGGGAAGAAAACAGCACCTATAATCAAAGGGTGATGCAGGAGCTCGCCACTTACGCCAACAGAGAGTTCACGCTGCAAGCAGGCCTTCGCCAAATCCGGAGAGATCTAAGCAACGAAGTCACACGCATGGGGCATCTTCTCGCCCTGTTCAGCGCCTTCACCATGCCCGTGTTACTCATGCTGATAAGCTTTCTCTATCGCCGCCGCCAGCGCCGTGCAGCTGGCTAAAAAGGACGCTGTCAGCTAATCCGTTGCCTTTACTTGCATCTGCTTCCATATAAAGAGCAGATGAGAAAACATTATACCCTTATGCTATGCATAACCTTCAGCCTGTCGGGCTGCACCATGAGCATGGCCATGAAAGGCCTCAACGGGGTAGGGGCCTGCAATCCGGAGACTTTCCGGGCCATTCAAACAAACGTAAGTGGCCTGTCCAATATGCCGCTGCCCGCAAGTATAGATACACTTAATAATTACACCACCACACCAGAAAGAACCGAAACCCTTGCCCTCCGTAGCGGAGAGACCGCGTACGTCTATTACTACCGCACAGGCCACCCCCGCTGCCGCAATGGGGGAGACGAGGCGGAATTCACGCCTGTAGTGCTCAATGCCAGCTATCAAGTGTTGGGCATCGGCCCCACGGCACACCGGCTTATTCTTAATCAAACAAGCGGGCGGACAGATCAGCGCAGCTACGCACCCCCGTCAGCACAAAGCCAAAGTACGCTTACCCAGCTTTTGCTGTGGTAACCCCTTGACACACCTCTTAAAACGCCGCATATACCCCGCGTAACCCGATGGCGACGGTTATGGCGTAGTCTTACGTCTGGTAGTCCTGTTTTAGAGGAATCTAAAGCACGTTGTGGAAACAACATATTGAAAGTAGAAGTAAAATGATGAATATTACACGCAGTCTCAAACCTGCCGATGCCAAGCCGGATTGGTACGTGGTGGATGCCACAGGCATTCCCTTGGGCCGTCTCTCCACGCAAATCGCTATGCGCCTTCGTGGTAAACACAAACCCAGCTTTACAGCTCATGCGGATGCGGGCGATAACATTATCGTTATCAACGCAGAAAAAGTAGGCCTTACAGGCTACAAAGCGCAAAACAGCAAATTTTTCTATCACACCGGTTTTATTGGCGGTATTAAAGAAATTTTGATGGGCGATGAACTCAAAGGTAAACACCCGGAGCGGGTGATCGAGCGTGCCGTCAAGCGCATGCTGCCTAAAGAGAGCGCCCTTGCCCGCAAGCAGTTCAAAAAACTGCATGTGTACGCAGGTGAAACTCACCCCCACGAGGCCCAACAGCCTAAAGTCTGGAACGGTAACGTCAAGGAGGGCAAATAAATGAGTATCGCCGCCAACATTAAAGCCGCTAACGAAAAAGCGGGTCGTTATTACGCCACAGGTAAGCGGAAAAATGCGGTTGCCCGCGTTTGGCTTGCCAAAGGTAAAGGTGAAGTGACCATCAACGGCCGCAAAATGGATGATTACTTTGGTCGTCCCGTGCTGCAGATGATTACAAACCAGCCTTTCTTTGCGCTGGATATGCAAGGTAAATATGATGTGATTGCCCGTTGCCACGGTGGAGGTTTGTCAGGTCAGGCCGGTGCGCTTCGCCACGGTATCTCCAAAGCGCTGGAACAAATGGACAGCGCTAACCGCCCAGGTCTTAAAAAACTTGGGTTCCTGACGCGCGATTCCCGCGTTGTGGAAAGCAAAAAATACGGTAAGCACAAAGCCCGCCGTTCCACACAGTTCAGCAAACGCTAAACACGTGGTTCAAAAAGGGGTCCTTCGGGGCCCTTTTTCGTGCCCAAAAATCTCACATCAAGCCATAAAAAGGTATGGTTATTTAAGGTGTAATAAACTAAGTTCTCTCCATGCCTGCCTATACCATTCTCATCATGAAACGAGACGAGCTCGATAAGCGTCCTGTCACGCTGCACATTGCGGGCTGGGTTTTTTGGGGCGCTATTTTATCGGCCATTGCCGTGCCCATTATAGGCTTTGCTCTTTCTGCAGGCTGGGCGGCCCCCACGTGGATGAAGCTCAACTTCGCCCGCATGGAGGAGCAAGTGGCCGGTGCCAAACAAACAGAGCAGACCAATGCGGATCTCACCGCAGGCAAGCAAAAGCTGGAGGAACAGCTCCAAGCCGCCATGTCCGCCCGTGCCGAGGCCGAGGCCCGCCTCACCATGGCAGAAACAGCGCGGGTAGAAGCCAGCAGCCGCCTGGGAGAACTTGAGGGCGAAGTGCTGAATATGAAAAAAGAGCTCGCCGCCTTCCAAAACCTTCTCAAACCCAAGCTGGATAAAGAGCTGGTGGAATGTGCCGATCTCAGCGTCCGCACCAACGATAAAGGCATTGTGTATAGCGCCACCCTCAGCAAAATCAGCCGTAGCGCTAAACTGCCGGATGATTTGAAAGCCCGGGTCAGCATCATGGCAGGTAACAACATTGTCGCGCTGGATCAGTCGGGCAAAAGCATCAAACCCAAAATTTTCACCTTAGATTTTACCAAGTCTCCCAAGCTGGAAGGTGAAATAAATCATGTCCTTCCGGAAGGCACCACACGCCTGATGGATATTAAAATCCTAAACGACACACAGGTCGTGGGATATTGCTGGAAGAGCTTTTAATCCGCTTGATTTTAAGAACCAACCGCGTTAATCAAAAAGCATCATGTGGTTTTTAGGAAGTAAAGAAAAAGCGGGCAAAAAGCCTGAAAATGTCTCGCTTGAGGTAATTGATCCTCGCGAGGCCGATGGCCATTGCCTGATAACAGGCAATCTCCAGATCAGGGGCGATGTTTATTTTTCAGGTCAGCTGCGGGTGGATGGACGGATCGACGGCAAAGTCAGCGTGTATGAAGGCGGGCGTGGCCAGCTCATTTTAAGTAAAACAGCAGTCATCAACGGTCCGGTGAACGTAACCTCAGCGCTTATCGATGGCACGGTCAACGGCCCGATGGATGTCATGGAAAAAATGGAATGCCGCACCAACGCCATCATACGCGGTCGCGTGCTCTATGGCTCCATGCACATTACAGATGGCGCAAAAATAGAGGCTCAATGCAAGCAGAGAGATGGCCAGGCCGGCAAGCAGGATGCAGGAAGCTCAACCCCCGGCCCGCTGCTCGCCACACGCAGTCTCGCCAGTAAGTCGGGGTCATAGGCAGAGTATCATGCAGGCTCACATTGCGCCCTACCAAGGTAAACATCCGCAAATAGATGCCACGGCAAAAATCGCGCCCACCGCGGTAATTACAGGAGATACCCACATTGGCGCCGGCAGCAGCATTTGGTATGGCACCACCCTTAGGGGAGACGTTCATTTCATCCGCATCGGGGCCCAAACAAATCTGCAAGAGGGCGTGGTCGGCCATGTCACCATGGGCAAGTTTCCGCTTATTATAGGCAACAGGGTTACCATCGGTCACAGGGCCGTGGTTCATGGGTGTGTGATAGAGGATCAGTCGCTGGTGGGCATGGGTGCCGTGGTGCTGGATGGCGCCGTGGTGCAAACAGGTGCCATGGTGGCCGCAGGGGCTGTGGTTGGGCCGGGTAAAGTGGTGGAGACAGGCTGGCTGTGGGCAGGTGTCCCCGCCCGCCCGGTGAGAGAGCTGACAGAAGAGGAAAAAATGTATCTCAGCTGGTCGGCAGATCATTACGTCACCGTCGCCAATAATACGTTTTAGGGTCGAGACAGATATGTCTGTGCTGTTGCTGCAACAACGGGCATTTTTTTCCTGTACAGGCTTGACAAAAAGCAGCTTTCAGCCCCCAATGCCCCACAGGTTTGGCCAAGGAAAAGGTGTCCGCACCCACCAAAAGCCAAGGGCCTGAAAAACGGGTTTTACCCTAACAAATAACAATACGAGGACGCTCCCAATGAACAAAGCTCCCCTGATCATCGCTGGCGTGGCCGTTTTGGCTGTCGCTGGTTACATGGTGTATCAACAAAAACAAGCCGGTATGGAAGCCATGCCCGAAGATATGGGTCTGGATATGCCAGCTCCTGCGCCTATGCCTGAAATGGCCCCTATGCCAGAAGCAGCCCCCATGCCAGAAGCGGCTCCCGCTCCTGAAGCTGCCCCAGCTCCCGAACCTGCCCCTGTCGACGTAATGGACGACGCTGGTATGGCCGAAGAAGCCGGAGAACCTGCAGCCCAATAAGGTTGCGTTCTGCAAAAAAACCGCCACATGGCGGTTTTTTTGTGTGGAAATAAAGCTAAGCTAGGCCGCCTTGTTTTTCATACGCACCTCCATCATGGAAAGGGCGGGCAGGGGCTTGCCGGAAAGGGCAGCCGCAAGGCTCGCGCCCGCCGTGCTCACGCGGGGCATCTTGTCGCGCACACCGGCCAAGGCAAGGGCGCGCAGCAAACCATCTCCCGCCACAAGGGTAAAGGTGGTGGGCGGGGCGGCAATAAGGGCTTCAGCAAGCTCGGTTGTTGCTTTCATAAAAGCGGGTTCTTCATAAGCTCCCACCGTGCCCAGCCAAAAAAGGCTGGTGCTCTGCTGGATAATTTTTTTCCATGTTTTCAAAGTGGTGTCGCCAAGGTCGCGCACAATGTCATCGGGGGCCAGTTGGTAGGCTTTTACTTTGCGGCACAAAAGGGCTTCTTCGCCGGGGCGGGTCACAATCACATCCTGGGGGAGCTGTAAACGGCATCCTAAAACACCGGCTTCCGTCATAAGGTTGCGGGCTTGTTCCATAAGCGCAGGCTCAATGGTAGAAAGGCCAAGGCCCATATCTCGGGCCGCCAGCATGGTGTTGGCCACCACACCGCCCACCAAAAGATGGTTGAGCTTGGGCATCATCGCTTCCAGCATATCAAATTTCTGGGCAACCTGGGCGCCGCCCACAATCGCGGTGCGGGGGCGCAGTTCATTATCCATAAGCGCCCGTGCCCAGCCTATTTCTTTGAGCATCAAGGGCCCAAAAGCCACCTCTTTCATGGCGGCAGTAAGGCCGGTTACACTGGCGTGGGCGCGGTGGGTGGTGGCAAAGGCGTCGTTAATAAAAATATCGCCAAGGGCGGCAAGGTCGCGCACAAAGTCTTGTTGGTTCAGCACCTCTCCTAAGTGGAAACGTGTATTTTCAAGCATAATAACATCACCGGGCGCCATGCGACGTATGGCATCTTCAGCCACACGGCCAATGCAGTCAGGCACATGGGCAACAGGGTGCCCCGTAAGCTCGGCCAATCGCTCGGCAATGGGCCGGGTAGAAAAACGGGCATGGGGCTTGCCGCCGGGGCGCCCGCGGTGGGTGAGAATAACCGTCTTCCCCCCGCGTTCGCGCAGTAAGCGGAGCGTCGGCAGCGTCGCGCGCACCCTAAAGTCATCTAAAAGCGCACCCTTCGCATCGGCAGGCACGTTGTAATCCACGCGGAGAAGAACGGTGCGCTTATTAACGTACACGTCATCAAGAGAAGGGTAAGAAGCGTCCAGCAAAGGAGTGTCTTTCACGTTTTTGTTAAAGGTATTGATGCCATAAAGCATAACAGGGCGCAATCAGCTTGACCAATCCCTGCCCACTCCGTTAAAGTAAAGTGTTAAGTAAACAGGAGGACGCGCCGATGACCAACAATCTCACGCCGCTCATCACATGGGCAGATGATGGCAGTGCCGCGCAGTTGGCCGAGGCTCTCATCACGCTGGAGCAACACATGGCCAACCTCCACGCGCTTTCAGGGCGTGCCTCTGCGCCGCTGGCCGCCGGGTCAGAGGTCACCAAGCTGAGGAATGAAAACGAAACCTTGAAGACGCGTCAGACCGAAGCCCTCACCCGTCTGGATAATCTGATGATGCGTCTGGAGCCCCTGATGCAAAAAGAATTCAACACCCCGTCCAAATCTCAGGAGGCCGCATGAGCACGCTCGATCTGTCCATAGGTAACAAGGCCTACCGCCTCGCCGTCCCCGCAGGAGGAGAAGAGAAGGCCCGCAGCCTCGCGAGGAAAATAGATACATTGATGATGGAAATCCGCAAGGCAGATCCCGCCATGGATAGGGATAATCTGCTCATGCTGGCCGCCCTGCAACTCGCGTCAGAGGCCGAGGGCACAGAGGCAAGGTCGCAAGCCACGCTAGATGCCGTGAATCTTTTTCATAAAACCTTGTCTTCAAGGCTTGAAAGTCTGGCCGGCTAACCCCACGTAGGGGGCTATGTACACGGCACCCGTTCTTCTCCCCATGCCCAAAAGCCAGCTTCGGCAGGCTCTTCTGGCGCGTCGCCGTGTTATTCCGCACGATCTGGTCAGTACAACGCAGTGGAAAGTGGCCAACCACGTCCGCACCCTTATTTCAGATATTTCACCCAGCATCATCGCGCTTTATATGCCGCTGGAAGGGGAGATCGATCTCACACCCTTGGCAGAGGATCTGCGCCAGATGGGCAATACCCTCGCCCTGCCGCGCGTCGTCGCCAAAAAGCACCCGCTGGCCTTTAATGTATGGGCAGAGGGAGATCCTCTGGAGCCGGATGCCCTCGGCCTCAGCGCCGCCACAGGGGCCGAGGTCTGGCCGCGCGTCATCATCGTGCCCATGGTGGGCTATACCAAACAGGGGCACCGCGTGGGCTACGGGGGCGGATATTACGATAGAACGCTGGCCGAAGCCCCATTCCCCACCCTTACCATTGGCGTCTGCTATACCGAGCTGGAGGCCGGCGTCCTTCTGCAACCGGAGGCACACGATAAAAAGCTGGATTTCATCGTCACCGGAAAAGAAGTCATCGCGCCCCTAGATAAATAAGGTAGAGACCCATAATCGTCACACCACCTCCCGCAACAGAGATGAGAGTGACCTGAACATCTCTAAATAAAAGCCACGCAAAGAAGAAGGTGAAAAGGGGGTAAGAGGTCTCAATAAGCGCAGCTAAAGTGGCATTACTGGCCTGGATGCTGGTGTAAATCATAAAAGATCCCAAAAAGCAGATAATCACGGTAACAGCAAGCAAGGCAACAGGTCCCATGCCGTAGGCATAAATAGTTTTAATTCCGGGTTCTGTCCCCGAAATTAAAAAGTAACCCGTCAAAAAAATAAAGCTGAACAAGCTGCTTATCCACATAAATTGAAGCGTGGATATGTAATGAAAAACACGTTCATCCAAAACATAGACCAAGCCCCACACAGCAGCAGCACCAAGCGCATAAAAAAACCAAGCAGATTCCATAACAAAAAAATACATAAAAAGAAGAATAAAATGCAAGAGAGAGAACAAAAGTCGCCTAGCTTAATATGACAATAAAGAGACGAAAAGCTTTTCTAACAAGGCATTTATGTGTACTCTCTGCCCATGAAAATCCTCTTCCTCGGAGACGTCTTCGCCGCCCCAGGCCGCGCAGCGCTCAAAAAATACCTCCCGCTCTTAAAGGCAGAACACCAGCCGGATGTCGTCATCGTAAACGGAGAGAACAGCGCTCACGGCCGCGGCATATCAGATGAAACCGCCGCCGCCATTTTCGCCGCCGGGGCGGATATCATTACACTGGGAGACCACACGTTCGATCAAAAGGGGAGCGATGCGCTGCTCGCAAACAACCCCAAAATCATTCGTCCGGCCAACTTTGCCGCAGGCACACCGGGGCGGGGCCACACGGTATTTACCACAGCCAGCGGTAAAAAAATCATGGTCATGCAACTTCTCGGGCGCGTATTCATGAAAACCGCCAGCGTGACAGATTGCCCCTTCCGCACCTTCAATGCCCTCACAGAGGATATGAAACTGGGGAAAGATGTGGATGCTATTTTTGTGGATTTCCATGCCGAAGCCACCTCCGAGAAAGCCTGCTTTTTTGGTCACGCCGATGGCAAAGCCAGCGCCGTCGTGGGCACGCACACGCATATTCCCACAAACGATGCCCGCATTTTCCCTAAAGGCACCGCCGTGCAGACAGATGCAGGCATGTGCGGAGATTACGAGTCCAGCATTGGCCTCAGTTTAGAAAGCGTTGTCCCGTCCTATCTCTCCGCAGGCCGCCATTATTTCCAACCCGCCACAGGTAACGCCACCCTCGGTGGGGTACTTATAGAGACAGACGACAAAGGCAAAGCCATCAAAATCCAATCGCTGATGACTCCCGCCTTCACAAAAGAAAAATAGATCTTACTTAACACTCACTTAAAAAGCCGCGGGAGCACCAAAAGTAAATCAAATAAGCGCACCTCGGGGCGACGTTCTCGTCATGCACATAGTCTAAAAAGCCTTAGGTTGAGGGTTATGTGTATCTCGCCGTAAGACATCATTTTATGCATACACAGCTTGCTCCCTCATCAAATAACCGCTAATCTCCGGCCAAATAAAACATAGCCATTTTATAAGGAGGCTTCCATGTCACATTCACCCATGGTGGAGGTTGTGGAAGGTTTTCTTAATCTCCCCAACCTTCACGCTCAGGCACAGCAACATGCAATGGAGCTCTATAGCATCCTCACTCGCCGCCACTCCACCTACGCAGGCCAGCCGCAAGCGGTGATAAACGGCACGCACATGGGCAGCAATGCCCTGCTGGTCAATCCCAAAACCGAGGAGGGGTATCTTCAATATCATAAAGGATCAGGCCTGTATCTGCCCCTCGGCGGAAGTTTTGATGAGGCAGATAAGGAAGACCCCGCCGCCTGCGCCTACCGGGAGGCCTGCGAGGAGTTTACGCTTTTCATGGCAACCTTCGGTAACAACTTGCGCCAAAGCATGCGGTTGCTGGATATCCACAAGCAAAAAAGCACCGTCGCGCACAAGCTGGGTATGTGGTTTTTCTTCACCTATGGCATTTGGGTGCCGGGAGATTTTACCGCCACGCAAACCGTTGCAGGAAAACCAGGCCTGTGGAAGGGGCTGCGCAAGATGCAAGATCAATACGATCAAGATCCCGCCAATGCCCGCGCCGCAGGTAGGGCGCTCGCCTACCTGCAAGCTGCGGCCTGATAACAGGCTTGACGTCCCCCCCTCCTGTGGCCTACCAAGGCCACAGGAATTTTTTTGTATAAAAGGAGTAAGACCCATGGCCGGCCACAGTAAATTCGCCAACATCAAACACCGCAAAGCGGCGCAGGATAAGAAAAAGGTAAAAATCTTCACCAAGCTGATACGCGATCTCATGACCGCCGCCCGTAGCGGCGGGGGCGATCCCTCATCCAACCCGCTCCTCCGCGTGGCGCTGGATAAAGCGAAAGTGGCGAACATGACCAAGGATGTCATCGAACGCGCCATCAAACGCGGAACAGGCGAGATTGAAGGGGCAGATTATGTGGAAAGAACGTACGAAGGCTACGCCCCGGGCGGCGTCGCCGTCATCGTACAAACGCTTACAGATAATCCCACGCGCACCATCACCACCATCCGCACGGCATTTACCAAAAATGGCGGAAACGTGGGCACAGACGGCACCGTCGCCTGGATGTTCGATAAAGTCGGAAGCATTTTTTACCCCTACGAGACCGCCAGTGCGGATGACATGATGGAAGCCGCGATAGAAGCTGGCGCCTCGGATGTGCAGAGCGATGAAGAAAACGGCCACCAGATTTATACGAGCGTGGAAGATTACGCCGAGGCGCACAAAGCCCTGGTAGAAAAGTACGGCGAGCCGGAAGAGTCAGAGCTCACCTACCGCCCCACCCAAATGCAGGAGGTGTCGGATGAAGATACCCTCGCCAAAATCGAAAAGATGATTGACGCGCTGGAAGCCGACGACGACGTCCAAACCGTCACCACCAATCTTGCCTAATGGATTCGCTCACGCAGGCAACTCTGGGTGCCGCCCTCACCACCGCCGTCCTCGGGCGGCGCATGGGCTACAAAAAAGCGGCATTGCTGGGGGCCGTTGCGGGCACCCTGCCGGATATGGATGTTTTCATCCCCTACACCAACCCGCTGGATGCCTTTATTGCCCACCGTGGCCCCACGCACAGCCTGCTCACCAGCCTCGCCGCCGCACCGCTGGCAGCTTTCGCCGTGCGGAGCATCCCATGGCTGAAGGCAAAAAACATCAGCCTTACCCGCCTCACCACCGCCATGGCTTTGGTGTTCACCACTCACGCTCTGCTGGATGCCCAGAATATCTATGGTACCAAGTTATTCTGGCCCCTCACAAGCTATCCCTTCGGGCAGGGCAATATGTTCATTGCCGATCCCGCGTACACCCTCCCGCTTCTTGTCGGGCTGTTGGTCACGCTGTACCGTCGCACCCCTCGGGCCAACCACATGGGCCTCGCCCTCAGTACGCTGTATCTTCTCTGGAGCTTCATCGCCCAGGCTACCATCAGCACCCAGCTAAGGGAGAGTTTGCCCACGGCCCTTAAAAACGCACCGCTTATCGTGCAACCGGCACCGTTCCATACGCTGGCATGGCGGGGCCTCACGGTGGATGACGAAAATTATTATCTCGCCAGCACCCCGCTGGTGGGTGAAAAAAACATCACATGGCAGGCCTATCCTCGCCACATGTATCTTCTTCATGGGCAGAAAAATCATCCGGATGTCCTCAAACTCGCCGCCTTCACCAAAGGCTTCTACGCAGCAAGATCCAACGAAAACACGGGCAAAACAGAAATTCTGGATCTCCGCATGGGCCGCCTCCCTCAAAGCCCTGTCTTCGTTTTCTCGCTGGACACACCCCCGCCGAGCCTCTAAAGTGGCCGCATAAAGAAAGTTTATGCCATGCAAAGTTATACAAAATATTTCAAATCTCTTCACTGGCTCATGGCCATTCTCATGCTGGGCATGCTTATCGTGGGCTGGTATATGAACGATATCGCCACCGCCCCCTTCAAGTACGAGCTGTATGGCTATCACAAAGCCACAGGCATGCTCATTCTGGTCCTGGTGCTTATCCGTTCCGTGTGGCGCGTCTCCCAACCCGTTAAAGGGCACGAGGGAACCGTATGGCAAAACCGCCTCGCCACCGCCGCACATCTGGGGCTGTACGCCGCCATGCTGGCCATGCCCATCAGCGGCTGGTTCATGTCCTCCGCAGGGGGCCACGCCATCAGCTTTTTTGGCCTGTTTAACGTTCCCTTGTTAGATGTCGCAAAAGCCTACGGCGAATGGGCAGAGGAAGTGCATGAGGTTGTCGCCAGCATCCTCTGGGGCCTCATCGGCCTGCACGTTGCCGGCGCGCTGTACCACCACTTCGTGAAGAAGGACAGCACGCTTAAACGCATGCTTCCCTAGAGGGGAAAAGGATGGCAGGTAACATCATTCTATGTTCAAAAGGGCAAGCTGTGGCATCACAACTTGCCCATGTTCTGCCAAACTCTTTATCATTCTATAATGTGCTGTGCATCACCACGCCTGCCAATACGCACCTGCCAGAAAAGCGCACATGGCAAGATGATGAGATGCAGGCGTTTGAAGCCGCAGGCTTAAAGCTTCAAAAGTGGGATATCGCCGAACATACCGAGGATGAAAATGCGCGTGTGCTAGGGGACGCAGATATCGTCTACGTCACAGGCGGCAATGTCTATTATCTGTTAGAGCAAATGAATATCAAGAACATAAAACCGTCACTAGAAGCCTTGCTGGCGCGCGGCGGCACCTATATAGGGTGCAGCGCAGGGGCAGCTGTGGTGTGCCAAAATGTGGCTGTCGCAGGAGATCTGGATGATGTCACAAAAAGTAACTTAAAAGATTTTACAGGCCTAAGCCTCGTGCCCTTCAATCTCATGGTTCATACAGATAATCAAAAATACGCAGAAAAAATTGCCCACCTGATAGAGAAACAGAGGGAGAGCAAAACCCCGCTTATCACGCTCAGAGATAACGAGGCCATCTCCGTTCACGGTAGCATCATAGAAGTCATCCCATGCGCATCCTCGGTCTAGATCCAGGCCTTCACCACACAGGCTGGGGGGTCATCATCAGCAAGGGTAACAGCGTGTCTTATGTGGCCAGCGGGGTGATAAAGACCGATCCCAAACTCCCAAATCCCACACGCCTTGTCCTCATTGCGGAGGCGCTGGAGCATCTGGTCGCCGAGCACAAGCCCGATCATGCAGCGGTAGAAGAGGTTATCGTCAACACCAACGCACGCACCTCGCTCACGCTGGGGCAGGCGAGGGGGGTCTGCCTGCTTATTCCTGCCAAATCAGGCCTTCACGTGGCCGAATATGCCGCGCGGCTGGTTAAAAAATCTATCGTAGGCAATGGCAGTGCCGAGAAAGAGCAGGTCGCCCACATGGTTAAAATCCTGCTTCCCCTGTCCAACTGCACACGGCACGATGAGTCAGATGCCCTCGCCGTCGCCCTCACCCACGCCCACCACGCAAAGTTTCCCACGGCACGTTAAAACGGGCCCAAATCCTGTGCAGGTATACAAAAACTTGACAGAACCCTCAATCCTTCCTATCTTCACAGCATAAAAGGGCAGCATATCGCCGCCCCCGGATCGCCCCAAAGGGCAGGAGAAACACCGCATGAAAGATACCGTTTTTCGCCTTTTGGACGTCATCATCCTTTCCCTGCTGGTAGGGTCAGGCTGCACAAGCGGGCCAACCTACACCGTCGCCCCTATGGATAGCTTTATTCTGCAGGCCCCCCTCACGTTTGAGGAACGCCTCGCCCGCCACCCGTACGAGGCTGGCGGCATGTGGGATGAAGCCAGCAGGACAATATGGATTCCCGCCAACAGAGGCGTAGGCCGCTGTTATCAGGTAAGGGATGCCATCGGTCGCCCATGGGTCATGATGCAGATGGAAATCTGCGCCCGGTCAGATGATCCCGGTTATCTGGTCCCCACAGCTCACAGGGTCATGCCGAGCGAGTATCCAACCT
>PFND01000012.1:0-14201 GCA_002791805.1 Alphaproteobacteria bacterium CG_4_10_14_0_8_um_filter_53_9 | reverse complement strand
CTGCTCAACACACGCGTGCAGCGTAATGCCTTACCGCCTGTGCCTGCGCCGTCGTCCGCCCCCGCAACCATAAGGGAGGATGTTGTCCCTGCGGCCGTGCCACCGCGCACGAGCCGATCAACGCCAAAGCCGGAGGCGGCCGCCAATATTCGGTACCACATACCGGGGGAGGCAAAGGACATCCCGGAGGACAGGAAAGCCGTCAGGCAGATCCCGATCCCAAGGGAGTAAGAAGACACAAAAACGCGGGAGAGACTTTCATCTCTCCCGCGTTTTTGCGTTCCTGAAGGCAGAAAATCATAGGATCGGGGCCGCGATATGCCTCAAAGCCCTTAGGCCCCCAAAGCCCTTTTTATAAGTATACAAAAACTTGACATCTGCTCCAATCCTTCCTATCTTCACGGTATCAAGGGGCGGCATCCCGCCACCCCCCAATGCCCTTCAGGGCAGGAGAAACACTATGGACAGGAATTTTTCTCGCCCCTCGGGCGTTATATTTATCCTCGCTCTTGTCGCGCTGGGCGGCTGCACCACCTTTCAGGGCAAGCCAACCAGCGGTATCGGCGCAGGTGCAGGCGTGCTTGCAGGCGCTGCTGCAGGCGCTCTTGTCTGCCGCGGCAAGGCAGCCATTCCATGCGCTGTAGGCGGCGCCATCATTGGTGGCCTTGCAGGCAATGAGCTGGAAGGGGCACTTTCCAAACAGCCGGACACCACCAATGAGTACTATGACGAACAATCTCAAACCGCATGGGTCCCCGCCAACATGGCACAGGGGCGTTGCCGCACGGTGGAGGACAAGTTCGGCCGCAAATGGGCGATGATCGAAGCTCAAGTTTGCATGCGCGCCAACGGCGGCAACGGGTTCAACGCACCCGTTGCGGGCTCGCGCCTTGGCGCTTTCCCTCCTGCTCCGGCAGGTCGCCCGGGAACGGGAACTGGCTTGCAAGACAGAATTGCGGATCGGGACCGCGATCGGGTGCACAGCGCGGTATCCTCACCAACCCCGCAGGGTCTGGGGAATCCGGGTGCTCAGGCAACTCCCTCTCCACAGGGGAACCCGCCGTCTGCAGGACAAGGAAATCCCTCTCCTCAGGGACAAGGTCAGGGGAAAGGGGGGAAAAATTAAATCCTGACAGAAGAAAGAAAACGCGGGAGAGGCTTGCCTCTCCCGCGTTTTCTTTTCTCAAAAGGGAGGCGTTACTCCTGCCCCAGTCCCACCACAGCCGAAGGCCCTATTTTCTGGAGCACGGCAATCAAATGTTCACCCTCTGGCACCATGGCCGCACGCAGGGTCAGGCGGTTTTCTCCCGCCATCTCCACCTCCTGTAAACCTCGCAGATGATAGGTCGGGCTGTCCGTCGCCTTCTCCACGCCCATCACCCAAAGCACAAGGTCATCGCGTCCCGCCACGGCTTCAGGAATGTCCACAACCACACCACCCTTCGCCTCGCGGCTAACCTTTAGTTTATGCATAATCGGGGCACCCAAAGCCTGGCTTAATCCAGGTCCCCAGTTCATAAAAAGGGGAGGGGCCGCCACAAAAGCACCGTTTAAAATCGGCTGAGGCGTAAACACCTCGCCGGGGCGGCGCCCAAGGGTATTAGAATAATCGTATTGTCGCGCCGTCGCTTCGGCCAAACTAAAGGGGTCGGGCGTGCGGGCTTTCTTGTCCCAGTAATCCACATGAGAAAAAACAACCAGCAAACGGCTGTCTTCAGCCGCTTTTTCTTTCAACTTTTTCTCATTGGCAGGGCAGTTGGGGCAGTTTTTATTGGTAAACACTTCCACCAGAACGGGCATATCTGTGTCTGCCGCCAGCACGCGGGGGGCTCCCCCCAAAATAAACATAAAAAGCGCCCCAAAAAACAGAGCCCAGAACATCCTGCTTAAGGTCTCCTCACCGTCAAGGAGCACACATCGGGCGCTCATACCCGTCTCATCTCCGTGGCTGGCCACGCGCTTATCCGTCGTTTGTCCAAAAAATACCTGTCTCATACCTTATTTCCCCCGTGCCTTACCTGTTGTTTTTTTAGTTGCCGCCTTAGGCTTGGTTTTCTGGGCTTTCTTGGGTGAAGCTTTAGAAGATGTATCTTCAATCTTATTGGCCACACGTTCCAAAAAAGCTGTTTTATTCTCGGGCTTTACACCTTTAATAACCTCAACCTGATGGGGGTAGGGGATCTCAAACCCGGCCGCATCCAAACTGGCTTTAATATTTTCTAAAACACCATATCTTCCAAGGCTATAATCAGATTTTTTAACCCAAAATCTCACCAAATAAACAATAGAGCTGTCCGCCAAATCAAAAATCCCGATAAACGGCTCCGGCGTCTCCAAAACAATAGGCATATCTTTGAGGGTTTTTTCAATACAGGCCTTCACATCAGGTATCGCATCGTCGTAGCTCACACCCACTTTTACCTCAACCTGACGGGTCGTATTATAAGTGTGGTTAATCAGCGCATTTCCCCAAATATTCCCATTCGGGATAAAAACACGTTGATTATAAAGGGTATTTACCTCGGTATTAAACAAAGTCACACGTTTTACACTCCCCGCAACGCTGCTACTTTCAATGTAATCCCCCACTCTAAAAGGCCGTGTCACCATCAGCATCACACCTGCGGCAATGTGCGTGAGAAAATCTTTTAAGCTCAGGGCAATCGCAATACCGGCAGCCCCCAAAATCGCCACCATACCATTGCTGTTGAGGCCTAAAAACGTCAAAGCCCACAAAACAGCGAGGAAAACCGTCGTATATTTCCCGACAGACCCAAGAAAAGACGCATACGTCTCTTCCATTTTTGTCCGAGAAAAACCGTGTTGCACAAGCCTTGCCACCCACGCAGAAAGAATCCAGCCCACAACCATAATGGTAATCGCTGCCCCAAAATTAAAAAGCATATGAATGCCCTGTTCCGTAAGTGTAGAAATAACTTTTTCCGCTTGGGCCCTGTCTTGTGTCAGGGTGTTCACCGTTGTGGTTGCCGTATCCATAAGCTTGTCGAGACCGGGTACAAGACCTTCCATAGAGTCAAAAATCCTTTTTCGTTAGTTAAGAGGTAAGTGCGGCAAGCGTGCACTATCCCCCTTGCCTCGTCAACGTAGGTCTCTTGCCAAGGCGGTCTTTTTGCCTATGGTTAAGGCTAACGATGTAAAGAATATAAATGTTGGCCCACAAAATATCCCAGGAGAGTCTTCCTCTGTTTGATGCGTATCAAGAGCTGGTCGAGCAAGGCTGGCAGCCGGATGCTCCCCAATCTATCGCGCTTACAGCGCTGTCCAATCTGCTCAAAGCCCTAAAAGGAGAGGGGAGTATTCCGCCCAAAGGCGTGTATTTGTATGGCCCCGTAGGGCGGGGAAAATCCAAACTGCTCGAGATGTTTATGCAGCATCTGCCCAAAGGGCTCACGTCTCGCCGTGTCCATATGCATGCCTTCATGCAGGAGGTTCACCGCCGCATCGGCGCCATAGAAAAGGGAGATCCGCTCAAGCAGCTGGCAGAAGAGCTGGCAGGCGAAGCTCAGGTTTTCGGGTTCGATGAATTTTATATCACCAACATAGCCGATGCCATGCTCCTTGGCCGCCTGTTTCAGTTTTTGTTTACGCATAAGGTCGTGGTTGTGGCCACAAGCAACTGGCCTCCGGAAGATCTGTTTCAAAATGGGTTGAACAGAGATCGCTTTACACCATTTTTAAAACTCATAAAAACCCATCTGGATGCCGTGGATCTCTCCGGCGGACCCGATTACCGCGCCGCCACACGCAAGGGCTGGTCGCTCTATCACGTCGGCAAGTCAAAAGATAAGCTTGCCGAAGCCTTTAAATCATACGCCAATGGAAAAACAGAAAAGCTGCCAGCCGTCGTCAAGGCAACAAAGCATCAAGGCCGCTGTGCATGGTTCACGTTTGAGGAGCTGTGCGAAAATCCCCTAGGCCGCACAGAATATCTGGCGCTTATTCGCACAGTAGATACGCTGATGATAGAAAACGTCCCCGTGCTGGAGGCCTCCGATGCCGATGCAGCCCTTCGGTTCGTCACACTGGTGGATATTATGTATGATCATAAAAGGCGTCTCGTGCTCTCTGCGGCCGATTATCCGGAGAATCTGTGTCCCTCAGGTGTAGCCTCAGGTCCGTTTTTAAGAGCAGCGTCTCGTTTGTCAGAAATGCAGAGTTGGCAAACAGCCCCCCAAGAGAAAACAGAATAAAAGCATAAAATCATGAATTACTGTCTCCTGTCTCGTTTTCATGGACAAAACCAATCCTCTTCATTTGTCTCCCGCCTTATAGAAGAGGCGCAGCGTATGGGGCATCACTTTCATCTTGTAAATCCGCAAGAGGTCTCGTTCGATCTGGCGCCAGGTGTCTTCCCCGTACGCTATCAGGGGAAAGATTTTCCAGAGTTTGATCTGGTGCACTACGCCCTCCGTTGGGATGATGATCATACATGGGAGGTGGTAGATATGTTGCGTTCTCAAGGCCGTAAAGTGATGCCGGTGCAACGGGTTCCTATGGGAGACATGGTAACCATGGCGCGTCTCTTTGCGCGCAATGGGGTACGCACGCCGCGCACATGGGTATTCGCCCGGGCAGATGATGTGCAGATCGCCATCCCGGAGATCAAGTTTCCGTGTTTGTTTCGGATGAGGGAAGGCGGCAAAGGTCGCAAAATCTTTATTGCTCACCATGTGGGAGAGATGATGCAAATTGCCGAGATGGCCAGCCGCCACGGTAAAACCTTCCTCCTGCAAGAGATTATAGAGCCGTTAGGCGAGGATGTGCGCGCCATGGTCGTGGGGGGTAAAGTCGTCTGCGCCATTCACCGCCAAGCGCCCGAGGGTTTTATTCGCCCGAAGGAAGGGGATAATCCACATGTCACATCCGTGCAGCTTACACCTGTAGAAGAAGAGTTCGTCATCAATGCCGCCAAAGCCTACTATGCGCCCTATGCCGCCGTCAGCTTTATCCGGGGGGCAGATGGCAATCCCGTCTTGCTGGAGCTTGCCCGCGCCCCCGCGTTAGATGAAATGGAAAATGCCACAGGCACCAACATCGCGCAGGCCATCATTCACCTGTGTGAAGATGCGGTGAATAACCCACAGCACGGCTAAAATAAGGCAGATATAACTGCTCAAACAACGGCCAAACCCCTTGCGGGAGGCATCTCGCAAAGCTAAGTTGAAGCAAATATAACAAAGGCTCAGCCAAACTCCGTGCAAGAATATTTCCCCATCCTGCTTTTCGCCGCCGTCGGCACATTCATCGCTATGGTCATGCTGGCCATCCCCATGCTGGTAAACCCGCTGCGCAAAACAGGCACCAAACTTTCCACGTACGAGTGTGGGTTTGAAGAGTTTGATAGCCCGCGCAAACCGTTTGATGTCCGCTTTTATCTCGTCGCCATCCTCTTTATTGTGTTTGATCTGGAGGTCGCGTTTCTCTTCCCCTGGGCCATGGCCCTGCAGGATATCCCCTGGTACGGCTTCTTCAGCATGATGCTCTTCTTAATAATTTTAACAGTGGGTTTTGTTTATGAATGGAAAAAAGGAGCTTTAGAGTGGGAATAAGGGAAGCAGTATTTGTTTTATATGTGGTAAGTATAACGGCGGGCTTTATGAGGTTACATAAAAATGGTGTAAAGCGTGATAAAAAACTTTCCGAAACTCTTATGTTGTTAGGATTCTTGATGCTCACAATATCAAATCTTTATCTATCGTGTGCAGCCTTACTGTTATTTCTGTATGCGATTATCTTGTCAATTGGAACGGAAGAACTAAAATCTTCAAAGTGGCATTGGATTTTAAATAGAGAAGGTTCTGGGGTAGCTAACAAGACACTTTCCTTATTTACTTCATTCATTGCACTGATGGCTATACCTTTATCAGTCTATATGATTATACTTCAACTTATTGAAAAATTTTAATTGATAATCATGAACGACCCCATCGCCCAAATCAAAGATCAAGGCTATCTCCTCACATCCGTAGAAGATGTCGTCAACTGGGCCCGTGCAGGGTCCTTGTGGCCGATGACCTTCGGCCTCGCCTGCTGCGCGGTAGAGATGATGCACAGCGCCGCCTCGCGGTACGATTTGGATAGGTTCGGCACCATGTTTCGTCCCAGTCCAAGGCAGTCGGATGTCATGATCATCGCCGGCACCCTCACCAACAAAATGGCCCCCGCCCTCCGTAAGTTATACGAACAAATGCCGGAGCCGCGCTACGTCATCAGCATGGGCTCCTGCGCCAACGGCGGCGGGTATTATCACCACAGCTACGCAGTCGTCCGCGGGGCGGATCGTATCGTCCCGGTAGATATCTACGTCCCTGGCTGCCCCCCAACGGCCGAGGCGCTGGTATACGGCATTTTGCAACTCCAGCGTAAAATCAAGCGTCAACGCGTCTTTGCCGATAAAGGCTTTCTCCAACCTGCCCGGCGGACAGAGGTTGCCCCCTATGCTTATGCGGAAGGCGAGGCCAAACCCTATTCCTCGCTGGAAATGCACGTGAAAGAAGAAGCATAGCCCATGTCCAACCTCGCCCCCCATATAGATACCGCGCTGGATGTGAAAGCGCTGGATAAGCTGAAAACCTATCTGGAAAAAACCTATAAAGCCCAAGGCGGTATCGTCACGTCAGATCGTAACGAGCTCACCCTCCACCTGCCCAAAAAAAGCCTTCCCGCCGTTATGCAAACCCTGCGGGATGATGCGCAAACCCGCTTCACCCAGCTGATGGATCTCACCGCGGTCGATTGGCTCGGTAAAAACAAACTGGAAGAACGCTTCCACGTCGTTTATCATCTCCTAAGTCTGGAGCATAACCTCCGCCTCCGGGTCATCCTCACCACAGGCTATAGCGCCAGCGGTAAAGCACAAAAGCCAGATACAACACTCGCCGATCCCGTCCCCAGCCTCCAAAGCCTTTTTCCCGCCGCCACATGGTACGAGAGGGAAGTGTTCGATATGTTCGGCATTCCCTTTACAGATGCACAAGATCTCCGCCGCATTTTAACAGATTATGGCTTCCAGGGTCACCCGTTGCGTAAGGATTTTCCCGTCTTCGGATACGAGGAAGTCTTCTTTAACGAGGCCACCAGCCAAGTGGAATATAAAGCGGTGGATATGCCCCAAGAGACACGGTTTTTTAACGCCACCAGCCCATGGGAAGGGGTAAACAATCCCACGCCTCTGGCAGATGAAGACAACACATTCCCCAACAAGGCGCTTAAATAGCATGAGCACACAAACCCACCTCCTCATTCAAGAGAGAGCCTCCGCCGCGGAAAATTACCTCCCGCAGAACGAGAAAGACATGCGGCTGAACTTCGGCCCGCAACACCCCAGCGCGCACGGGGTGCTCAGGCTCATTCTGGATATGGAAGGGGAGGTCGTGACAAAGGCCGATCCGCATATTGGCCTGCTCCACAGGGGGACAGAAAAGCTGATAGAAACCAAAACCTATATTCAGGCCCTCCCGTATTTTGATAGGCTGGATTACGTGAGCATGATGTGTCAGGAGCATGTCTGGTGCCTGGCGACCGAGAAACTCCTCGGCATCCAAATCCCCCGCCGCGCGCAGTATGTACGCGTCTTGTTTTCAGAGGTCACCCGCATCGCCAACCACCTCCTCTGGCTCGGCTGCCACGCGCTGGATATCGGCGCCATGGCCGTCTTTCTCTATGCGTTTAAAGAGAGGGAGTTCACCATGGATTTTTATGAGGAAGTCTCCGGCGCCCGTATGCACGCCAACTACTTCCGTCCCGGCGGCGTCAACAGAGATCTACCCGAAGGCCTCACCCAAAAAATAAGAGACTGGAACAAAAATTTCAGGGAGAAAGTCCTCCCGATGTTAGAAAGCCTGCTGGATGAAAACCGCATCTGGAAGCAACGCACGGTAGATATCGGCAAGGTGACACCGGAGGAAGCGCAAGCCTGGGGCTTCAGCGGTGCCATGCTTCGTGGTAGTGGCATCGCGTGGGATCTCCGCAAATCCCAACCGTACGAATGTTACGCAGAGCTGGATTTTGCCGTCCCCGTCGGCACCTCGGGGGATACGTACGACAGGTATCTCGTCCGTATGGAAGAGATGCGCCAGTCCACCTTCCTTATAGATCAGTGTCTGGATAAGCTGGAAGGGGAGCTGAAAGGCGGCGCCATCAAAATCCAGAACTTTAAAATCAGTCCCCCTCCGCGGGAAGAGATGAAGCAAGGCATGGAAGGTCTCATCCACCACTTCAAATATTTTACCGAGGGTTTTCATGTGCCCAAGGGAGAAATCTATGCCGCCATAGAAGCCCCCAAAGGAGAAATGGGCGTCTATCTGGTGTCGGAGGGCGGGCCCAAACCCTACCGTGCCAAAATCCGCGCCCCCGGTTTCGCCCACCTGCAAGGGCTGGATTTTATGTCTCGCGGCCACCTCCTTGCCGATGTCGCCGCCCTCATAGGAACCCAGGACGTCGTCTTTGGTGAGATTGACCGATAAGAGTCTACAAAAATGACATTGCTTAAGCACATCAACCCCCCAACTTTACGCAAGCCTACAAAGGCGTATAGTCAGGGCATTGTCATTCCGTTAGGGGTAGCCGATCTTATGTTTGTAACAGGTCAGTTGTCTCAAGATATGGAGGGGAATGTAATCGCGCCTCATGATGCGGAAGCGCAGGCAAAAGTAATCTTTTCAAGAATTGAAGATATCTTGAATGATGGAGAGATGACGCTTGAGAATATTGTTAAAGCCCAAGTCTTTTTAACCAATATAAAAGATGCTCCACTTGTGTCTGGTGTAAGAGATAAAGTATTTAAAACAGCAAAGCCTACAAGTACGCTGGTAGAAGTCAGCAATCTGGTTAAAGAGGGTTGTTGTGTCGAGATTGAAGTAACCGCAATCAAGTTTAAAAAGGAGCTGTAAAATGAACCTCAAAACCTTCGCCCTCACTCTGCTGGCAACAACCGCCAGCGCCCAAACCCTCAACACCAACGCCCTGCTGGAAGGTCTGGATATCGGCGCCCGCGCCGGCTACTACCGCTATTCAGAGAACCCCAATTTTATGGAGCTGGAAGGCGTAAGCAATATCGGTGTAGATGCCGCCTATCAAACCATGGCCAACGTCCCGTTTTTGGGGCAACAAGCCGTGCGGATAGAGGGCCGCCTCTCCCGCTCGCAGGATGGGTATAGCTCCGCCTCAGGCTTTACCAATGGTAACGAGAGCACCGTGGCCGAAGTCCGAACCCTGCTGGTAGGCCGGTACGATGTCGGCAGCCTCACCCTCAATCCCTATTGGGGTTATGGCTATCGCTACCTGAAAAACGATTTGCAGGATACCGCCACCGCTCTGGGGTACGAGAGAACCTCTCAATACCACTATCTCCCCCTCGGTACATGGCTCGCCATGCCGGTCACAAACAAGGTTTCCGCCATTGGTCAGGTAGAATACGCCCCGCTCATCTACGGTCGCCAGCACAGCGCCATTAACAGCGGGCTGGATAATACGCAAACCAGCGGCCACCACATTCGCCTCTTCGGCGGCGCACGCTACGCAGGCCTCACCGTAGGTCCCTATGCGGAGTTCTGGCGTGTGGACGATTCCGATACCAGCTGCGCCAGCAGTTTCTGCGGATACGAGCCCAAAAACTTCACCCGAGAAGTCGGCGTCAAAGCCACCTATCACTTCGGAGGTGCCCGCTAAATGCCCGTGCAAGAGACCAAATGGCAATTGCCCACGCCAGATGGCAAAACCATCTATGGTGTAACGTCTTCCGCACAAAAGACGGATAAAGTTATTGTATTGGTGCATGGCCTAGGCTCCAGCATTCATGATTATGCGTATAAACGAGCGGCAGATACTTTTGCAAAGAAAGGGTATGATGTCGTCCTGTTCAGCTTGTACGATGGGGAAGAAGGGGGCCGAGAGTTAGAAGACTGCACACTCAAAGTCTTTGCAGAGGATACCCGTCAAGTTATCTCTCACATAGCACCATCATATAAGGATGTTTTTGCGATTGGTCACAGCTATGGCGCGCCCACACTCATGCTGGCACAAGCGCCGGAAGTGAAAGTGGTATGTCTGTGGGATCCGTCTTTTGATCTAGGCGTCGTGCAAAACAAGTTTATGAATCACTATAAACGCCTGCCAGGCATGTATGCTATCAGTTGGGGGACAAGTTTATTGATAAACGAAGAGATGTTTAATGAAGCGAGCGAATATGACGCGGAAAAATGTCTCGAGCTCTCTAAACAATATAACAAGCCCATTAAAGTAATCCTTGCAGGTAAAGCCTTCTATGTCACGCAGCCTCAGTCTTATCATTCCGCAGGGCATCCCAAAAATTGTAAGGATGTTGTAGAAGAAGGGGATCATCTTTTTGCAGAAGGCACCTCCTGCGAAGACCTGCTTGAAAAAACACTCAATTGGTTTAAGGAGTTTTAAATGCCCACCATCCGTACCGAAGCTGTTGTCGTCGGCCAAACGCCAAAAGCGTTAGGCCTAAACCTCAAGTGGTCAAAAACAGCCGAGAAAAGCATAAAGAACATCATTGCGCGCTATCCCGCCACGCAGTCGCGCAGTGCCCTCATCCCCGTGCTGCATCTGGCCCAACGAGAGTTTGACGGCTGGCTGAGCGTAGACGCCATGCAACTCGTGGCCGATACCCTGGAGCTCCCCTACATCCGCGTGTACGAGGTCGCCACGTTCTACACCATGTTCAATCTGGTGCCCGTGGGTAAATATCACATTCAGGTCTGCACCAACTGCGCCTGCCTGATAGGCGGGAGCGATGCTGTGATGAAAACCATAGAAGAAGAAACAGGCCTCAAAAACGGAGATACAGACGTTAAAAACCTGTTCACGATAACCGAGGTGGAATGCCTCGGCGCCTGTGTCGCCGCCCCCATGATGCAGGTCACAAGCACGCACGGCAGCCACTATCTCACCCACCTGACCGCTGAAAAGACGAAGGAAATCCTCTCCCACCTCAAAAAAGGCAAAAACCCGGCCGATCTCGCGGATACCCCACCCGCTCCAGATGTCGATCCCATCACCAACAACAAGTACGGAGCCTAACCCCATGTCCCGCCTGCTTTACATGTTCAGTATGTACCTTCTCATCGCAGGCCTTCTGGCCTTGTATCTGGATGCCCGCTGGCAAATCACCACCTATCGGCAGGAGAAAGAGAAAATCTGTACCGATTACAGCCTTGCCGTAAACACACTTCCCGCGTTCTATAAGTACTGCACCACCCAGCCGGATAGTCTTCTGCAAAACCTCAAACAAATCATGCCAGAGCAAGCCAAATAACATGCCCACCCCTATCCTCACCGCAGCCCAAAAATGCTTTCCCAATCTGGAGGGTAAAGAAGATTGGTCCATAAAAGGCTACGAAAAACGCGGCGGATACAAAGGCTTGAAAGATTTACTTAAAGCCGATCGTAAAGTTCATATAGAAAAACTCAAAGCCTCCGCCCTTCGCGGCCGCGGCGGCGCAGGCTTCCCCACGGGGATGAAGTGGTCCTTCATGCCGGATCCGGCGGTCACTGGCAAACCGTCCTATCTCGTCTGCAATGCAGATGAAGGCGAACCGGGTACGTGTAAGGATAGAGATATCTTAAGGTTCGATCCACACACACTGGTCGAAGGCATGGTCGTCGGCTGCCACACCCTCGGCGCCAAAGTGGGCTATATCTACGTGCGCGGAGAATACTATGATGAATCCAGCCGTCTGGGTCAGGCGATACAAGAAGCCTATGCGGCAGGCTATCTCGGCAAAAATATTCTAAAAACGGGCGTGGATGTGGATATCCACGTGCACCTCGGGGCAGGGGCCTATATTTGCGGAGAAGAAACGGCCCTGTTAGAAAGCTTGGAAGGCAAAAAAGGCCAGCCCCGCCTCAAACCGCCGTTCCCCGCGGGCTTCGGGCTGTACGGCTGCCCCACCACCATTAATAATGTGGAGACCATCGCCCAGGTCCCCCCCATTCTTAAAAACCCGCTGGAATGGTGGACGCAGCACGGCCGCCCCAACAACCACGGCACCAAAATCTTCAGCATCAGCGGCAGCGTGAACCGCCCCATCAACATCGAGGCCCCCATGTCCATCCCGCTGAAAGAGCTGATAGAAACCTACGCCGAAGGCGTCGTCGGCGGGTGGGATAATCTCCAGGCCATCATCCCCGGCGGCTCCAGCACCCCGATGTTGAACCCGGAGCAATCCGGCAGTGTATTGATGGATTTTGACGGCCTGAGAGAACTCGGCACCGGCCTTGGCACCGCCGCCGTCATCGTGATGAATAAGGATGTGGATTTGCTGCGCGTGATGACCCGTATCTCGGGCTTTTACAAGCACGAAAGCTGCGGCCAGTGCACGCCGTGCAGGGAAGGCGTGGGCTGGGTGTACCGCCTCATGTCCCGCCTTTCAAAAGGAGAAGGTACGAAGGAAGAACTGGATCAACTGTTCTCGCTCACCAAAAAAATAGAAGGCCGCACCATCTGCGCCTTTGCCGATGGCGCCATGTGGCCCGTCCAAGGCACCCTCAAACACTTCCGCCACTTGTTTGAAGAAAAGATCAACGATACGCTTACTCGATAATTAAATTAAAAGGAGAAAAAAATGAAACTCACCGATACCCCCACCTACCTCACCTGGTGCGCCACCAACGCATGGAGAAATCTTTGGGATTGGAAAGCCCGCGCCAACCGGTTTGAATATCTGGCCTTCCGCGCATTGGCGCTCATCATCATGGTCACCTTCAACGGCCTCGTGGTCATTCTCAATCCGTCCAGCACCTTTTCGGCGGCGTTCTTTGCAGCACTTGGCCTGTTTTTGGTTATCTCCGTGGCCTATTCCCAAACCCTCATCAGCATGCGCCGCCTTCACGATATGAACCTGAGCGGCAAGTGGTATCTGGGCTATCTCGCCCTCCTGCTGGGCTATATCGCCTACACCTCCGCCAGCATGTACACCATGGCGCAAGGCGCAGGCACATTAGAAGAGATGATGGCCATTCAAGCACGCGTCGCCCTCCTGCAAAAAACCCTCATGGTGGCAGAAATCGCCATTTTCGCTCTCTTCGCCTTCATCCCGGGCACCAAAGCCCGCAACCGCTTCGGCCTGCAACAATGCTGGAACCCCGAAGGCGCCTGCGCGGTAGATTTCGGCACCCCTGCCGCCGCCCCCAAAACCACCACAGCTGCTGCGCCTAAGCCTGTGGCCGCGTCTGCCAAACCCGCCGTTAAAAAAGCCACAGCCCAAAAAGCTAAGCCTAAAACAGCGGCAAAAACAAAGGCTGCGGCAAAGCCAAAGGCTAAAGCTTCTGCTACAAAGGCAGCAACAAAGGCCAAACCTAAAAAAGCCGCGCCTAAATCCAAAACAACAAAAACCAAAAAATAAGCAAAACCTTAAGTGAACGCACCTGCTCCTGCCCCGCTTCCTCCCGCCCCCGAGGGCATGGTGAACGTCTTCGTAGACGGCGCCCTCCTGCACGTCAAAAAAGGCAGCACGGTGATGAAAGCATGCGAAGCGGCAGAAAAGGAAATCCCTCACTTCTGCTATCACGAGAGGTTAAGCATCGCCGGCAACTGCCGCATGTGTCTGGTAGAGGTGGAAGGCGCGCCCAAACCCGTCGCCTCCTGCCACTGGCCGGTATCAGAGGGCATGCGGATTAAAACCGATAGCCAAATCACCCGCACCGCCCGCAAAGGCACCATGGAGCTCCTGCTCGCCAACCACCCGTTAGATTGCCCCATCTGCGATCAAGGCGGAGAATGCACCCTGCAAGATCTAGCGCTGGGCTACGGGTCAGATAGAGCCCATTACCACGAGGCCAAACGCGCGGTGGATGATAAGGATATCGGCAGCAAAATCAAAACGGTGATGACCCGCTGCATCCACTGCACCCGCTGCGTCCGTTTCGCAACCGAGATTGCCGGGGTAGAGGAATTCGGTGCCACCGGCCGCGGAGAAAATATGCAAATCGGCACCTATGTGGAAAAAGCGCTGGTGTCAGAGCTTGCGGGCAACATGATCGATCTCTGCCCCGTCGGTGCCCTCACAAGCGCGCCCTATGCTTTCCGTGCCCGCCCGTGGGAGCTGACCCATACCGAGAGCATAGATATTTTAGAGCCCTGCCACGCCGCCATTCGGGTGGATAGCAGAGCAGGGGAAGTCATGCGGGTAATTCCCAGAGAGAACGCCGCCATTAAC
>PFND01000082.1 GCA_002791805.1 Alphaproteobacteria bacterium CG_4_10_14_0_8_um_filter_53_9 | reverse complement strand
AAACTTCTGTCTTCTCCATCCGATTTAATGGCTTCGATAAACTCCCTTTCCCATGCGGGGGAGAGGGCAATGAGATTGAGATTGCCATCTTCGCCTGTGTGTTGATGAGAGAGTTGGCGGGCGAGGCGTGTGCGCACATGCTCGGTAAGAAGTGTAACATTACGCGTGGTGGGGCCATCTGCAAGTGCCTCTAGAATGGTGGGAAGATCGCGGATGCTGACGCGCTCTTTCAGCAAGTTTTGCAGTACTTTTTGAAGGAGACCTTTTTGCACTTTGTCTCCGACCACTTCATCAATCAGTTTTGCATTGGTGCCACGGACTTCATCGAGCAGTTTATCCAGCTCGTTACGGGTGAGGAGCTCGGCAAGGTTATCTTTTATCAGCTCGGTTAAGTGGGTGACGATGACGTTGCTGTTATCTACCACGGTATAGCCGTTGAACTGGGCGCTTTCTCTCTGGCTTTCCGCAATGAATTTGGCGGGGAGGCCGAAGGTGGGCTCTACCGTATCTTTTCCTTCTATGGTGGAGAGGGTGCCGCCTGTGGGATCCATGGCCAGAAGCATGCCCGCTTCCAGTACGCCGCCGCCTGCTTTGAGATCTTTAATAAAGACGGAGTACTCTCCCGGTTGAAGTTGAAGATTATCCTGAATGCGGATGGAGGGGACGACAAAGCCGATGTCTCTCGCGGTTTGGCGGCGCATGGCTTTGATTTGTTCGGTCAGCTTGCCACCTTTGCTTTCATCGATGAGGGACAGCAAACCGTAACCAAGTTCCAGACGTAACGTATCGACATGCAGGAGGCTGGCCATGGGAGGCTCTGGCGGTGGTTTTTTGGCTTCTTCTTCGGCCTGTTTGACCTCTTCCTCTGACGGGGCAGGGGGTTTGAGACTGTTTTGATAAATAACCCAGCCTGTACCACCCATGGCAATGGCGAGTAACAAGAACGGAATTTTGGGCATGCCGGGGAGCATCATAATAAAGAGCGACAGCCCTGTTGCGACCAGCAAGGGGCGGTGGTTTTTGGCCATCTGGCTGAACAGAACTGTACCTGCCCCTTGTGTGGTACCCGATTTGGCCACCAGCATACCTGTGGCGATAGAGATGGTGAGGGCCGGGATATAGGCCACCAGGCCGTCTCCGACAGTGAGGACCGTATAACGGCTGGCGGCTTCGGCCACCGACATATCATGACTGGTGGTACCGATAACAATACCCATGGCAATGTTGATGGCGGTGATGATAAGCCCGACGATAGCATCTCCCCGTACGAACTTGCTGGCACCATCCATGGCCCCGTAGAAGCCTGTTTCCTGTTCCAGCTCTGTTCGTCTTAGCCGTGCTTGATCCTGATCGATTAGCCCTGCATTCAGATCGGCATCGATTGCCATTTGTTTGCCGGGTAAGCTATCGAGCGTGAAGCGTGCGGCGACCTCGGCAATGCGGCCTGAACCTTTGGTAATCACCACGAAGTTTACGATGATAAGCACAATAAAGATAACCAGACCGATGACAAAGTTGCCCCCGATAATGACGTTACCGAAGGCTTCGATAATTTTACCGGCGGCCTGGGTTGAGGCATTCCCCTCTGACAAAATGAGGCGTGTGCTGGCCACGTTGAGCGCCAGCCTGAAGGTGGTGGTGACGAGCAGCAGCATGGGGAAAGCTGTAAACTCAATAGCTCGCTTAATAAAAAGCGTGGTGAGCAAAATAAGAATACCGATGGTGATGTTGATGGCGATGAGAAAATCCATCACCAGGGCGGGCAAAGGCACAAAAAACAGGACAATGAGAGTGAGGACGCCAATGGCCAGCAGGATATCCTGCGAGCGCATGGTAGCGAGAATTTTGTTGGTATCCATGGGTTTTGTTAGCCCGGATTATGGCCGAAATGTACCCTTATGGGAAGAGGTATGGGCGCTGATGAGGCGGTTTTATGCGCGAGAGGCGGGTTTATGGAACACGGCACCCAAGACGGCTGTTGTGGTGAGCAGAACGACAGGAACGAGAGCTTCATACGTTAAGCTGCTGCTGTCAGTGAGTGGGGTGAAGGTGAGGAGGGCGAGCTCTTGCAGCTCCTTCACTCCTTCCCACACAAAGTGCAGACCTGTGGCAAACAAAAAGAGTGATGTGGCCACAAAGAGTGGTTTGGTAGGGAGTTTGAGGGTTGCTTTTTGGATAACAAAAAACATGGCCGCAAGAACGAGTGTGGCCCCCGCCATACCCGCACCAATAGCGGCCGGCTGCCCCGAAGATGTGGCGAGCGTGTGGAAAAAGAGCACGGTTTCCGCCCCTTCGCGTAAGACGGCAAAAAAGGCGACGGAGGCCATGGCGGTGAGGGTGTTTCTGCTGAGTGCCTTGCCTGCTTTGGCCTTGAGGCTTGCGCTGAGGGTCGCCGGATTTTGTTTGAGAAACAGCCAGCCGCTTGTATAAAAAAGAAGGGCGGCGGCGGTGAACATGAGCACGGCCTCTAACGCATCCACATGCATGCCGTTGTTAAATGCATAAAAGACATAAGCAAGGCCAAGGCTTGCAACAATGGCAGCTATGGCCCCAATATAAAGTGCCTTGATTTGATGGGCTGCCCCTGCTTTGCGCACATAAGCCGCAAGGATGGCAAAGATGAGCAGTGCTTCTAACCCTTCCCGCAGGAGAATACCAAAGGCTTGGGCGGTGGTGGGGGTGAAGATGTTTTCCATGTGCCTAGTTTGGCCCGAGCGCTTGTGTGGGTAAATGACTTTTGTTAGGCGGTTGATGCTTTTATTCTCGCAGGAGATTTAGGGAAAAGGCCCCTGTTTTTGAGAGCCTCTCTTTAGAGGAGGCCGTGGGCGGTGAGCTTCTCTTTGAGGAGGGGGAGGGTTATCCCGAGTAAATCGGCCGCATATTGCTGGTTTTGCTGCGTGTAGGTGAGGGTGGCGAGGAGGGTTTCTTTTTCTACTTCTCCTAAACGTTTGGGGACAAAGCCTGTTTTGCCTGTGGCATACGCTTGCGCGGCGGCGGCGGCCAGCGTGGCGGCAGGATTAAGACCCCCCGGGGCGGTGGCGGCATTAACATTGCTTTCTTCCGGCTTCATGTGTTGGAGCGACATGGGCGAGAGGATAATATCGGCCTCCGTGAGTTCTGTTTTACCATGACCCAGAAGGATTGCACGGTGGATGGTGTTTTCCAGCTCTCGCACGTTACCTTTCCAGTAACAACCTTCCAGCTTTTCCTGAGCGCCTTTGCTGAAGGTGGGCGTGGGTACTTTGTTTTGTTTGGCATATTTATCTGCAAAGTAGCCTGTCAGGGGGAGGACATCTTCTTTTCTCTCCCTGAGGGGGGCGAGTTCCAGACTCACCACGTTGAGCCTGAAATACAAATCTTCCCTGAACTTGCCTTCGGCCACAAACTCTTCCAGTTGCCTGTTGGTGGTGGCGATGAGGCGGATATCTACTGTGACGGGTTTGTCTGACCCGACGGGATCGATGACTTTTTCTTGTATGGCACGGAGGAGTTTGGCCTGGAGGGAGAGATCCATCTCCGAGATTTCATCCAGCAGGAGGGTGCCGCCATCGGCCTGTTGGAACTTACCCAACCGCTTGGCGACGGCTCCTGAAAAGGCGCCTTTTTCGTGTCCGAAGAGCTCACTCTCCAGCAGGTTGACGGGAATGGCGGCGCAGTTGACGGCGACAAACGGTTTATCCTTACGGGGGCTGTGACGGTGGATAAGGCCTGCAAAGACTTCTTTTCCGCAGCCGCTTTCTCCCCTGATAAGTACGGTGGCGGGGCTTGCGGCGTACTGCTTGGCATCCTCTATCAGCTTAAGCGTGAGCGGGGCGGCGGCAATGACATCGGTTTTGTTTTGCTGGGGCCCTATTTTGGCCAGCAGGGGCACGATGAGCGCGCTTTCTACCGGCGTGGTGAGATATTCTCTCGCGCCAAGGCGTATGCTTTTGGTGGCGACGGCGGGAGAGGCTTCTCCGATGACGATGACGGGGAGGGTCAGTTGATTTTCTTTTAGCGCGGAAAGAATGGCCGGAAGATTTGTGGGATTTGAAAAAATAGCTGTAGCGCCCCCTGCGGCGAGGGTGATGAGTGTTGAGAGATCCGGAGATTCTGTGAGTGTATAACCTGCAGCCTTAACCACACCTGCCAGCTGGGGGCAGGGAGAAGGGCTTAGACACAGAAGCTTTGACATGGGCGGATTTTGGCTGAAAGAAGCGGATTTGGCAAGGTGGCATGGGCGTGGTATAAGCAAGTTATCTTAGGCGCATCAGAAAGGAATTTTACCATGACATGGTGGATGTGGTGGGTGTTGCTTGGCGTGATTGGCGGTGCTTTAATTCATGTTGGCGTGTGGATTTTGGCACTTGAAGACGCTGATAGCTTTGATAAGGAGGCTGTGTGGCCACATGACGTGCCTCAGCCGAAAAGCCAAGGTGTGGCCGGTCTTGTGATCGCTTGGTATCTTGGTGTTGCGATTGTGGCGCCAGTTGTCTGGCTGGGGATTTTCGCCCTGATAGGCTTCCTTGTTTATGTGGCCATTCAATCGAGGAAGTTGGCTCGTCTGGCTTAAAGGTAAAAAACAATGAAATAAGAAACGGGGGGCTTCGGCCCCCCGTTTCTTATGGCTTATCCTTTATCTAAAAAGGGCGATACGGTGAGCGGGGGGGAGGATGGCGTTAAGTTGAAGTTCTATTTGCCGTGGATTTTCCTGCTTGGCCATGGCAAGGGTGCCCGTGGTGTAGAGTTTGCGGAGGAGGAGCTCTGCTGCGCCGGCTCTTTCCAGTTTGCTGGCGAGGGGCGAGAACACCATATAGGCCAAAATTGACCCATAAAAGGTGGTGAGGATGGCAATGGCCATGCTGGGGCCGATTTTATCGGGCTCTGATAAATTACCCAACATTTGAATAAGGCCGATAAGTGTACCAATGAGACCCATGGCAGGAGCGACTTCTGCTGCCCGCTTGAGAACCTGAAGGCCTACCTGCTGGCGGGCGAGGTGGGTGGCGGTATCTGATACCAAGATTTTATCAATAAGCTCTGGCGGGGCGCCATCTATAGCAAGTGTGATGCCTTGCTGAAAAAAGACCCGAGGCTCGGTTTGTGCTTCTTTTTGAAGGCTGAGCAGGCCCCCTTGGCGTGCTTTTTGGCAGAGTTTGACAATGCGCTCGGCCTCGGCACCTGGATCTGGCAATTTGGCGGTAAAGGCCTGGCCTGCGGCGGCAAGGCCACGTAAAATATCCAGAAGCGGAAAAGACGTGGCGGTGACCATGAATGTGCCGCCGATCACAATAATAAGAGAAGGAACGTCTACAAAGCCGCTAAAATTACCTCCGATAGCAATTGCACCGCCCACCAACCCCAAGGATAGGAGAAGGCCGAGAAGTGTTGAGATATCCATAAACAAAATGACGTTTAATTGCTGGATTTCACGATTTCTGTCATCGTGACGCCGAGTTTATCATCGACAATCACGACTTCTCCCCGTGCGACAAGCCTATCGTTAACGTAAATATCAATGGCATCACCCACTTTTCTATCGAGCTCTACGACCGCACCGCGGCCTAATTTGAGCAACTGGGAAATGTGCATGTTTGTGGTACCGAGAACGGCTTTGACCGTGACGGGAACATCATAAACGGCCTCCAGCCCAGCCTCTTGCCCTTTGGCACCCGGGCTTGCGCCCCCAAGTTCTTCTAAGTTTAGATTTTCGGTCATGAGTTTTACTGCTTACTTATTTTGAAGAAGTTTAGAAGAAATGTGAAAGCGAAGCAAGGCCAGGTGCTTGCTGGATGAGCGCTATTTAAGAGCATCTACCATATCATCATCCGCACGCAGCTCATCTGCGAGAGATGTTGGTTTGATCGGCTCTTCCGGTGGGGGAGGGGGGGCTTCGGTTTTATCTTGAGATGGTTGTGGCTCGGTCTCGGGGGCTTTTGTTTTCTCCAGAACGGGTACGGGCCCACCCGCTGCCCCGGCATTTGTCAAAAGAGCCTCTAATTTTTCCAGGTGATCTTGCAGTTTGGCTTCTATGCCGCCGCGCCGCCACTCGGCCACGCAATCGGTATTCCGGAGCCCTGAATCTTCTTTTATATGAAAGCCAACACCTTGGATGTTGGCGTGAGTGAGGCCCAGTTTCTCGTGATATCCGCGTGCGGAGGGGGCAATACGCAGTGTGAGCTCCTCATGGCTGGAAAGGTGGGTGACGATATCTTTTAAATGTGTTTCCAGAATTTGCTCTGGATAGTTTTCGGCAGCGTGACCCACCAGATGGTGAAGGCTTGCCCTCAGAAGGGTGAGACCGCTGGAGGTGAGACTTTGAGACGCCTCGGTTACGGCTGTTTGCAGGGTTTGCAAAATGGCATTAGCAGCTGTTTTTAACTCATCTACCTCTGTTTGATACGAGGCCTCTGATTGAGCTTGCGCGGCGGCAAAGCCTTCCGCGTAGCCTTGCTCCAGCGCCTCTTTTATATTTTTAGGCGGCTTTTTTTCCGCCCCAGGGGCGGCGGCTTGTTTGGGCGGCCCGCCCGGCACGTTGGCAAGTTCGAAAAAATCATTATCGAACGTGAACCGGGGGAGTTTATCTGGGATGCTTTCGCTCATGAGTTAGCTGATAAATTCTTCTTGTCCATCTCCAGCATCGGACATGATGATGATTTCACCTCTATCGGCCAATGTTTTGGCGACAGTGACGACTTTAAGTTGAGCTTCATCCACATCCTTCACTTTGACGGGGCCCATGGCTTCCATATCTTCTACGAGAATCTTCGCGGCACGCTCTGACATATTATTGAGGAATTTCTCTTTAAGCTCTGGATTGCCCCCTTTAAGGGCGAGCGCCAGAACATCTTTATCCACATCCTTAAGAATAGCCTGAATTCCTTTATCATCCGTTTTGTTGATATCATCAAAGGTGAACATGAGGGCACGAATTTGCTCGGCATCCTCGGGGTTGGCTTTTTCCAGCACGCTCATGAAGCGTTGCTCGTTGGCGCGATCGAAGTTATTAAAAATTTCGGCCATGAGCTCGTGGCTGTCACGCGTGTTCTTTTGTGCCAGGCTGCGCATAAACTCTGACTTGAGGGAATCTTCTACGGCGTTAAGAACTTCTCTGGGTACATTATCCATCACCAAAATACGTTGAATAACCTCGGTCGCCAGATCTTCTGGCAAGACGGCAAGAACTTTGGCGGCATGATTGGCTTTAATACGCGAGATGATGACGGCGACCGTTTGCGGATACTCGTTTAACAAATAGGTGGCGAGTGTTTCCTCGTTCACGTTGGCCAGCTTTTCCCACATGGTGCGGCCTGCGGGACCGCGCATCTCATCCATAAGATCCTTCACGCGATCTTCTTTCAGGAATGTTTTTAAATATCTCTCTGTGGTGCCCCAGCCCCCTGCGAGACCTGCCCCGTCTCCGCCCAATACCTCAATAAATTCAACAATAACTTGTTCAATTTCTTCGGCTGTGACTTGGCCAAGGCCCGCCATCTCTCTTGAAATATCACGAATTTCATAATCATCCATGTAAGAAAAGAGGTTGGCGGCCCGTTGCTCGCCCACAGAGAGCATGATGATAGCTGCTTTGCGAGGCCCTGCTATCGCTTTATTGTTGGTTTTAGCCATAGAGATTAATCCTGATTGTCGCTTGGGTTGGAGCCGGCCATCCATGTGCGGACGACACTGAGAGATTCTTCCGGCATCTGATCAACAACTTCGGCGGCTTTTTTCGCGGCGCTCTCTCTCTGTTTGACGGTGAACTTTGCGCTATCTATAGCACCTGCGGGACCACCCCCTGAGATGCCTGGTGCCTCTCCTTCTCCACCCCCAAGGTTAAGCGAAGGTGAGGAAAGGCCTGGCAGAGATGAGGGGGCTGCGGCACCCATGCTTTGTTGCAAAACGCTAAGCGCGGGTTTGACCACAAAAATGGCCACAACGATAAGCCCCATAACCAAGAGTGTGAGTTTTGCGATTTCCAGAATTTGACTGGTGGTGACGAAGGGCTCTGCCTCGCCAGAGGTGAGCTCTGCCAGTTGGGTAAAGGGAAGATCGGCCATTTCGAAGCTATCTCCTCTCTCTGCACTGAAGCCAACGGCTGATTTGGCAAGGCGCTCCATGTTTGTTTTTTCTTCATCTGAGAACGGTGTTGTTGTGCGCGTTCCGTCTTCTGATTCTGTCACCTTACCACCGAGCAAGACGGCGATAGAGAGTTTTTCGATCTCCCCGCCTGATTTTGTTAGGTTGCGGACGGTTTTTGTAATTTCATAGTTTGTGGTGGTTTCTGTACGGGCTTCTGCACCAGACGCGCCCCCACCGCCGCCTGCAGCACCTTCTCCGCCCGGGATGTTGCCCGCGACGCCGACGGGAATACCTGAACCCCCACTACTACTATTGCTGGTGCTTTCTATCACTTGTTCTGATCTCACCACCTGTTGGGTGGGATCAAATATTTCTGACATCTCGGTAACATTTTGGCTGCTGAGTTTGGCTGAGATGCGGACAGCGACTTGGCCCGGGCCTGTGACTCTCTCCAATAATGTTGCAACTTCTTGCTCAAGTTTGTTCTCTATCTCTGATGCGTGTTTGGTGAGTGAGCCTGAGGATGTGCCTTGTTCGGCCCCGTTAAAGAGCATGCTTCCGCGTTGATCTATAATTGTGACGTGGGTAAGAGCAAGACCTGGAACAGCTGCTGCCACGAGGCCTGCGATGCTGCCGACTTGATCGGGAGTGAGCTGGCGGCTCCCTAAATTAAGGGCGACGGCGGCGGAAGGTTGCGTGCTCTCTCGGCTAAAAAGGTTTTGCTTAGGCAAGACAAGGTGTACCCGCGCCGTTTGTACAGAGGGAAGGCTGCTGATGGTACGGACAAGCTCACCCTCCAGTGCTCTCTTTGCGTTGATGTTCTGCACAAAATTGGTGGTGCCAAATGTACTGGATTCATCAAAAAGTTCGTATCCGCTGATGCTGCCGCCAACCAAGCCTTGGCCTGCAGCTTGGAGGCGCAGTTGGCCAACCTTATCTGACGGGACGTAGATAGAGCCTTCTCCGCGTTGCTCGTAGGCGATGCCCTGTGTGCCCAGAAACTCTGCAAGCTCTGATGTTTCTTGCGAGGTGAGGCCACCATAAAGAAGTGCCATGCCTGGCTGAGAAACCTGGGTAACGCTATAACTACCCACGGCAATAAGGATAGCCAAGCCTAAAAATAAAGATAAAATACGACCCGGGCCCAGACCACGAAATGCGTTTAACAGACTTTCCAACGGATATAACCCCTTTAATTTACTGGCGTTTTTTTATTATTTGGCTTACGTGCCGGAAGGGGCGGGCTGCCTGCCCTTATGCTTGGACCCACCATAACCAGACCGTGGCTGTGGCGGCAAGGGGGTGTGGATAAAAAACATGTGACAAACATGGCGCAGGGGGAGGCAGTTTTTGATTGTGGTTTTATGAAAGTCTGGCCACAAGAGGGTGTTTTTCGGCTGTATCGCT
>PFND01000071.1:10356-19796 GCA_002791805.1 Alphaproteobacteria bacterium CG_4_10_14_0_8_um_filter_53_9 | reverse complement strand
CTCACCTCGCCGTGCACACGCGCCGCCACAGCCTCACCTTTGCCATCACGGGCCGCACGCAGCACCTCGGCAATCCATGTGCCAATCTGGGTAAAGTCGTCTTTCGTAAAGCCGCGCGTCGTCCCCGCCGCACTCCCCAACCGAATGCCCGATGTCTTAAAAGGAGATTCCACATCATAAGGGATCATGTTTTTATTGCACGTCAGGCCCGCCTCTTCCAAAATATGCTCGGCGTCTTTACCGTTCAGGCCAAAGGGGCGCACATCCACAAGGCACAGGTGGTTGTCGGTGCCGCCACTCACAAGGCGGCCACCGCCTGCGGCAATGGCCGTCGCCATGGCATCACAGTTGGTTATCACATCCTGCATGTATCCCTTAAAATCAGGGCGCAGAGCTTCACCAAAGGCCACCGCCTTGGCCGCAATAATGTGCATCAAAGGCCCACCCTGAAGCCCGGGGAAAATGGCAGAGTTAATCTTCTTCGCCAATTCTTCACTATTGGTGAGGATCATACCGCCCCGTGGCCCGCGCAAAGTCTTGTGGGTCGTGGTTGTTACCACATCCGCATGAGGAAAGGGGTGCGGATGCAAGCCCGCCGCCACCAAGCCTGCAATATGAGCCATATCCACCAAAAACAGGGCGCCCACCTTTTTCGCAATCGCGCCAATGCGCTCAAAATCAATCAAACGGGGGTAAGCACTCGCCCCGGCCGAGATCAGCTTGGGTTTCATCTCCATCGCCATGGCCTCCAGCGCATCGTAGTCAATGCGCTCGCTCTCTTTGTCCACACCGTAAAAATGGGCATCAAACCACTTGCCGGAGATATTCACAGGGCTGCCATGGGTAAGGTGCCCCCCCTGGTCTAACCGAAGCCCCAAAATGGTGTCGCCCGGCTCAAGGCAGGCTAAAAACACAGCCTGGTTCGTCTGGCTTCCGCTGTGGGGTTGAACATTCGCATACGCGCAGCCAAAAAGCTCTTTGGCGCGTTCTATAGCCAGCGTCTCCACCACATCCACCTCAGCGCAGCCGCCATAGTAACGTTTGCCGGGGTAACCTTCAGCGTATTTATTGGTGAGAATACTGCCCTGTGCCTCAAGCACCGCAGCAGATACATAGTTTTCAGAGGCAATCAGCTCAATACCGCCCTGCTGGCGCGCAAGCTCAAGCTCAATCACTTTTTTCACAGCCGCATCACCTGCCGCCAAACCGTCTTTCCAAAAATCAGTCATCGTAAAATTCTTCCTTTTCCATTCCCTACAAGGGGCATTCTAAAACGTCCCACCCCAAAAACCAACACGCCGCGCCTATTCACGCGCCAAAAAACAAAGGATATGTCTCCAAATCATAGGGTCACCCGTTCCAGCAAAGCCAACCGCGCCAGACGGCGGTCAAGCGCCTCAAATTCTGTTTCCAAAAATGCCAGCATGATATCTTCCCACACCGCTTCAGCCCCATAACTCGCCGCAAAACATACAACATTGGCGTCACTGGCCTCGCGGTCATGCACCATCGCGTCGGCATCAAAGCCCATAACAGCGCGCACACCCGCAAAACGGTTGGCTCGTATCTGCATCATGCCCCCACTCATGCATATCAACACACCACGGTCTGCCTCACCCTTCGCCACAGCGCCCGCCACAAAATCAGCATAGTCCATCAGCTTCATATCAGGCGCGGCAGAAAAAATACCGCCATCCATCACCTCGTGCCCACAGGCCACAAGCCACGCCGCCACCTGCGTTTTCAACACAAACCCAAAGCCATCAGCACCTAAAGCAATTTTCATAGCGGCCAGCATATATAAAATCTTTACCAAAATCCCCTTCCCTGCACACAAATCCCGCACACAAACCTTGACACACCTCAAAATTGTATTCACTACTCATGTAAATCGACATATCTGTTTCAAAAGGAGTACCCACCATGGGAACAAACCCTTACATCAACAATAAGGGCAAAATCTCAGATCCTGAAAAGTGGCTGAGGCATGAACTCAAGACGAAAATCATCATAAGGCTTCCAAAAGGAACCTACGCCTTCGCCTTTCAACAAAACAGGCTAAGCTCCTTCCCTCCGCCTGTTCAAGAATATACCTCCGAAGAGGCACAAAGGGTAATCCAGGAGCTCTCCCCACAAGCTACAGAAAGCCATTGGACACCACCAAAAAACTTCATGCTTTCAGAGGCAGGTAAAAAAGAATACAGCTTCTCTCCAGCAGGCTTCAAGGCCGTCGCACTCACATGGGAAGACGACGACAACGCGCAAGATTAAAAGGCGGCCCTCGGGCCGCCTTCAGTTATAAGTCTGTTCGGATAGCTGGTTAAACCACCGTATCCACACGTTCCGCAGGGGCCTCTGCAGGGGCAGAAGATTTTGCAGGCGCTTGCTGAACCACAGGCGCAGGGGCTGCCACAGGCACGGGCGCCGCAGCAGGTTGCGCAACCGCCACTTGCACAGGCGCTGTCGGCGCCGCCGCAGGCGCAGGGGCCGTCACCGCCGTTTGTAAACTCACATTCCGAGAACTCTGGGCAAGGCTGTTCAAAAGCTCTTTCGTCTGGGCAATCACCACTTCTTCCACGTCACTCTTGGCGCCCTGTTCAATGTTCAGGCCATAAACCCGCAAGGCGGTAAGCTGCTGCCAGCGGGGCCAGCTTGTGTTCCCTGTGTTGCGCAAATAGGTGCCAAGGCCTTCAACCTGGCCAAACAAAACATCTTTGGTACTCTTGGAAATTTGGGCCTGGTCAAATCGCGCCACAGCTTGCACAAGGCTGGTGCGCTCAGGTGTGCTTAATCTTGTATCTGCCGCCACAGCGCTCACAACAGCCGCCGCACGGGCCGAGATCTGAGAGCTTGCCGCCGGCAACGCCGCCACCGAGCCTCCTTGGCTCGTCGCCCCAACCACGGTGGCGATCTTCATATCCATATCGGCCAGCCTTCCTGACTGTTGTCTCTCTCTTGCCATCTTGGCGTATTCTTATAGTAGGCAGCACAAACGGTAAACACAAGGGGGACTGACACATTTCAAACACATAGCGCCTAATCTTTAAGCAGGCGTGATGCATAAAAACAACCACACAAGCTTTTTTAGGAAAACTTATCCCCAGATTTGTCCAGCACTTTCACTTATGTAGAGGCAATACGGCGCACATTCAAAATCCCGTCCAGACGTTTTTCCAAAGGGCCATAACCGCGTTCAATACGCTCAATATGGGTGAGCGTCGTCGTACCTTCCGCCACAGCCGCCGCCACCACGTAGGCCAATCCCGCGCGCAAATCAGGCACTTCCAAGGGGTCTTCAAGGGCTTTCAAGGGAGTCGCTCCTAAAATAAAAGCGCTATGGGCGTGGCCGCGGTGGGCAAATCGGCATGGCTGGCCTATGCACACATCGCTCACCTGCATACGGGCACCCATTTTGTTCAGCATTTCGGCATAGCCAAAGCGGGCCTCATAAACCGTTTCGTGGATAGCGCTAATCCCCTCCGCCTGCGTCAGCAGCACGGCAAAAGGCTGCTGCCAGTCGGTGGCAAAGCCGGGGTAAGCGTTGGTTTCCAGCATAATCGGAGACAGAGGCCCGTCGCGGTAAAAGCGCAGCTTATCCGGCCCAAGAACATCATATCCCCCGCCAAGCTGACGATAAAACGGCAAAAAGTTGCTCAAATGCTCGGGCCTTATGCCGTTGAGGATAATTTCCCCCTTCGTGGCACACGCAAGGCTCGCCCAGCTGGCCGCTTCAATGCGGTCACCAATGCAGGCCCAGGTGGTACCGCCCAGACGGGGTACACCCTGCACGCGGATCACACGCCCCTCGCCCACCCAAATACGGGCGCCCATACCCTGCAACATGCCCACAAGGGCCATAATCTCAGGCTCAAGGGCCACACCGGTCAATACACTCTCGCCCTCCGCCAGAACACTTAAAAACAGGCAGGTTTCGGTCGCCCCTACACTGGGGTAATGCATGGCAAAGTGAGTACCTTTCAGCTTTTTAACGCACTTGGCTCCCAAATGTTCTTCATCCACCTCAATTTCGCCGCCAAAGGCCTCCACAGCCTGTTCATGAATATCCACAGCCCGCTTTCCAATGTTGCACCCGTCCAAACGGGGGATCATCGCTTCACCAAACTTGTGCAGCAGAATCGGCAGTAACAAAATAGGAATACGGTTACTCCGGCTATCCGGGGTGCTTACCTTAAAGGTGCTCATGCCGGTGGGGTCAATCTTCAATGTCGTGGCATCCAGGCTCTCCACTTTCACACCCACACTTTCAAGCAGGTTACGGGTAATGGCCACATCACCAATGGGGGGAACATTCGTCAAAATCGTCGGCGCATCGCCAAGGCAGGCTGCCACCATAGCTTTGGTTGCAAAATTTTTCGCACCAAAGCAGGCAATTTCACCCACAACAGGTTTGCCGCCAATAATTTCATACCGAGCCGTCATTCACGAGATCCTTTTTCCTTAACCAAAAACAAATAGAACAATCCCCCACGCGGGACAACCCCACCTCAAAAAGAAAGGGGGCAAACGCCTCCCTCCTCTTGTCCTGCCGTCTGGTGGTCTACTGAAGCACCTGCGCCCGGGCACGCAACGTCTCCAACACACGCAGCTTTTCTCGTTTCAAAAGCTTCACGCCATCCCAATCCAACGCGGGACGCCTCAATTCCGTATGAATTTTCTGTTCAAGCTCTTCATGACGCTTCAAAAGCTGGTCAACATAGCCATCTTTTCCTGCCAAACCTGCATATTCTTGATGATTTCCACGGCGATGCATATAAATCCTCCCTCATATTATGTTTTTTTATAAAAGGAGCCAGGCCCCTTTCAGGTCGGTGTGCTGAGTCTTCGAGCATATCCTTCTGCCCTCAGCACACAAGCCCTTTATAATAAAAAGCACATAAAAATACTCTCACCTTTCCTAACACCCACCCCAAAAAACAAACGTAAGCCTAGGTTTCCTAGGCATTTTCAATAGTCTTAACCTGCCACGCCGCCGCCAGAATACGGTTCACAATCGCCGCATCAGAGGTATGATCAAGCCGCGACATGTCAGACCATGCAAGCTGCGCCGCCGCAAAACTCCCCATCCCCACAAAATGGACAACCGGCAGCTTCATCTTGGCTTCACGTATGGCTTTTCGGTAGCCATCAAAGCGCAGGTCCATCTCGGCGTGCAACCGCTTGGCCATGCTGTCCAAAACGCTGTCAGGCAACTCGCTCATGGGGCGAGAAAGCTCCACAACCCACACAGGCTGGCGCTGGGCAATATGGTGTCCCATCAGCGCATGGCGCACAAACACACCGCGCCCCTGCAAAGCGGTGTTAATGTTGCTCACCGCCTGCACCACACCTTCTTCCTTAATGCCTTCGTTCAAGCCGTTCAGCTGCATCAAAGGCCCTTTGGCCTGCACCAGCAGGGGGCTCACCTGTAAAACTTTAACCACCTGGCCCGTGCTCACGCCCATAAGGCCCGCAAGGTTGCTCACAATCACCGCGTATTCCTTGCCATTTTCCAGCATGCCGGCGTGCACACGGCGGTAGTTTCGCACAAATTTCCCGTCAGGCAGAACATCACTCACAGGCACAAACTCGTAAAATACAGGGCCGCCCAAACGCACCGCAAGGCGCTGGCGCAGGTTCAGGTCGTCCTGAACAAAATTAAGGCCGCTGGGCTGCCATATCCACTGGGCCCATTTTAAATCAGGCAGGCCCGCCAGCAAATAACCAAGCTCCATACGCTCCACCGCCACGTCATAACCGTTAAAAAGAAGGATTTTCAAGTTCGGACAAAGCTCACGCAGCGGTAAAAAACGGCCCGCCTGCTGGCTCGCGTAAAGGCCAAAGTCAATCAAGGTGGTAGGATGAGCAACCATCACTTCCACCTTCTCGCCATGGTGCTGCAACTGGTCTAAAAGCCCTGCAAACCAACGCATACGGCTCCCGCCGCTATCCCCCATGAGAGATAATCTCGGCAGCGCGCGCCGTTTTTCAAAAAATCCGCGCATGCCATCCACAGCGGTGGCAAAACCACCAAGGGTCATGTCATCCACATGGCGCAGGGGCACAGCCTCAGGCAGGTAAAAGAAAGCCCCCTTAATCGGGTGCCCCTGCCCCGTAAGGCGGGTGCGCCACGCCGCCTCTTCAGCTAAAAAGGCATTTATCTCGTGGGTGCTGACAGGAATCGCCTGCTGGCGCCACCAGCACAAAGCGGCAGGGGGCTTGGCGCTCACCATTTTAGGGTTCATGAGAACGCGGTAAGGCTCCTGCGTCAGCTCACGCACACTGCCCTGCTGGGCCATACCTGTCAGGTTATCAAGGTACCCGCGGGGAGACACAATCGGCACCGCCCTCACAAAGCTCTGATAAAGCAAGTTAAAATCCTTATACGCATAAAGCTTGGCAATCCCAAGGCGGGCAAACAAACTGCACCCGGCATTATCGCGCAAAATTTTGCGGAGAACTTTCTCCTGCAAAACAGTGCTATTTATAGGGGTTACGTGCCGAGCCATCGCAAAACAATCTCGTCTTGTTCGCCTGCTGTCAACTGGCATGCCAGGCGGCTCGTGGGGGTTACGTTGGGCAGCGTGTCCAATAACCGAAGCTCATCATCCCGCGGGGCATCAAAATCACCTTTAATAATATCCACATGACACGTTGCGCACACGCACTGTCCGCCGCAATCACCAAACCCAAGGCGGTCAAGTCCGGCCTTGGCCCCTATGGCAAAAACCCGCTGAGCCGGAAAAAGGCTCACCTCCACATCCTCAGCCCCCTCTCGCCCCACCACAACCTTTACCATGCCCCCATACCTCCATACTGCCTTCGTCCAGATACATGATGCAAAATACCGGATACCCCCCGCTTGCCGTCACCAAAAATCCCCGTTAGGCTACCCCTCATGCTTTTCAAAATTCTCATGGTCGGCACATTTCTCGCCGCAATCAGCGCCCTTGCCGCAGGCATGGCAGGTATGGCCAAAAAAGATAAAGGGATGGAGAACAAAGAGCGCACCAGCAAACTCATGATGCTCCGCGTCGCGCTCTCTTTCGCTCTCGTTATAGAAATCATCATTTATATCACCTATCTCAAGCCGTCGCCTTAGGGCGCTTTGCCGCAGGCTTTTTAGCCACTTTCACAGGTTTAGCCTTTGCCTTGCTTGCAGGGGCTTTTTTAGAGACTCCCTTCACCGCTTCCACACCACGCGCCGCCCCCTCTTCCGTCAACCAGTCCTGCATGCGCCTCGCGGTAAACGCTTGTGTCTGGGCACCTGCATCAGGCAACGGTTTACCAAAGTGCCACCCTTGGCCGTAATCAATCCCCAGCTCTAAAATCGCGCGCGTCACAGCCTCATTTTCCACAAACTCGGCCACCGTCAAAATCCCAAGGCCGCGGCAAAGGCTCACCATACTTTCCACAAACATGCGGTCTTCGGGCACATCCACAAGGTCTTTAATGTACTCGCCATCAATCTTCACCAAATCCACAGGCAAAACTTTAAGATATTTAAAGCTGGTAAAGCCGGTACCAAAGTCATCCAAAGCAAACCGGAAGCCAAAGGCCTTCAGCTCCACCATAAAATCTTTAATGTCATCAATATCGCGCATCTGGGCAGGGTCATGCAGCGCCATGGTTTCGGTCACTTCAAAGATAATACGTGCAGGGTCAACCTTAATCTCTTTCACAAGCTTTTTCACTTGTTCCATAAACACCTTGTCACCAAGGCTCCTGCAAGAAAGGTTGACCGAGAAATCCGCCGTCAGCTTTTGTTGTTTAAGGCCCACCTGGGTCTCAAACGCGCGCCGCACCACCGCAAGGTCAAGCCTTTGGATAATCCCGAAGTGCTCGGCCGCATCAATATAAAGGGCCGGAGAGAGCATACGCCCCTCTTCATCAAAAATACGCAGCAGACATTCAAAAAGCGGAACCTCTTCAGCACGCCCCGGCACAATCGGCTGATAATAAAGCTGGAAGTCATTGCTGTCCAAGCACTGGCGCAAACGCTCCACCCCTTTAAGCTGAGCCCGTACCGAGTCCTTGGTACCTCCGCCCGTATCTTCCGTATCCATAAACAAACGGTTGCGGCCCATGTCTTTGGCGCGGTACATCGCCAGCTCCGAGGCCATCAGCAAATCATCCGCCCCCCGGTCTTCCTGAGGGTAAGGCACCATCCCCACACTCATGGTCACCGTAAGTTTCATACCTTTATAATCCAGGGCGTAACGGGCAATGCGCTCAATCAACTTTTCAATTTTGGCACGGGCCTCATTCTCGGGGATGTTGTGCATAATAATCGCAAACTCATCGCCCCCAAGGCGTGCCAGAACATCCGTGCTCCGTACACTTTCGCGCAGCATGCCCGTAATCGCCACCAAAATCTCGTCCCCCGCCTCATGGCCGTGGGTGTCATTAATTTCTTTAAACCGGTCAAGGTCAATCAGCAGAACCATGCCTTCGGTACTGTGGCGCTTGGCCAGCGTCACCGCGCGTTCCAGCTCTTCCTTAAAGCGGGGCCTGTTCAAAAGGCCTGTCAAATGGTCCGTCGTCGCCAGGCGGAACATATTCTCGCGGTCTTCCTGGCTCGCGGTGCAATCGCTGGCAACCCCCCTAAACCCAAGGAAAATCTTACGCTCATCAAACACCGGAACTCCCGCAAGCTCAATAAAAACGCGTTCGCCCAACTTGGTTTTCCCCCAAAAGGAAAGGTCTCTGAAAGGCTCCTTACGCGCCAAACGTGCCGCAAAAAGCTCGCAAACCGTATCTTCCACATCATCAAAAAGCAGGTCAATCAAGGGCATGCCCGCCACATCATCGGGCGTGTACCCCATCACCTGACGCACAGAGGGTGAGGCATAGGTAATGCGCCCGCGCTCATTCACTTCCCAAAGCCAGTCGGCACTGTTGGCGGCAAAGTCTTCAAAGCGCTGTTTGCTTTGGGTCAGCGCAATCTGGAGTCCCGTATTGGCACGCGCATCCACCGCCTGCACCACGGCCTGCACCACACGCCCGTCCGCTTCCACAAGGCCGCTTATTTTGGTAAGGGTCGCCACAAAGTCACCATGGGCCGATTTAAACCGCAGCGTCATCTCGCGCGGTGGAACCCCCGCCATGGCATCATCCAAAGCCTGTCTCAAGGGGGGGATATCCTGGGGGTGAAGGTGGCCGGAAATATTGGTCATGCGCACAGCATCAGGGGTCGCGCCCAGCATGTCGCCAAATCGTTTATTCATAAAGCGCACAAGCCCTTCACGGCTCACGAGCATGGTCATCATCTCGCTTTCCTGCACCATTTTTTTAAACGATGTCTCGGTTTGAGAAAGAGACGCCGCCCCCTCACGCCGCCCGGGCCACACACGGAAAAGATAGGCAATAAACGCAAGCGCCACGCCCACAGCAAAGCCGAGCATCAATATGTCCGTGGTCATAAAAATCTCACTTCCCAAAGT
>PFND01000071.1:4237-10331 GCA_002791805.1 Alphaproteobacteria bacterium CG_4_10_14_0_8_um_filter_53_9 | reverse complement strand
ACAGAAAGGCCAAAATACAACAAAACCTGGTCTTTCATATCCCGCTTCTCTCTCCGCTACTTTTTCCATCATCTTCCGCCCCTCCTCTTCTTTTTTTACTTGCAACTCGCACCTCACAACTCTATCCTTAGGGCCATGGATGTCCGCGTCAGCTCATACAACAACATTACCAGCCTTCGCTTTGGGGCGGGTGCAGGCGGGCCAACCACCTATGCCGCCACCAGCAGCCAAAATGCAGGCCCCGTGCAAGCCGCCGCTGCCATCAGCAGCAACGGCAACACAGGCACCCATCAGGCCAAAGCGCCTCAAAATATTTCAGAGCCGAACGAGACCCAGCGCTACCAGGCCAACGCCGAAGGCCGCGGTCAACTTATCGATATTTACGCTTAACTCCCCGCATCTATAAACGCCAAAAAAACAGAGGCCAAAGGCCTCTTTTCTCATCTCTACGTCTCTACGTCTCCATTCCCCATTCTCTCCCAAACCGCCACATCAGAAGGGCGCAGCATCACCCGCATCACCCACACATCATCGTCCAAAGCCTGTTCTTTTACTTTCCCATGCGCATGCAACCACGCAAGCAAGCGCCCCTCACCCGCATTCACACGCACATTCAAAGGCACCCAATCTCCGGTGAGGATCTCTTCAATCGCCGCCAGCAACTCAGGCACGCCTTCACCTGTTTTGGCAGAAACCGATAATCCGTCCACAGGCACCAAAGCCCGCGCATCGTCATCCAGCATGTCGGCCTTGTTATACACCTGCACCACGGTCTTGTCGGCCGCCCCCAGCTGACGCAAAACCTCGCGCACATCGGCAGCCTGGGCCTCACGCTCAGGGGTCGCCGCATCATGCACATGCAGCAGCACATCCGCCATCACCACTTCTTCAAGCGTGGCTTTAAAAGCTTCCACAAGCTCGTGGGGCAGGTCACTCACAAATCCCACGGTATCCACCAGCACCACTTCCAGCCCGTCGGGCAATTTTAATTTACGCATCAAGGGGTCAAGAGTCGCAAAAAGCGCATCGGCCATCAGCGTCCCCGCATCCACAAGGCGGTTAAATAAAGTAGATTTTCCCGCATTGGTGTAACCCACAAGCGCCACCGTCGGCAGGGCCGCTTTGCCGCGCGCCATGCGCTGCAAGCCACGGGTCTGCTCCACATCGGCAAGCTCGCGGCGCACCGCCGCCATCCGCGTGCGCAACATGCGTTTATCCAGCTCAAGCTGTCTTTCCCCTGGCCCGCCGGTTTTCCCCATCCCCCCACGCTGACGCTCAAGGTGCGTCCACTGCCGCACAAGACGGCTCTGTTCATAGGTCAAGCGCGCCAGTTCCACCTGCAGGCGCCCTGCCCTCGTCCGTGCCCGCTCACCAAAAATCTCTAAAATAAGGCCGGTACGGTCAAGCACCTTGGCCCCAAGGCGCTCTTCAAGGTTGCGCTGCTGGCGGGGAGAAAGCGCCGCATCCACAATCACCAACCTCGCCTCCATCTCGGCTACTTTTTCAGTAAGCTCATCCACTTTCCCGCCACCTAAAAGCAAGGGAGGGTTCACTTTGGAAAGGTTGACAAACTCGGCAAAAACAACCTCAACGCCAATGGCGCCGGCAAGGTTAATGGCTTCCATAAGCTTTTCATCAGAGGATCGCAAAACGCCGCCCCCCCGCACCTCGCCGTCCGCATCACGGTTAAATCCCGCAGGCATACCCACGCCCACCACCAAAGCCCTCTCGGCCTGTTTTTCATGTTCCATAAAACTCATACATCCACACATACGCCAAAACGCATTATCTCACCACCCCAAAAATATTGACAACCTACACCCCCTCCCCTAACTTACATACACCTTGAAGTACATAAACGTTTTTTCTTCAGGGCCCACCCCTCAAGCGATAGGAGACAATCATGTGCCAAGGCCATGATATCTGCCCCAAATGCCTCACCGTCGAGGTGAACGGCACGCACTTCCCCATCGGCCTCCCCATGGATATGTGGACAGGTCACGTCTATTCTCAAGAAGATGGCGCGCTCGCCTTGCTTGCCACTGCCAAGGCCGATCTGGATCTCGGCACCTACCGTGCCTGGCCAGAGCTGGAAATCGCCCTGGCCGAAGCCACCAGCGGCTATGCTGAAGTAAGCCCGTCTTACTTCAGCGCTATCATGACCAAGAACTTGATGCGCACAGGCCTCGCCCTGAAAGAAGGCATGAATGACGTCCGCGCCATCATCATGGCCGAAGCTGCCGCCATGGAGCCGGAACGTGCCCGCATCATCGCCCTGCATCAGGAAATGCAGAAGCACCACGATCTGTTGGTGTCTTACGGCGGTTCGGGTATTCCCGAGATCCTTCGCAAAGCTCAGGAAAATCTGGGCAAGGTCGCAACGGACAGGAACATCCTGTTGCATTACAAGATTACCGATCTTGTGGCAGGGCATCTCACCCCCAAGCGCTCCAACGATGCCGTCCGAACCGCCAACATGACATGGCTGCGCGAAACCTATCCTGAGTTTGATGCCGCCTACCGAGAGCTGGCAGCGAAGGCAACCCAGAAAAAAGGCAACTTCCGCCGCTCCAAGCAAAAGAAGTTTGCCTTCTCCTTCTGCCACCAACAGGGCATCCTCACCCGTCCTTTCCAAGAACGGGTGGATGAGGTTCAGGAAGAAATAGCCGCCGCACGAGAAGCCCTGCAAGGCTACGAGACAAAGATCCAAGCTCTCGTCCTCCAAGCCCACGCCAAGCGGGCCGCGCAAGCAATCACGCACATGCCCCCCGCCGAAAATGGGCGGCAAACGGCGAAAGACATGGCCGAAGCCTGATCACACGCGCCCCCTCGCGCAAAAAAGAAGAGCCGCCCCACCGTGGGCGGCTTTTCACATTCCCCCTTACCCGAAGCCGCCGCGACACTTCCGTCACCATAAAATGTATACGTAGTACATTGACCACAAAAAAAGCCCCGAAGGAGCCAAAAAATCAACCCCGCATACCCACTCCCTACCCTGCGCATACCCGTCTCTTACCCCACAACCCCCCGCAGCCAACCAGCAAAACACCCCTCATCTACCCACCATAAACCTGGGCTTTCCACACAACAAATAGATCTTGTAAAAGAAAGGCTTATTCGCCGATAACGTCAAAAACGTTCATGGCATCCTGGGGCATCACGGTGCTAACCGCATGTTTCATAACAAGTTGTGTCATGCCATCACGCGCAAGGGTCAAACAATCCTCATCCACCATGCTAATCACACCGGAAAGCTTAACACCATTGGTCAAAAACACCGTTACAGGCATATGTCCTTTTACCAAATAGGCCAAAAAAACGTCTTTTAAATTCTGAGACTTAGCTGCCGCCATCGTCCATCTTTCTTTTTATTATTTGTCTTACTCTAGCACACATCCCGCGCGCGCCAACCCCCAAAAAAGCACCAGCCCCCACCCCCCGTGACCTTTCCGCACAAGGCAAAAAAAGGCCTAAAAAAGCCCCTGTTTACCAAGGGCTTATTACACTTTTCTGGTTTACATGGGGCCATCCACACGCGCATCCACCCCAAGGCTCTTCAGCTTGCGGTGCAAGGCACTACGCTCCATACCCACAAAATCAGCGGTACGGCTCACATTCCCGCCAAAGCGAGAAAGCTGGCCCGTCAGGTAGTTTTTCTCAAATATTTCACGAGCCTGGCGCAGCGGCATCGTCACCACAGCTTCCATCATATTGCCCGGCACAGCATCGCCACGGGTAAGTTCGGGCGGCAACATGTCCGGTACCACCATTTTACCCGCATGCATAATAATCAGCCACTCACAAACGTTTTTAAGCTGTCTGATATTCCCGGGCCACGTGTAGCTGGTCATCACCGCCATCGTGGCAGGGGCAATACGGGGCTGGCTCGCCGCATCAGGGGAGAGGATTTTCAAAAAATGTTGCGCCATCGTTGGAATATCCACACTGCGTATGCGTAGCGGAGGCATCTCAATCGGCACCACACCTAGGCGGTAGAACAAATCAGCCCTAAAACTTCCCGCATCAATGAGGTCTTTAATAGGCTTGGATGTAGACGAAACCACGCGCATATCCGCCTCAACAGGCAAGCCTGTATTGGGGTCTGGCAACGTGCCATCTTGCAAAAACTTAAGCAAACGGCCCTGCATCGCGGCCGTCAAATCGGCAATTTCATCCACAAAAAGTGTACCACCGCGGCCTTGCGCCACCATGGTAGAAAGAGCCGCTTCAAAGGTGCCGTCTGTCACAGCCGCAGGAGAAAGCGCCACAAACGGCTTATCCGAGCGGCGGCTCCCACGGTGAATCAACCGCGCCACCACTTCTTTACCGCTGCCGTTTTCACCGGAAATCAGCACACGGCTTTCACCTTGCGCCACTTGTTTCACTGTCTGGCGTACCGTTGCAATCTCGGAGGACACACCCAAAAGCTCATGAACATCTCCACTGCGGGCACGGAGCAAATAATTCTCTTTTTTCAATTGAGATTCACGAATCGCGCGGCTCACCGTCAAAAGCAAACGTTCAACACTCGGGGGTTTTTCAATAAAGTCATAAGCACCTTTAAGGGTTGCCTGAACAGCCGTTTCAATGGTCCCATGGCCAGAGATCATAATCACAGGCAAGTCGGGCAAGCGGCGCTTCACGCGGGAGAGCACTTCAAGGCCGTCCATGCCTTCCATCCAAATATCCAAAAGCATCAAATGCGGGGCTTTTTCAGTGAGCATATCAAGGGCCTGCTGGCCATTTTCTGCAAATCGCATAGAATATCCATCGTCTTCTAAAATACCGGCAAGCGCAGTGCGCACGTCGGCTTCGTCGTCCACAATCAGTATTTCGTAGCTCGGGGTTGAGTTACTGGGGCTCATGAGGTGTCTATCTCCTTTGTGGGCTGGTGTATTATTCTTGAGGGGCCCCGCCTCGGGCCGCCCATCATCAGGCCGCCAAAGGAGCGTACGGCAGCGTCAGTTCCACAAGGGTTCCGCCTTCTTTCCGTCTCGCCAGCCGAATCGACCCTTTGTGCTCATCAATCACTTTGCGCACAATGGCCAATCCAAGCCCGGTTCCGCCTTTACGGGTCGTCACATAGGGGTCAAAGAGTGTATCAACCTCTACATCAGGGGGTAAGCCCCGTCCGTTATCCAGCACCGTGATCCCGAGCATACCATCATGTGTCTTTTTCACAACAACCTTCACCACACCCTGCGGCATTTTGGTGCCACTTTCTTCACCATCCCTCTCTGCAATTGCATTGCTGGCGTTTTCAATCAGGTTCACCAACACTCGGCCAATCTGGCCACGGTCGCACACAACAGTTCGCTCATCAGGGGCAAGCTGGTTATCAATCTCATAGGCAATACCGCGCTCTGCTGTTTTCTGAAGGGCCACAAGCTGTTCTAATAAAGCAATAATATCTTCGGGCTGCATCACAGGTTCGGGCATTCTCGCAAAGTCCGAGAATTCATTCGTCATCCGCCTCATTTCTTCAGATTGACGCACAATCGTCTCCGTCAACTGGGCAAAAAGCTCCTGGTCTTCAGGCGGGATAACCTTCAAGTATTTTCGCCGTAACCGCTCGGCAGAGAGCTGAATCGGCGTGAGCGGATTTTTAATTTCATGGGCAAGCCTGCGTGCCACATCGCGCCATGCCGCCACGCGCTGGGCACCAATCAGGGGCGTAATATCATCGGCCGTTACCACCATCGCCCCCACCTTACCGCCTTCAATAAACTGGGGAACCACCCTCACCTGAAGCGTCCGCATTTCCGTATTATTATCCGCACAGCAAAGCTTCACCTGTTCTTGCACCAAAGGCCGGGGTTCTTTGGCCACTTTTTCAACCAACTGAGCCACTTCCGGTGCCGTCTTTCCAAGCTTCAACCCTTGTTTAACACCCAGCAAACGCTCGGCATGGCCGTTGCACCAGCCCACCACACCATATCCATCCACACTTAACACAGCCCCGGTCACACCTGTCAGCACCGCTTCCATGGCGCGTCTGCGCATATCAAGCTCTTTATTTTTCTTTTCTAAAAGCGCACGGCTGTTTTTAAGCTGAAGAATCATACGGTTAAAACTCTGGGTAAGCACACCCAGC
>PFND01000071.1:0-3992 GCA_002791805.1 Alphaproteobacteria bacterium CG_4_10_14_0_8_um_filter_53_9 | reverse complement strand
TCCGTTGCCAAGGGGGGCGCTGGCAATAATCCGGCCAGAGTCCAAACTCCGGTAGCTCATCGCCCGTTCCGTACCCAGGCGCATCATCGCCACCACATCAGCAGGCACCGTTGTCGTCAAGGTACCGGTGCTTACCAGAACATCACCATTATCATCCGTCAGCGCCAGTTCATCCAAACGACGTTTATCAGCCTGTAACCGCACCCACATTTTCACATCTTCAGCATCCAAAAGCCATGTTTTACCTTGCCAGAAGGCATCTCTCGCAAGGGCTTCCACCTCGGTGCGGGCCGTGCGCTCGTGCTCATCCATGTAGGCTTCAGCCACCAGAAGGCTTCCCTCAAGCGCGTTGTTCACTTTAGCATTAAACCAGTTTTCAATCCCCTGGTTCATCAGCCAAATGGCAAGCAAGGTCACCCCAATGGCAGGCCCCGTGGCAAGCAGGCCAAAAATACCTAAAAGCCGAACATGTAACCGCCCGCCTTTAAGCTTCCCGCGCCGGTCCAAAAACATCACCAGCAATTTGCGCATGGAGAATAATGAAATAACACCGATAAAAATAAGGTTCGCCGCAATCAAGGCTAAATAAGCCGGACCAGAGAGGCTCGGGTTATACAAGCTTAAGATCAAAACCCCAAAAACAATTGCCACCACCAGCCAGAGAGCCCCTGCCACCCCACGCCGCAACCACCGATAAGTCGGGTGATATCGCTTGCCAGAAGCATCGCCGCGCCGTCGTCTGTCTGTCGTCATTAAAAGGCATCCTAAGGGAAGAAGATAAAATCAGCCAGCCCTCTCCCACCTTCTTCCTCAACAAGTGTGGGCAAAAAACTAGCCTTGTCGTTTTTGTCGCATAATATTAAGCGCCTCCACAAAGCCCGAGAAAGCCATAGCCACATAAAGGTACCCACGGGGGATATGGTAGCCAACACCTTCCGCCACCAGCGCCATGCCAATCATCAGCAAAAAGCCAAGGGCCAGCATCACAACACTAGGGTGCTGTTCAATAAAATCAGCCAGCGGAGAACTCGCCCACAGCATCACCGCCATCGCCACCATAACGGCAATAATCATAATAGGCAGGTGGTCCGTCATCCCCACAGCCGTAATAATGCTATCAATAGAAAACACCAGATCAAGCACAACAATCTGAACAACCGCCGCCCCCAAACTGGCCACCACCACGTTTTTAATACCGCCCTCGGTTACAGCAGGCTCAAGGGCATGATGAATCTCATCCGTCGCCTTCCAAAGTAAAAATCCGCCACCCGCAAGCAAAATCAGGTCACGATAAGAAACGTCGTGCCCAAAAACAGAAAAAACAGGCTCAACCAGATGAACAATCCACGCAATCATCGCCAGCAGAACAAGGCGCATCATCAAGGCAAGGGCAAGCCCCAAAGCGCGTGCTTTTTTGCGGTGCTTAGGAGGAAGTTTATTGGTAAGAACAGAGAGAAAGATAAGGTTATCAATCCCTAAAACAATTTCCATCACAATCAACATCACCAAAGCCACCCAGGCCTCTGGCATCGCAACAAGGTGTAAAATAGCTTCCATGCGTTCATGCTATCCTAAACACGCAAAAGGTACAATCTCGCCCGTTATGCTCTATAACGAAAAAGGCGACCCCCCAGGGCCGCCTCTTTCATATCAACATGTCTCGGTCAGGCTCATGTCAGCGCCACAAAACCGCTTTTCCCATCATCAAGGGTAAAAAGATAGGCCATCGCCACCGGCTCAGATAAAGCAAAGCGGAGCTTGTACAAGGCCCCGTCCCTCGCCATGAAGGACGAAAGAATTTTCAAGGGTAAAGGCCCCGTGCCCACGCTTTTCAAAAATGTCTTCAGCGAATCTTCCAAATTGCCATCAGGAAGGGGGCGTCCGGAGAAGCGAGATTCTTCCAGCATCACGAAAGCATTCCTCGCTTCTTCTGGAATCGAGCCGTCATGGTTTGTCTGTGCATAAATGCCTTCAGGGTTAGCGTAGAGAGCATTATCTTTCCATTCTATATCCAGAAGCCATATAGCCAGAGGAGGTCGGTTGCCAGATACACGATCGCCTCGCATCGGGTCCAGAAAAATTTCAAGCCTAACGGTTTTCCGAAAGTTGTCAGAAAGTGTCATGATGTTCCTCCAAAGCCCCCACAACGGGGGCAAGATAAACCATATGTATACTATAAACAGCTAAATAACAACAAAAAAGGGCGCCCGCAGGCGCCCCGTCATCACAACATCCTAGTGGTGGAAGTCGTTCATAATGGCGTTCAAATCAATGTTGAGCGTCTGGATTTTTTTGCGCAACGTATTGCGGTTAATTCCCAGAATGTTAGCCGCACGCACTTGGTTGCAACGCACATAACGCAGCACATGCTCAATCAAGGGTTTTTCAACTTGGGTAATCACTTTTTCGTACATGCCAGCCACAGGGCTCATGCCGTTCAGGTCTTTAAAGTATGTTTTCAGGCACACGTCCACACTTGCAGGCAGGCTCTCGTTAAAAGCTTCAGCGCGCAGGCGGTAAAGGGGGCTCATAGGACGCCCGGCCACATGGGTCGTGTTCATTTGTTGGCTCAAAGCACCGTTGCTAAAATCTTGCATGGTCATGGGTTGGTTTTCTCCCTGTTGTTATCCCCTAAACGATTTGGCAAAGAGCACAAGTTATCCACAAGCACCTCCTCCAAATCCGCTCGCCTGTGGAAAAATAACATCATCCACAAGCACCTAAAGCCTTGTCGTGTCCGTTCTTAAAAGAGTAAGCTCTTCTTCAGTTCGGGCGCGTTCCCAACCTTTCCAAAACTCCCTGTTTCCAGCAAGCCTTCCCGGCACCAAAACTACTATATGTAGTAGTTCCAGCCCCTTGCCCATTCTTATACCACCTACATCTAGCCCCTGCAAGCCAAATAAACATCTCTCACAGATTGCTTCATGTCGTCTACTTTAGTCATTGAATTTAATCGCATTCTAAGCTCACGACCTCCCACCAAACCCTTCGTATATCCGGCTAAATGCTTCCTCATGTGATGAATTCCTGAAAATTCTCCATAAAGTTCGATAGAAAGGTCAATATGTTCCATCACCACCTCACATTGTTCGGCAAGGCTGGGTTCGGGTAAAATCTCACCTGTCTCCAGATAATGCGCAATCTGGCCTAAAATCCAAGGCTTGCCCTGTGTGGCTCGCCCCACCATCACACCATCGGCACCGCTGTCGTTAAGGGCCTGCACCGCATCCGCCACGCTGCAAATATCGCCATTAACAAGCACAGGAATCTTCACCGCCTGCTTAATCGCCGCCACAGCTTTCCAGTCGGCGCTTCCTTTATACATCTGGGCGCGCGTGCGGCCATGGATAGCGAGCATCTGCACCCCCTCCCCTTCGGCAATTTTGGCAATCTCCACACCGTTCTTCATGTCTTCACTCCACCCAAGGCGGGTTTTTAAAGTCACCGGAACCTTTACATGCCCTACCACACTTTTTAAAATAGCCTGCACAAGCTCGGGCTCTTTCATAAGGGCACTTCCGGCCATGCAGTTCACCACCTTTTTAACGGGGCAGCCCATGTTGATATCAATAACATCGGCGCCCGCCTGTTCATTCACAGCGGCAGCAACCCCCATGTTTACAGGGTCACCACCCACAACCTGAACACTATGAATCCCCTGCCGCGGGTCAAATGTCGCTTTTTGAGCCGCCACAACCGCCTGACGCACCACCCCTTCCGCCGCCACCATTTCGCTCACCACAAGGCCCGCGCCATAACGCTTGGCAAGCAAACGCGTCGGGCGGTCGGTAATCTCCGTCATCGGGGCCAAAACCACATTATTTTCAAGGGTGTGCCTTCCCAAAGTAATCTTGGGTAAGGGCATAGGGGTGCCGGGCACAGTCGTGTGCTCAGCAAGGGTTTCAGGGGGCATATTCTGTATCATTTTCGCCGCAGAGCCTGCTCAACATTTAATCATTTGTCAAGAAAACCTCGCCGTTCTTTTACTTTAA
>PFND01000004.1 GCA_002791805.1 Alphaproteobacteria bacterium CG_4_10_14_0_8_um_filter_53_9 | reverse complement strand
ACCGTGCTGTTTGTTTTAGGACTTACCGATAAACTGGCTGAACTGGCTTCTCTGCCCAATGACCCAACGGGGCAGTTCCTGGAAGAGGAAACCCTGCCGCAGCGCGTGCGCCTAAGCCGGAAGAAAGTTTAGGCCATGCAAACGGAAATCTACGTTTATATCGACCTTGAAGGAACGCCGGTACAGGTTGGGCAGCTGTGGATGCGCAGCAAAGGTAATCGGCAGTCTGCGTCCTTTCAGTATAGCGGAGAATGGCTCAGCCACCCCCGTGGGTTTGCCTTGGCACCCGATTTACCCCTGACGGCGGGTGATTTCCACACCAAGCCCAACCAGCTGTTGTTTGGGGCGATAGGGGATTCCGCCCCAGACCGTTGGGGGCGTGTGCTCATGCAGCGGGCGGAAGCTCGGCGGGCCACGTTGGCACAAACTGCCCCTCGGACGCTCATGGAGGCTGATTACCTGCTGATGGTGAACGATTTCTCGCGCCAGGGTGCTCTGCGGTTTGCCAACACCACTGGGGGGCCATTTCTGGCAACGGATGGCACCATCCGCGTGCCACCCCTGATTGAGCTGCCCCAATTGCTGGGTGCAAGCGACCGCTATCTGGCAGACGCCGAAGGTGATGAAGACCTGCGGATGCTGCTCGCCCCCGGTTCGTCACTGGGGGGTGCCCGCCCCAAAGCCTCGGTGGTGGATCAGGACCAGACGTTGGCGATTGCGAAATTCCCCCGCCATGACGACGATTTCAATATTTCCCGTTGGGAAGCCTTGGCGCTCCGCCTCGCCCACCGCGCTGGCATTCCGGTGCCGGAGTTCCGTCTGGAATCGGTGGCTGGGCGCGATGTGCTGATTTTGAAACGCTTTGACCGCCATGGCACCCAACGGATCCCGATGCTCTCGGCGATGAGTATGATTGGTGCCCAGGATAACGAAGCCCATAACTACCTGGAAATCCTGGATGCCATCCGACAGTACGGAAACAACGCCCAAGCCGATGCAGCACAGCTCTGGCGGCGCATGGTGTTCAACATCCTCATCAGCAATACCGATGACCACCTGCGCAACCATGCCTTCATGCTGCATTCACCGGAGGGATGGAGCCTTTCGCCAGCCTACGATCTTAATCCCGTCCCGGTTGAAGTGAAGGCCCGTAATCACGCTTTGGCGCTCGACGAGCACACCACGCAATCTTCTCTGGCGGTGGCATTGAGTGTTGCAGAACGATTTGGCTTGAATCTCCAGGATGCAAAGGCCATTGCCGGAGACGTAGGACGGGTTACGCAAACATGGCGCCAGGTGGCTGAGGCGACGGGAATTCGTGGCAACGAGATTAACCGGATGGCTTCGGCGTTCGAACATGCTGATCTCAAGCAGGCGTTGGCCTCATGAGACGCCTAAAAATTGCGGAGACTAACTGGAGACTAAAGAGGGAACATAATCTTGCGAAAACGGAAGTATTGAAGCATAAACCTGAAAGTCATGGGTTCAAAAATACCCTCGGAGTTATCGTAGTTTAGCGCATTTCTGATAAGTTAAAAGTATAATAAAATCAATAACTTAGCCCACTCATAACCTGAAGGTCGCAAGTTCAAATCTTGCCCCCGCAACCAATATTTTCAATAAGTTAGCCGCCATTTCGGCGGCTTTATTTTTTGCCGTTGCAGCTCCGTTGCAACATGAGGAGGCGCTTGCACGACTTGCAACTTGCGCTCCCTAGGCAATGCAAGTTTGCAAGTTTTTCATTTGCAAGGCTATTTGAGACAGCTCTCCCCATCCAACCGCTTAATAGCAAAACCACGGGCTGGCGGGTTGGGTGTCAAGGCTGGCGCTTCTTCAGCGCCACCCGTAGGGCTTGGCCTTGATGCCTAGCCCGTCACCCGTATCCTTATTTAAGCGGTTGGGTGAAGACCATTACATTCCTTAATAAACTTAACCAACTGCTCTACTCGCTCCTTTAAATCCAATACGTTTAACTCTACAGGAACACCATCCCTTGTCAGTTCATGAGCCACTTTAACTTTATCAGCATTCTTCGGCTCACCTTTATCATCAATATATTTCCAACGATGAACAAAGTCTGTCCCAAGTTCCTTATCCTCTGGCATTGATGAGTAATGAGGATGAACATTTTTTATAGCTTGAGAGTATTGCTTCTCTAAGATGTAGTTCTCGATTTCACGACCTTTTGTAACCCAAGAAAAGCCTTTATGACCTTCAAACTCATCCGAGACTCTCTGCTTCGTAGAGTTGATTTTACCTTCTTTTGTACGACCATCACTGCTTGTACAATCGCTATCCATAACAATCGCTAGGTTCTGATTTATGCGGCGAAGGCTTATGAAATCGTTAATCTCGCTATCATCGGCAGAGAGACGGCTTAGAAGCCTTCCGCCATAGAACATGATGGAATAATGAATCCGCTCTTTAAGCTCTTTATCAATCTCGGAAATCCACCTCTTTAAGTAAAGGCGCTCCGAAGGACCCTCTACCCATATGATACAGTTAGACTGAAGAAGGTCACTCGCCCTATAGCCAAGATCATTGAATATTGAAATCTTATGCTGGTCATTTTGCACGCGCTGAACGCGTGACTCATCATTTTCAAGTTGAACATGAAATACCTCAGCATCTTCTATATCAATCAGACTGGCCGAATGTGTGGTTATGAAATACTGATTGTTTGTATTGTCTTGGAGATACTTTATCAGCTTGCGTTGTAACAGCGGGTGAAGATGCGTTTCTGGCTCTTCTATCGTCATAACAACTTTATCGTTTATAGTAGCTGCGGCCGCTATTAAGATAACCTCATGAACACCCGTTCCAAGGCTTTTTATGGGCAAAGACTTCTCATCAGCTCCATCCATAGAAATATAAATATCAGTCTTAGAATCAGGTATCTCCATATTGGCGTTGGGCTTATCAAGGATAAACCTAACAAAATCTTGTATATTCCTAAACTTAGCTTTGTCGGCAATATTTTGTAAATCAGGATGTTGGAGCCGCGATAGCTCTTTAATGATGGCTTGACCGTTAAAGCCCTCATCAGCTTTATTCACCCCGCGCTCTATTTCTCGCATTGAGGGTATAGGAATAACGGGAACTTTAAGCATGGTGCGCGTTAAATAGCGTTGCAAAAACTGTGCTATCCATTGCTCTATACTTCCATGACTACCATTATTTACTTTGTGGGCAATCTGATTCCAAACTGCGTGAAGAGAAGCATTAGACGGCTGCAATCGAACATCACGCTGAAAGACCTGCCATGAAGCTGTGGACAGGCCAACTTTATTGCCCTCACTAACAGGGTAATCATACCAGTATGTACGGTTGTCTTCTGCGCCATGCTTCAAAGCTTGAGTCATAAGCTCTTTATCATGAGAGGAAAGGCTTTCAAAAGCCTCCTTAAACATATTCCCATCGGTATCAATAGCAAAAGCTAAACGCCTAGCTTTATTTGTATGTATCGGTATATCTCCTGCTACCATACCCGAGTATTGTTTACCTCCTACTACGCACTCTTGGCTATTTTTTAAATGTTCTTTGATATACCTAAGAATATTGGATTTTCCGACATTATTCTGACCAATGAAAAAGTTCACCTTCTTGAAGGGGCCAATAAGTTGCAGCTCTCCAAAGCTGCGGTAGCCCGATATTCCGAACCCTTCAATATACATCCCATAACTCTTTCATTTATAGACAATAAATAACACAAGTTTCCCTCGCTGGAGAAAAAAGCTCTTCGTTTTTTGATGGTAAGGGTGTACCCCCAAGATTTCTTACATAGACAAGGTCAAGACCCATACCGTCTACCCCAAAAATACGCACGCACGGAAAGTTATGAGTTAAATCTATCTCTACGCATTCTAGCCAGTTCTTCGGTTACAAGCCCCATACTAAGTTGAAACATATCAAAACGCTCATACAACGGCATCAGAACACGATGCACAATCTCGGGTAAGTTGTCTGGAATGGTATGAACTGGAACGCTCCCACTATATTCATAAGCAGAAGTGTGTGATGTGTACCCGCCTGATAGATATCGACCAGGTGAGAGGGAGCCTAACTCACGGCCTTCTAGCCCTGTCCAGCCAGTTTTAAAAACAAGCTCTTTATCTAAACAGTTAAAAGGTTCGGCCATAGCATGCGCATGGAGCAAACTCTCTCCAAAGCGCCATATAGGTAGGGTAAGGTCTATCATGATGCCAGGAGCCATCGGGCGTCTTGTATCAGTCTCAAAGGTATCCTCAATATATCCCCTTAAACTAAAACCTTTTCCATCTTTGCTATAACCCCAATAATCAGCATGAGCTACGTCATCATAATGACGCCCTTCCATTTCTCTACCTAGCCAACATTCAAGGTCACCTTGAGCGTTAGGGTAAGGTGCCATATCTCTTCGATTTAATGTTACCCATAAGGGCCATCCCGTATGCCTTATATGTTTCTCATCTAACGTACGAGATAAATCCCTCATAGATGGAAGCGGGGTAGCATCTTTTAAAAAATACCCAACCCACCAATACCCATGAGATATTTTTGAGTCGACTCCATCTGGCAAACTATTATTCTTTTTCTCCCAGTCTTCTTTGGCAGACGCAATCCACTCCATCAGAATATCCTTCTCATTTTGCTCAAGCACAGAGATTTCCCCTCCACTCATAATAGTTCTTATGGCATCTAAGAAGTCATCGCGATTGGCTCTAACACATCTTGTTAACAATGTTTTCCATTCTGCTGCCGTTTGGGGCGCGGCGCTACTAAGATTTGTGCGGCGAATATACACACCAGGAGTTATACCTTCGCCATCGGGGCCTGCACGCTTAAGAATAACAGGAACCTCACTAGCAGGGACAGAGATAACACATAAAGTCTTTTCTGGATTAGGTGGGTATGGAATGTGGGCGACATGGCAATGGATGCTAGGCTCTAAGTAAGAGTCACCAATCCCGTTGACGGTATCTAGGGTGTATTGTGTTGCCCACTCATCGTTTGGAGATAGCTCATAGGTATGCTCTCCATCATTAGAGCGTAACCCTACTATAACATGCCCGCCACCGTGATTCGACAATGCACATATTGCTTTAGCTACCCGTAACGTCGCCACACAGGGAGACGGTGATATGCGCGTCTTCTTCACCTTCAGCAAAAACTTCTAGGGAATAGAGTCAAGCCTTTGTCATAAAAGCATAAAATAAAGAAGGCACCCGTTTAAGGGCGCCTTCTCGTTGTTCAGAGGAAAGGGGGTTTACTTGCCCCCCTTCTTTCCTTTTTTCTTGCCGCGCCCGAGCTGCTGCTCTCCACCGCCCTTGTGGGGGGTTTTGTTCGCAGCCCCACGAGCACGATCGCGTTCGCGGCGAAGGTTCCGTTTTTTTTCGGCTTCTTTCCGCTTGGCTTCAGCATCGGGGTTTGGCGCCTTGGGTTTTGGCGCCTCAAACATTTCCGCCAGTTTTGCTTCCCGCTTGCGCGCGGTGAAAGCATCTTCTTCTTTCTGGCCATCTTCGGCCCAATAGAGGAAAAAGCCCTTCTCCGTACCGCAGTGCTGGATGAGGTACACAAGGTACCCCGCCACGGCCGTGCGGTCAGCGTAAGGGGCATTCATCCCCGTTACGCCGTAGCTGCGAGCCTCGGTGATGATTGACCGCATTTCAGCGGCATCATCATCACGGATGATATCCCGCTGAAGCGGGCGCTCGCCGGCAAGAGCCCGCAAGCGGGCAGTCAGCTCATCTTCCACGTTCCGAGGGATTGTGGAAATGACCTTAGGGGGTTCGGTCTTCGTTGGCGCCATCACTGGGGTGGCGGGCTGGGCGAGTTTCCACTCGGCCAACCTCGCATCCAGCCATGTTTTTCCATCCTTGGAAAGGGCTTGCACGCGCAGCCACTCTGCATTGGCAGGAGGCTGCCTGAAGGCAGCTTCATAGGCCTTGTAGGCCTGCGTGGCGATGCTGTCGGCTGCCAGTGTCGGGACAGAAAACCCCGAGATGAGCATCCGGGCGAAGGAGGCGGTAACCTCCCCGCAACCTTTGGGTTTGCCGTTGGCGGCAAGGGAAGAGGGGGCAGCAGGACGAATGTTGAGTTTAGCGGCCATGGTTCTATCCTTTCATGGCGTTAGAATCGCCGACAGAATGTCAGCAGGAAAATCATCGCCTCTCCTGAAAGAGAAGATGAAAAAAAATTTGATTGAACAAGAGATAGGGAGAGCAAAGCCAAATCGCAAGGGGTTGACATTATTCCAAGATATGGCATAAAGCGGCAGCCGTGCGACAGGATTACCATGCGTGGCAGTATGATAAACCAACCAATAAAGGCATAGACACATGGCAAAAGCCCAGTTTCAACGCAATAAGCCTCACTGTAACATTGGTACAATCGGACACGTGGATCACGGTAAAACAACCCTGACCGCCGCCATTACCAAGCAATTCGGTGAATTTAAAGATTACGCTGCAATCGACAGCGCCCCGGAAGAAAAAGCCCGTGGGATCACCATCAACACCTCACACGTAGAGTACGAGACGGCCAACCGTCACTACGCCCACGTGGATTGTCCCGGACACGCCGACTATGTGAAAAACATGATTACCGGTGCTGCTCAAATGGATGGCGCCATTCTGGTGGTTGCCGCAACGGATGGTCCTATGCCCCAAACGCGCGAGCACATCCTGCTTGCCCGTCAGGTAGGTGTTCCTAAACTCGTTGTTTTCTTGAATAAAGTCGACATCGCCGATAAAGATCTGCTCGAGCTCGTGGAAATGGAAGTTCGTGAACTTCTTTCCGCTTACGAGTTTGACGGTGACAACACCCCGATCATTTACGGTTCCGCCCTTAAAGGTCTGGAAGGTGAAGAATCTGAAAACGGTGTTGAGGCCATCAAAAGACTTATGGCCGCTGTGGATGAGTGGATTCCCCAAGCCGAGCGCGACCTCGACAAGCCCTTCCTGATGCCTGTTGAAGACGTGTTCTCCATCACAGGTCGTGGTACGGTTGTAACCGGCCGTGTGGAGCGTGGTATTGTTAAAGTGGGCGATGAAGTCGAAATCATCGGTATCCGCGATACACAAAAAACCGCCTGCACAGGTGTGGAAATGTTCCGCAAACTGCTCGATCAAGGTCAAGCTGGCGATAACGTCGGTGTTCTTCTTCGTGGTACCAAGCGTGAAGATGTTGAGCGCGGTCAGGTTCTGGCCAAGCCCGGTTCCATCCAACCGCACACACACTTCAAAGCCGAGGTTTACGTACTCAGCAAAGAAGAAGGTGGCCGTCACACGCCCTTCTTCTCTGGCTACCGTCCTCAGTTTTACTTCCGCACGACGGATATCACAGGTAACCTGAAACTGCCCGATGGCGTTGAAATGGTCATGCCTGGTGATAACATTACCATGGAAGTTGAGCTGATCGCCCCGATCGCCATGGACCAAGGTCTCCGCTTCGCTGTTCGCGAAGGTGGCCGTACGGTTGGCGCCGGTGTGGTTGCTGAAATCCTGAAGTAAGCGATACCTAAAAAAAGAGGCACCTTCGGGTGCCTTTTTTTAATGGGTAAAAAATGAAAAGGAAGTGTGTTAACTCAGTTTTACACGCCGCCCCAAAATCCCCACGCAAAACGCATCAGAGAGCAAAGGCTTAAGAACAGAAGCCACAGAAGAAGATACACGCAAAGTCTCCTCGTGGCGCATGGATAACCCTCCGGGCGCCGTCCTCACAAGCTCAAGCAAAATACGCGCCGCCTCAAAAGGAGGTTCTGCAAGCAGCAGGGGTAAGCTGGGGCCGGTGCGCACGCGGTTCAGCTCCACAAGGCCGTGGCGGCTCATGGGGCGTATTTCCACATCGGTCTCATCGGCGGTGGCAAAGCTTGCGCGTAAATGTTCAGTAATAAGGTCGCGGTGGGCTTTGCTGCCCGGGGTAATAAAGTCAACAATCACGCTGCCTCCAAGGTCCATAAGGCGGCATACGCGCACAATTTCCTCGGCAGCGTTCAGGTTGGCATTTAAAATAGCATCATTTCTCGCCATGCCGGCAGGAGAAGAAAGGGGGCTGTTCACATCAATAGTGGCTACCGCACTTGTCATCTCGGCAATAATATTCCCGCCTTTAAAAGTAAATGTGGGTTTGCGGGAGACAATAGTGTCCAGCGCCTCATCCAGCGTCTCAAAAAGTTCAGGCGCATCAGGCTCATCAAGGGTGCGTATAAGGCGTTCGGGCACATGGGCCTTCACCACGTCGTGCAGGCGCACATCGGGTATCCACACGGTCACAGGGTGCTGTCCTGCATCGTGTAAAGCGCGCACAAGGGCAGGGGGTGCAGGTTTAATAATAGTGGGCGCAAGGGTGGATGCCGCGGGCGGCTTGGGCGCAACTCGTGCATCAAGGCGGGCGCCTTTTTCGCTAAAACCACCGCGTGTCACACGGCACAGTATTTTAGAACCCTCCGTCAGCTTCACGCCATGGGGCAACGTGTGCAGGCCAAGCACACCGGGTAACGTATCGCCGATATCCACAAAAGCAGCGCCAAGTCCGCCGGCAACCTTGTCAACTTTGCCCCACACCACGGTGCCTTGGGTCAGGGGGCGAGACGGATCGTCAAACCGCAGCGTCAACAAGCGGCCACCATCATCAAAAAGCGCGGCGCGGCGGTGGGTGTACGCACCGTTGTTAACTTCCTCATAAAGCAGGTGATAACTCAAGGTTGTGTCTTTCGTTGGGCGGTGCGTAAAACTTTGGGGGTGCTTACGGTTTTGGCGGCGTATTTATCGGTCATGCGGTCGCGTGCCGCGGCCGCAAGGGCTAAAACGGCTTCGGGCAGGGGGGGTAAATCAGGTTGGGGAATATCATGTTTTTGTGGGGGGCGGTCGCCGGGGGCAGGGGCCGTTAGGGGGGCGTCGCCATCCCACGTGATACAGGTCGTGGGGCATACAGGCAGGCAATCGCCACAGGCATGGCAGGCGGACGCCACAATGTGGTGGCGGAGTTTGGGGGCACCCAAAACAGCACCGCTCGGGCATGCGGCCAAACATTTGGAACATCCGATACAGCGGGTCGGGTCAATGCGGGCAAAAGAAGCATTCACTAAGGGTGTTTCCTATCCTTCAGCTTGGCGTGCGTCAACCCTAGACTTTCCCTCTCGCATCGCCTAAACTGGTCACTATGTATTATTGGCTCTCTTCATCGCAAACCTTAACGTTGGCAAAACTGGCAGAAAAACTTGGTTTACCCGTACCGGAAGGTAAGGGAGATATGCCTGTAAGCGGCATCGCCCCGCTAGATAAAGCAGAGGCTGTGCACCTCAGCGTCCTCTCCAACGATGCCTACACCGCCGCCGCCAAAATCACGCAGGCAGGGGTTGTCTTCACGTCAGAAAAGCAAAAGGGCCTCCTGCCGAGCAGTACCGTCGCATGGGTCGTGCCCAATCCGTATGTGGCTTTTGCCAAGGCGCTTCATATTTTCTATCCGTCCATGCCAGTGCAAGGAGGGGTTGCCGCCACGGCCAATGTCTCGGGCAGTGCCACCATCGCCCCCACCGCACGGGTGGAGCCTAACGCCGTCATCTACGCAGGTGCCACCGTGGAGGAGGGTGCGCACATTGGCGCAGGCGTCATCATTGGCCCTGGCGTCCGCATTGGGGCGCGCACCAAAATCGGCCCTCATGGCACGGTGTTCAAGGCCCTGGTGGGAGAAGACTGCCTCTTTCACCCCGGCGTCCGTATCGGGCAGGATGGTTTCGGTTTTGCCATGGAAGGGACAGAGCTGGTTAAAGTCCCGCAAGTGGGCGGGGTTCATATTGGCAACCGGGTAGAAATTGGCGCCAACAGCACGATAGATTGCGGTGCACTCGAAAATACGGTGATAGAAGACGATGTGAAGCTGGATAATCAGGTGCAAATCGGGCACAACGTGCACATCGGCCGCGCCACGCGCATCGTGTCACAAACAGGTATTGCAGGCTCAACCAAACTGGGAGCGTTCAATCTTATCGGTGGTCAAAGCGGGGTCTCGGGCCACCTCACCACAGCTCCGGGCACAGCCCTTGCGGCGCGCAGCGGGCTCACCAAAAGCGTGGAAGAAAAAGGCGCCGTGCTCGCAGGTATGCCGGCGGTTCCCATTGGGCAATGGCGCCGTTCCATGGCCGCGCTCGCACGGCTTGCTAAAAAACAAGGCGGGACAAATGCTCTTGTTATCAAAGATGTAGATAAAAAATCTCACAAAAAAGATGAAGTCTCACCCGCCGTCAAGCTCGATGAAGAAAGCTCACCCTTCTAGCATGGCGCCGCTCCTGTTGTCAGATATTGAAGCGCTCATCCCCCATAGGGGAGACAGCTTGCTGCTCACAGAAATCACAGGTTACACGGCAGAAAAAACCCTCACCGCAACCTATGCCCTCAAGGCATCCCATCCCATGCTCAAAGGCCATTTTCCGAGCAACCCCATCTGGCCGGGGGTGATGAGTCTGGAGGGCCTTGCCCAAGCCGCGGCCACCCTCACCAGCCTCTCCAAAAACGTGAGCAGCGAAAACGTGCTCTATCTTTTCGTAGGAACAGAAGAGGTGCGCTTTCTCGCCCCTATCATCCCGCCAGAGGTTCTCACCTACGAGGTCACCCAACTGTTTGAGCGCAGGGGTCTGTTCAAGTTTGAAGGTAAAGTGAGCGTTGAAGGTAAAGAGGTCATGAAGGCCACCTTCCTCGCCAAAATGATTGTGAAAGAAGAGAGTTAATCATGCATATTCATCCCACCGCTGTCATAGAGGAAGGCGCCCATATCGGGCAGGACGTCACCATCGGCCCCTTTTGTACCGTCGGCCCTCACGTCAAAATAGGGGAGGGCACACGCCTCGTCTCGCACGTCGTCATCACGGGCCACACCACGCTGGGCGTGCGCAACACGGTGTATCCGTTTGCAAGCCTGGGCCAACCCTCGCCAGATAGAAAATACAAAGGAGAGGCCTGCACCCTCACCATCGGAGACGAAAACGATATTAGAGAATACGTCACCATGCACATCGGCACAGATGCCGATAGAGGCACCACCACCGTCGGCAGCCGCAACCTGCTCATGGCAGGGGCGCATGTCGCACACGATTGCACGGTAGGCGATGATTGCATCATCGCCAACTACGCCCAGCTCGCAGGCCATGTGGATGTGGCGGATAACGTGGTCATCGGCGGACTCTCAGGTCTCCATCAACGCGTCCGTATCGGCACGCACGCCATCATCGGCGGGCACACCGCGGTGGAGCATGATGTACCCCCCTACGCCAGCGTCAGCGGCAAACGCGCCAGTCTCAAAGGCCTTAATCTCATCGGCCTGCGCCGCCGCGGGTTTGAAAGAAACCTGATTGACGCGCTGGATACCGCGTACGAGTCCCTGTTCGATCCCGAAGATAACAAACATACCCTCATGCAACGGGCAGAGCTTCTCAAACAAAGCGCCTCGCAGGAAGAGCTGAAGTCTCTGGCAGAATTCGTCTTAAAAAGCCAACGCGGCCTCACCGGGTTCGAGGAAGAATAGAAACCCGCATGACAACCCCCATTCTCACCCTTCTCGCAGGCGGCGGCACCCTTCCCGCCATCATGGCCCACGCCGCCCTTGCCAAGGGGTGGAAAGTCAACATCATCACGTTCGCAGGCCAGCCCCAGCCGCTTAATATGCCGGATGGCCTTATGCAAAAGCGCCTCCCGCTCACCAAGGTAGGGCAGGTGCTGGATCATCTTAAAAGCGTAAAAGCAACCCACGTGGCGCTGGCAGGCTATCTGCACAAACCCAGCCTTATCGGCAGCGTGCCAGATGCAGAGGGGGTCAAACTCCTCGCAGGCCTCGGTCTTAAACGTTTGGGAGGGGGCGACGATGCTCTTCTCCGCGCCGTCACCGCGCGCCTCACCGCCGCGGGGCTCACCCTTGTCACCACAACAGATCTTGCAGGCGGCCTCATCGTCCCCGCAGGCACGCTCACCAAACGTGCCCCCACCCTGGCGGAGAAGAAGGACATAGAACTGGGCACACAGGTGTTAAAAGCCCTTTCCGCGCACGATATCGGGCAGGCCTGTGTCGTCGCTCACGGGGTGGTTTTGGGGGTAGAAGGGGTGGAGGGAACCGACGCGTTGATAGATCGCTGCGCCATGCTTCGCGGCTCGCTCAAACCACGGGAGAGGGCAGGCATTCTGGTCAAACGCGCCAAGGATGGGCAAATAGATGCAGCGGATATGCCTGCCATCGGCCCCAGAACACTGGCCAAATTGGCCGAGGATAATTTTGTGGGCGTCGCCATTCAGGCAGATAAAACTCTTATTCTGGAGAAAGAAAAAACGCTCCATACCGCCAATGCGGCGCACCTGTTTATCCATGCCGAATAATCTGCCCGTCCTCATCACCGCAGGAGAAATCAGCGGAGACCGCCTGGGGGCAGAGGTCATGCGCGGCCTCAAGCAAAAAAATGCCTCGCTCAAGTTCTTCGGTGTCGGCGGCCCTCTCATGCAAAAAGAAGGGCTGATAGAACTCTTCCCCATGGAGGATATTAACGTCATGGGTCTGGTCGAAGTCATTCCCGCCATCCCGTGTATTTTGCGAAGGTTGAGGGAGCTTAAACTCTGGATGCGTACCTACCAGCCGCAGGCCGTCATCACGGTCGATGCGCAGGATTTCTCGGCCCGTCTCCGTAAAGCTGCCCGTAAAGCAGCACCACAGGCAAAACTCGTACAGGTGAGCAGCCCCACCATCTGGGCATGGCGGGCAGGGCGGGCAAAGGCCCTTAAAAGAGATACGGATGCCGTCCTCACCCTGTTTCCATTCGAGGTGGAGGTGCTGGCTAAACATGGCATCCTCGCCACCTATATCGGGCATCCGGCACTTGGCTATCTGCCTGCCCCTCAGGCGGGCGCCCCCAAAACCTTTCAGCTGGCGCTCATGCCGGGCTCAAGGGCGTCAGAGGTCGCGCGTCACCTCCCCGCCATGCTCGGCACGCTCACAAGGCTGCAAAAACTCCTTCCCTCCCTCACCGCTACCCTCATCCTCCCCTCAAAAACCCTGTTAGATACCCTGCCGGAACCCTTGAGAACCCACGCCGCCACCCTGCCGCTCACCCCACCTGCGGAAAGGTTTGAAACACTTCAAAATGCCGCTCTGGCCCTCGCCAAATCAGGCACAAACAACTTAGAGCTCGCCCTCCTCGGCACCCCCGCCATCGTGGGCTACAAAACCAGCTGGATTACCTATAACATTGCAAAATATCTTATAAAAACCAAATACATAAGCCTTCCTAATATCATTTTGAATAAACTCATCTACCCTGAGTTTATTCAAAATGCCTTCACCGAGCAAAACCTCACCCGCGCCGCCTATCCGCTCTTAACGGATAGTAAAGCCGCAGGCCGTCAAACAGAATCTCTCAAACACCTCCGCCAAATCATGGAAACAGAATCTCCCCCAAGCCACCTCGCCGCGACGGCCATCACAGCCCTTCTCACATAAACAAAAAAAGAGAGCCAAAGGCTCTCTTAAAAACTGGTGCTGCTGGGCGGGATTGAACTGCCGACCTCGTCATTACCAATGACGTGCTCTACCACTGAGCTACAGCAGCAACACGCAAGGGAATAACCGAAAGTGCGCGCGGCGTCAACACACAAAAACAGGCATTGCCGCGCCCGCAGGCAGGTTACCTGCTTCGGAGAGCCTGTATCACCTTCAGCCCATTCACAGCAGGGGCGTAGTCAGGCTTAAGTTGAATCGCTTTGTTAAAGCTGGCCTCGGCTTGGTCAAGCTGGCGGCCCATCAACTGGCGCATCCCTAAAATACCGTGGTAAAAGTAGCTGTCTCCGGCCGATCGTTGAAGCCGCGGCAACAGCGCATCCACTTTAGAAAGGTAGCTGCCCGCCGCAATAAAATCACCGCGCTGCTGGGCAAGCTCAGCCTGGGTCAGGTACTGGCCGGAGAGGTTGATAAGGTGGTTCGGCGCCCATGGGTCGGTTTTCAATACCCACTCCAGCACTTCTATTTTCTTCTCGGCAGGCACAGGGGCACCCCCGGCAAAGTTAGAATAAATTACGCCGTAATATTCATGGGCACGGGGGTCAAGCGGGTAAATCTCCATGGCTTTATCAATGGCAGCCTTGGTGGTGTCATCCACCACACCGCCCATGGTGCGTGCCATGGCAACTTTCAGGTATTTGTTTTCTTCTCTAAAAAAGTAGCTGTCCACAAGCGCAACACCGGTCAGCAGCACAGTCGCCTGCATCAAAATAAGGGTGCGGAGAGGAGATATCCGCACACGCCAGTGTTTTATCCCGCCGGGCATAAAGGCAAAATCAGGCAGGTAGGCGCGGTATATGGCGGCAAGCACACCCAGTAGCGCCATTACCACAATGGGCGCGGTCGGCAGCTGAAGAGGAAAGTCCATAAGCGCGTTGATACCAAGAATAACAAGGCTGGTTCCCGCCGCCAGCGGAAAAAGCCGCTCACCTTCGGGCAAATCATCGCGGGTGGTGAGGGTTCGCAAACGCCACGCCATCCAAAGGCCGCACAAAAACATCCCGAGGAAGGCACTGCCGCCCACAAGGCCCGTCTCGGTGAACATCTGCATCAGGTCGTTGTGGCTGCGCTGGGGGCGTGCAATCACGCTGTAACTGTTTTCCACCGTTTCAATCAAGGCATTGTGGTAGCCGGGGTAAACCGCATGGAAACTCCCCAGGCCGGTACCATTAAACCAGTGGTCCGCCACAATCATCAGGCCGTTGAGGTTATAGGCCACGCGCCCGCCCACTTCATTCCAACTGGCTTGGTAAAGGTTTTCAATCTGCTGGGTGGGAGAAATATTGATACCATGGGCCGAAATGGGAGAGGTCGCATGGCCAAACAAAGCAATCACAATCAAGGCAGGGGCGCACGCCAGCCAAAATCCACGGGTGAGACGGGCCTTCACAGCGGCGCGCCATTCGGGCACAAACACAAGCACCAAAGCTAAAAACACAAAGCCGACAAACACAGCCACCCAACTCGCACGGGCACGAGAATAAAGAAGGAAGAGGGAGGAGAGCGCCAAAAGAAGAGAGGCTGCAAACTTGTGCCACTCACGTCTGGCCACAAGCAGGGCAAACAGGGTCAGGGGGATGAGGATGGCCGTGTAGCTCCCCGCAAGGTTTTTGTTGGCAAAACTGCTGCCGGGTATGGCGCTGCTTTGGTAGTAGCCTAAAAGCATGTTCCAGGGCCCGCTGGTGGGCAGCCAGCTGGCCAGCCAACCGGTAAGCCCGCCCTGTTGCTCAAGGCTGCCCACCCACACTGGGTCAAAAAGGCCGTTCTGGGGCCAGATATTTCCCATCCACGCAAGGCCCGTTGTGGCTTTCAGGGTATTGGCGAAGGTCATATCCCCCCACCCGAAAAACTGGAGAACACCCAGCCAGCTGGTAAACGCAAGGGGGATAATAAGGGCCCACACCACGCGCATGGTAAAGCCGGGCCGCCACGTAAAGGCCACCACCACCATTAAAATCAGTTGAGCATAAAGCGCCTTGATACTCCAGATCCCGCGGTAAATGTTAAAACTGTCAATAAGGCTAAGTCCTGCCCACAAGGCAAGGATCCCCGCACACCAGAAAATAAGCGGCAAACGCACGCGCACATTGCCTTCAAAGCGGCGTATAGAGAATAAAAGGATAAAGGCCAGCAACCCACTGGCGAGAATATTGGCGTTCCAGCGGATATCCCCGCTCACTTCAGGCACAGCCAGATCGTAGAGAAACGGGGTGATAAACAGAAAAACCAGTAGCAAAACACGCGCCACAAGGCCGCATTTTCCCGTTAAAAACGTGGGCAGGGCAGGGGGCACGAGCACATCAGGTCGTGCCTGTGTCGGCGTGGCTTTGGTGGATGAAGAGGCGGGTTTGGCGGCTTTGCGGGCAGGTTTTCGGGTGCTCATAGGGGCAAGCTACTTGCATAAAGAGGGCGCTGCAAGTAACCTGCTCATACAAAAAACAATCAAAATAAAAAGAAGCGCCCCTCTTGTCCTTTTTCTTTCATGTGCCGTCACTCGCTGTCAGAGAGGCATCGCTCAAGCTGGGCCTCACAGCCGTGTGTGTGGCGTATGCCCTAAGCGCGCAGGCACAGCAAATGCCCGCCCCGGTAGAAAGGCCGGTGGAGGAGATGACCATAGAGGCCGCCCCGCTAGAAGATGCGCTGGAAGGAGATTTCAGCACAACAGGCACCCTTGCCACCATGGCGCCCACCACCACGGCCATCATGGGGATAGATCCCAACCCCATCCTCCCGCCCAAAGTTTATCCAAAAAGCACGCGCACCTACGTGCCGCCCTCCAAACCTCGGCCGCTGCCGCAGGTGCAAAAAACGGGTGTCGGGCAATTCGTCATTTTACCGCCAGAGGCACCGCTGGTCACCGCCCCCCTCGGCACGCTTAATGCCGCCATGCTTAACGGAGAGACCGAGACCTCCCTGCCGGAAACAACAAGGATAGAGAGAAACGCCCTCACCTTGCCGGCACACAGCATTCCGCAAACGATGCCGGCCCAAAATATACCCGTATCGGAAGAGGATGTGCTCACCAACCGCCTTCTCGGCCTTGCGGATAAGCTGGAAAATCTGAGCGACCAGGCAGAGGATATAGACACCCGCCTCACAAAGGCCGAGTCACCCTCGCCCACAGTAAAAGCCCCCACACCCACGGCGCCACCGTCTGCCGCAATCGCCATCCCCCGGGCCACCTTGCCCTTCGTGAACGATGCCACAACCCCAGGCCCGCGTGCTCGTGCCGCCCTCAAAAAACTGGCAGAGGATATGTCAAACTACACTAAAGCCACGGGCAAAACGCCCAAATCGCTCACGGTCACCAGTACGGTGTTTCAGCCGCCCATCGGGGCCACGGCAGGGCAAATCGGCCGTGCCCGCCACAGCAGCACATGGGCGATACTTAATGATTATCTGAAGCCTCACGGCCTCACAATTCCGGGTACAGGCAATCAGCTCAGCTTGGAGACCACAAAAAATCCCCAAAACCAAACCCACAAAATCCGCGTCAACTGGTAACGCTTTACGCGCTCTCCGCTTCCTGATGGATGTGTATTCAATAAGGCGCAGTACCCCACCGCGTCAGAACCATCCCCCTACGTTCATAAGGATTACGGCCATGACCACCATGACGTCTACCACCCCTTCAATCTCCACTGCTCGAGGCCTCTATACCCTCTTTGGTATGGGTATGTTGGATGCTCTATGTTGGGGGATCACGACAGCCAGCATGCTCTTCATAGCAGATATCCTCCATCACCCCTTCCCGTTCTGGGTCTTTCAGCTTTGGTGTATTGCCGCCTTGTTTTGGGTAAGTATTCATGTCGTCTACAACGGCATGGCAATCCCGCTGGAAAAACTTCCGTGGAAAAATTACGAAGCTTCGGCAAAACATCCGCTTTCCCCCGCCAGTGTCGCGCAGCAGATGTTGCCGGCGCAAACATGGGGAGGCCTCCTCCGCCTCAAAAAGGAAAAAGAATTGAATCAGTTTGCAAGGCTGTTCACCCAAGGCCGTCCCTTCACGGCAAGAGAAGCGGAGGCCATTGCCCCGGCGTTGGCCCAACCGGGTTGGGATCATGAAAAACTTCTGCAAGCCGCGGGGTGCGATGTCGTCCTTGTAAAGAGGATCTTGGCAGCAATTGAACAACTCGAGCAGGATCGTCCCGATATCTTCAAAGACGCCAGAAGAGAAGATGCCATTCTTGTGGCGCTTCAAACTGTTGGAATGAAGACTTAAATCCATTGCCAGAAATCGCCAAACCCCCCGTTCTGCGGGGGGTTTGGCATACATGCCACACAAAGCAGCACAAACATCAGTTCTGCCTTTACCACCGTCCGCACGCCTGTTATCCACGCCCCTCCCACAACAAGGTTGCACGAGGCAACCTGAGGGACACCGTATCGTTTTAACCAGGGGATATAACGCATGAAAGCGGCACATAACGGCACTCAAAAGCCGAACACACTCTACATCCGAGAATTTTATGAATTTCTGGGTATGGGCATGAAAACAACCACAACACTTTGTCTTGTTGTCATCGGCTTTTGGGCCTTGGGCATAGCGGCTCTCTCTCTTTGGGGGCTGTACATGGCGGGAGAAGGGGAGGAGATCAGAGATACCCTTATCCACCCGCAGTTCATACACGGCATGTTGCTGGTTTTGGCGGCCTTTGGCCTGCCCAATCCGGTGTTTCATTATTCAAGTAAGCCTTTTGAATCCTTTAACATCAAAGGCTCTCAGCTCGTGCAGCATGCAAAACAACCTCATTCACCGGCCAGCGTCATGTACGTGCTTAACCCGGCTAAAAAGATCATGCTGGGGTTATTCTGGCTCAAAGATGAGGAGAAAATGAATCGTTTTGCAAGGTCATACACACTTGGCCGAGATTTCACGCAAAAGGAAAAACAGGACATCTACGAAGCCTTGCAAGATCCTTATACCAACAAGGAGGAAATCTTTCAAAAATACGGTTGCCATACAAAAGGCCGCAATCTTCACGCGTGGGAACAACTTATCAGAGAGGAGATGACACCCCCCCGCGATGTCCTCACCACAGGAGACCTGTTCAACCTCAGTTTTCATGTGGTACGGGAACAAAGGCGGATAAGTGAGGTGTTGGCACCTTCTGATGAAAGACCTGAATCACCAGAAATATCTGGAGAAACAAAGGAAACAGGAAGACAGAAAACGGATATAATCGAGAATATGAAGCTCGCCGCCTAGCCCCTGCAACCGATAAACCGAAACGCAACCCCCGCCTAAAAAGCGGGGGTTCAGCGTATCTACCCCCGCAGCTTCCATCCTCCGGTCTTGCTCACCAGCCACACTTCCAACCACGGTAAAAAGGCTCTCATGGTGTCATAGCCCATGGCCTCGCCGTCATTATAGAAAAACCCGGGGGTGCTCTGCATGGCATCAAGGGCTGCATTGGGTTCTCCACCCACAAAGGTCACCATGGGGTCTTGCTGCCATGTGGCCACAAGAGGGGCCATCAGGTCATCGCCCACGGCATCAATCATTAAAATTAAACGGCCAATTTTGCGCCCGCACGTGGCGGCATTCACAAGGGCTTCAGCCCCATATTCGGGTATCGTTTCACATTTTTTTGCATTGTTAGGTGTCGTTTTGTCGTACATATCGGCCTCCTTTTGTATGGCGCCAAGTACATCACACCTCAAAAAATAAACAATAAAACAAAATCTTAGCTGCAATCATGCATGGTAAGTATACTTATTTAAGCCACCCCCCTTGCATGTGTGAAACATTACCCCTAAACTCCCTAGCATAAACGACAATCAAGCCAAAGAAAGTCTCGCAGATATGCAACAAGTTCACTTCGATACCCCCTTCGAAACCCGCCTCCAAAAACTGGATCTCACGCGCATCATGGCCCGCGTCGAGGCCGAAACAGGGCTGGACAAAGCCACTCTCGCCCGTGCGGAAGAACTTTACCGTCAGTTTCTCACCTTGCACAATCGTTACAAAGGCCAGTCCTTTGTGCCTCCTCAAATCGTAGATTACGTGTGGCATTCTCATATTGAGCACACACGCCAATATATGGCCGATTGCGATATGCTGTTTGGAGCCTACCTCCACCACGAGCCGACCGACGAAGACACCACGGCCGATTACGAAGCCAAAACCATCCCTGCCTATGCTCAGGAGTTCGGGGAAGACATCCTCATGGCGCGCCAGCATAATGCCAAGCTTTTTAGCGGAACAGGCTGCGGCTAAGCCTTAGCTGTATCTTTACGCATAAGGATAAAGCTTTGGTGTCTTAAGTTGGGGTCTCCAACACCCAAGTCTAAAATGTCAGAAGAAATGAGACTCATACCAAGCCGCGCCAAGCGGCTTGTTATGTTTTCGGCGGTATTAAAATAGGTAGGATACAGCCATAAAGGGTGTTGCCCTTCGGGGTGAATAAGGGCCAGCAATCCGCCGGGCTTCAAAACGCGCACCGCATGAAGGAGAGCGCTTTGTAAACCTTCTTGGCTTTTTTCGCCAAAATCAGGGATACCGTACAAACTCATGCGAGAATAAACAATATCAAATGATTCAGGAGCATGGGGAAGGTGGCGTAAATCACCTGTGCACAAGGCATCATGAGAGATCGCATGGGGCGCAAGCAGCTGACGCGCCAAGCGTATAGGGTAACTGGCAACATCAATGCCGTGTAAATCTATTGTTTCATCTGTTTGGCGTATAAAGAGCATATCTCTCCCATTACCACAGCCCACGTCAAGCCACGCGCAGCGCTTACGGTTAGGGTTGGCCTCATGCCAAAACGAAAGAATACGGAGGAGGAGTTGGCATGTCAGAGGGGCGGGCTTTTGGCCAATACGCCGAAACAGGGCTGCCCCCGCCTGAGAGTTATGGAAGTTTTCATATCCGGCGCTCACAGCATTTGCAAAGCCGGATGCCCAGTAGTCGTCAACAGCCGTCTTCTCATAAGCTAACGTCATAATGGCGTCACGATGAATACCCAGCAGTTCGTCAAACGTCGTTTTGCCAAAGTACCAAAGGCCTTCCATTAAGCGTTCGGGGGTCACGTCCACATCATGGCCAAGGGCGTCTTCTTCAAGGCGGAGCGCCATGTAAGCGTAAGCGGCATAGCGGGCGCGCTGGGTGGGGTTTAGGCGCCATTCAAAGTCCACAAGTACTTCCGTCAGCACGCGGAGAATATCTTCCATCAGCGCCGCTCTAAAGCTTGGCCCCACGCGGCGTACAGGTTCGGGCACACCCTCTCCCGTCAGCAACCAGCCCACGTCCACCCCTGTCGCACGGGCCAGCGCAACAGCTTTGGCAGCGCTCATCTCGCTGTCGCCGTTCAAATATCTGAAGATCTGAGATTCAGAAACGCCCGCCGCCTCGGCCAAAGCGCGCTTACCTCCCATCTTGTCAGCAAGTAGCATCAATCTCCCGGCCAGCGGCAAGGCAATAACGTCGGGAGAAACTGACGAGCGCACAACAGGCGCTCCGCTCACCAAAGAAATGTTCTTCTTCATGACACCTGTGTATAGGGAGTCTCAGTAACAAAGCTGACCCCGCCCAAGCCGCCAAAAAACCTTGACAGCTCTGCAAAAAAAACCGCACCTTAAAGGCCACATGTCCATTCTCATCCTCCTTATTCCCATCGCCCTTGGCCTCGGCCTGCTGGGTCTGCTGGCCTTTCTCTGGGCGCTTAAATCGGGTCAATTTGAGGATCCGGAAGGCAACGCCAACCGTATTCTGCAAGATGAGTAAATAAAAAAAGGCCCCCGCCCGGCTGAACCAGCAGGGCGGGGGAGGGAGGTCAAGCCTTGGGCTCGGGCAAAGCCAAGTAAAGCGCGTTCCAGCGCTTCATCTTGTCAGGCGTGGTTTTCACCAGAACGCGCAGGCTGGCCCAAAAAAGCCTTTTCAACTCAGGCGTCATGCAGGCTCCGGGGGAGCAAGCCTCCACATGGCGGATAAAGGCGGACTCCACCAGAATGCCAGCATTCTTGCCGCGGGGCTGGCTTCCCACACCCAAGGCATCGGCCCAGCCGTTCCAGAGCGCCTTGGCTTTGTCACGAAGTTCGGGGTCGCGGGCATCTTGGCCAGCATTCCAAAGTTCGGCGGCAATGTCCCGCATGCCTGTAAAGGGCTTAATCAAGCCCCAGCTCGTATCCAGAAGGACACAGGCCTCCTTGTCCACGGGGTGCTGCCCGCACAGCGCGCGGGATTTAACGGCATTTCCCGCCCAGTTGTCGGCATGGGCCCCTCCCATCAGGGAGAAGAAAAGCCCAAGCGTAAAAAGAAAACGTGTTCCAGCGCGCATGATAAATCTCCTTTTAGACATGCGTTTCGTGTAAAAATGTATACGCTTAAACCCTGAAACAATCAAGCCAAAATCAAAAAACAAACCGACCCAAAAACATCCCCAAACCCAGCGCCAAAAGGCCGCCTAAAACAGAAAGCCCAATGTAAGAAGCAGCAAGGGCATAATCTCCACGCTCCAGCATGGCAAACGTCTCAAGGCTAAAGGCAGAAAAAGTGGTGAATCCGCCCAAAATCCCCACCACCAAAAAGCTGCGCATCTCGGGTGTCATGTCAAAACGCAGGGCCAGCGCGCTCACCAAAAACCCAAGGGTAAAACAACCTAAAATGTTCACAAAAAGCGTACCCATAAACGGAGACAACACCCAAAACCGCACCACAAAGTTCCCCAAAACATGCCGTAAAACCGCCCCTACAGCCCCACCCGCAGCAATACTGGCAATCATCAGCCCGCTCATACAACAGCGCTTACAAGTCGCTGTGTATAAGCCTCCCTCGGGGCGCCCAAAACAGAAGCGACAGGGCCTGTTTCCACCACACTTCCGTTTTGCATCACCAAAACGCGGTCACAGAGATGAGAGACCACGCGCAAGTCATGGGTAATAAAAATCATAGAAAGCCCGCGTTCAGTTTGCAGTTTCTTAAGCAGGGCCAAAATCTGAGATTGAACGGAGACATCCAACGCACTCACAGCCTCATCACAAACCAGAATTTCGGGCTTCAGCGCCAACGCTCGTGCAATGGCCACGCGTTGTTTTTGCCCCCCACTCAGCTGGCTGGGCAGGCGGTGGGTAACATCGGCCGGCAAGCCTACTTCGGCCAGCAGGCCTTCCACATAAGCCCTTAAGGCATCTTTACTTGTAGGTAAACCGTCGGGCAGGGCCGCCGCACGGCCCCGCGGCGCCCACGCCCGCACACCCTCGGCAATGCTGTCAAAAATAGTCATTTTGGGGTTAAGGCTGGCAGATGGGTCCTGAAAGACCATTTGCATGCCGCGCCGTGCAGCCCGTAACTCACGGCCTTTAAGGTCTAAAATCTCACGCCCTAAAATCACTACATGGGGAGAGGGCACCGCATGGCCGCCCATCGGTTTTGTCGGCCGAGAAAGCCGCGTCAGCACCCGCGCCAGCGTGCTCTTGCCGCTGCCACTTTCGCCCACCACACCTAAAATTTCGCCCCGCCCAAGGGTGAGAGAGACATCATGAAGCGCCCACACAGGCTGGGCTTTAAAGCCTAAAATTCCGCCTTTTTTCTCGTAAAACAAACTCAGGTTTTCGGCAGAGAGAACGGTCTCGTGCAGAGGCGCCGTGATCGCGGCTTTGGCTTCCACGGGTTTAAGCTCCAGCGTCGCACTCAGCAATCGTTTGGTATAAGCATCTTTCGGGTGGGCTAAAACATCGGCCACAGCTCCCGTCTCACGCACCACACCGTGCTCCATCACCATCACACGGTCGGCAAGGGCGCGCACCACGCCAAAATCATGGGTAATCCACAGCATGGCCATACCCATTTCGGTGCGTATCTCACGCACAAGGTCTAAAATCTCGGCCTGCACGGTCACATCCAGCGCGGTGGTGGGTTCGTCGGCAATCAAAAGCTTGGGTTTCAGGGCAAGGGCCATGGCAATCATCACGCGCTGGCGCTGGCCACCGCTCAGTTCGTGAGGGTAGGCTTTCCACACACGGGCAGGGTCGGGCAGCTTCACGCGTTCAAACAGGGCCAGCACACGGCGTTTTATCTCGGCGCGCCCCAGTCGGGTATGAATGGTGAAAACTTCGGCCACTTGCGCGCCGCACCGCATCACAGGGTTAAGGGCGGTGGCAGGCTCCTGAAAGATCATGGCCATGTCCTTCCCGCGCAAACGACGCATCGCAGCACCCTCCAAACCTAAAATTTCGGTGCCGTTAAAGTAAACAGAGGCGTCTCCCCCCGCCGCATGCCCGTCTCCTGCCTGGCGCTTGCTCTCTTTTTGTTCGTGGCGTACCCCAGGTTTGTCCGCCTTGTCCCCGCCGCCTACCCGCAGCCCCTCACCCAGTAAATTCATAAGAGAAAGCGCCGTCAATGTCTTGCCGCTGCCACTTTCACCCACCACCGCAAGGCACTCACCTTCTTCAACAAAAAAGGAAACGTCTTTAACTAGATGTTTGTTATCGCTGGTGTAAATATTAAGGTTCCGAACATCCAAAAGCGCCATGCTATCGTCCTTTTTTCGCTTCACCCAAATATCCTTTGGCCACCAGAAAAATCTCTCGGCTGTCTTTTCTGCTGCTGGAGGGCTTTAAAAAGTGCACTTTCTCAAATACTTTTTGCAAGTCTAAAGCAAAGGCCTTTTCACCGCCATGCATAAACATCTTGGTCACAAAGTGGCCGCCAATCTTCAGGTTTTCGCGGGCAAAAATAGCAGCCAGCTCCACCAAAGCCTGGGTGCGCAGGCCATCCGTCTCGCGGTGTCCCATGGTGTTGGCAGCAAGGTCGCTCATCACCACGTCAATGGCAGTATCCTTGGGCAAGTGGGCCATAAGTTCATCAAGCCCCTCATCAGAAGAGAAGTCGTTTTGTAAAAAAACGCATCCTTCCAGCGGGTCGGTTTCCAGCAAATCCATCCCGATAATCTTCACCTTCGGGCGGATACTCTGCACCACCTGACACCAGCTTCCAGGCGCACACCCAAGGTCAACCACCACGTCAACGTCGTCTAAAACATGATATTTTTCCTGAATTTCCAAAAGCTTAAAAGCCGCTCTGCTGCGGTAGCCTTCTTCTTTAGCGCGCAGAACATACGGGTCATTAAACTGGCGGTTCAGGTACGCGCGGGATGATTTGGAGAGGTGTTTGCTCGTCGCTTTGGTCACGCGGTCATCACCACGTTCTTTTTTCGCCATTTTTTGCACCAGTCGAGCCATAGCGCCACCCTAGCCCACCCGTAGAAATTAGGCTAGTGTCTGCTTCATGAAAAGTGACGAAAAACAAGCGCTCCCGCACGTGAAGATTTATACAGACGGTGCCTGTTCAGGCAACCCGGGCCCGGGCGGCTGGGCCTATCTCATCGTGTGGAACGATCACCAAAAGCAAGGCAGCGGAGGTGTTAAGCACACCACCAACAACCGTATGGAGCTGACCTCTCCGGCCGAAGCTCTCAAGGCATTAAAGGAACCCTGCAAGGCGGATATCTATACAGACAGCCAATATGTCCAAAAAGGCATGACAGAATGGGTGAAGGGCTGGATAAGAAAAGGCTGGAAAAACAGCCAGAATAAACCCGTAGAGAACAGGGAATACTGGGAAAACCTCATCGCCGCCGCCGCCCCCCATCAGGTAAAATGGCACTGGGTCAAAGGCCACGCAGGCCATCCGGAAAATGAACTGGTAGATGAACTTGCCGTCGCCGCCATCCCGCGCTAAGGTAAAAAAAGATGCCAGACAAACTCCTTTTCCAAACGCAAAATGCGGCCAGCACAACTCTTCGGGGTCAAATGTTGCTGGCCAGTGCCGAGCTTAACGGCACCCCGTTCGAGCGTGCGCTCATCTACCTTGTCAGTCACGGAGACGAAGGCAGCATGGGTGTCATCGTCAACCAGCCGCTCAAAAAAATCACGTTTGGAGAAATCGCCAAAAGCATGGGGATAGAAGAGATGATGGCCGCACGCTTTGGCGCGCCAGAGATTATCCGTGGCGGCCCGGTAGAGCACACGCGGGGCTTTGTCCTTCATACAGGAGATTACGCCCTTCCCACTACGGTAAGCGTCGCCAGCAACATTTCACTTTCTGCCTCGGCCGAAATTGTGACAGATATTGCCCACGGCCGCGGCCCGCGCGCACTCAACTTTTGTTTGGGCTATGCAGGCTGGGCGGCAGGCCAGCTGGAGGAAGAGCTTCACGGCAACGGCTGGCTCCTTCTCCCGGGGGATGAAGGCATTTTATTCGATGTCGCGTTAGAGAAACGCTATAACGCCGCCACGCAAAAACTTGGCCTCACCGCCCTCAACTTTCATACAGATATCACCGCCCGCGCCTAAACGGTGCGCCTCGCCATAAAAACGTCAGCGCCCGTACGTCCTAACATTCAATAAGATAAGCCCCTTAAACCTTGCGGAAAAGTGGCAGGTGGACTACATACCAAAGCAATGAAACCAACTCTGCCCACCCTCGCCCTCATTGGTCGCCCCAATGTAGGTAAAAGCACGCTGTTCAATGTCATGAGCCGTGAGGGCAGGGCCGTGGTGCATAATGCCCCGGGAACAACGCGCGATGCCCGCCTCGCCCCCGCCGCATTAGGCAGGCTGGTGTTCAATTTGTTAGATACCGCAGGAGTAGAAACCACCCCCCACACGAAGGAACGCATCCAGGCTATTCATAAAAAACAGTCAGATGTTAAACCGGCGGATCTCACGGAAAAAGCCATCAGAGCCGCCAAAAAGGCGGATATTCTGCTGTTTGTGATCGACGGCGCCAGCGGCCCGCTCCCGTCAGATGAAGAACTGGCAGCCAGCCTGCGCAAAATGGGCAAAATCATTATTCCTATTATTACCAAGGCCGATATGTCGGTGGCAGAGGATCACATCCCCGCCACGCAGTCTCTCGGGTTCGGAGATCCGATTGTGCTGTCGGCAGAGCACCGTATGGGCATGTCCGCGCTAGAAGATGCGCTGGCACAATATTGCCCCCTCGCGCCAGAGGCCCCCGAAGAGCCGAAGCCCGAGATAGAAGACGAAGAGATCACCGAGGCCTCCGCCCTCTCACCGGATGACATAGAGATTGATGAAGACGCGCCAGAACTCGCCCCTCTGCCGCCCGCGCCCTTGCGCCTTGCCATCGTCGGCCGCCCCAACACAGGCAAATCTACCCTCACCAATACGCTCTTAAGAGATGATGCGATGATGACAGGCCCGCTTTCAGGCCTCACACGGGATGCCGTCACTCATCGTTTTTTCTATAGAGATCAAGAAATTATCCTTACAGATACACCCGGCCTGCGCAAAAAAGCCAAAATCACAGAAGAGCTGGAAGAAAAAACCGTCGGCCAAACGCTGGAAAGCATAGAAAAAGCAGATGTGGTGCTTTTGCTGGTGGATGCCGCCCCCTTCAGCATCGGCGCCGGAAAATGGCAGTTGTTTGATGAGCAGGATACGAAAATCGCCGCCACTATCCTCAACCAGAACAAAACAATTATCGTCGCCCTTACAAAGTGGGATCTGGTGGAAGATAAAGAGGGTTGTCTGGAGGAGACAAATTTCCAGCTCGCCCGTCGGGTTTCTCACATCAAGCAACCGCTCGCCATTCCCATCTGTGCCCCTAAGGGGAAGGGGATAAAAACCCTGCTGGATGGTCTTATCAAGGTGCATCATCAATCGCGCCAAACCATCAGCACAGGCAAACTTAACCGCGCACTGGCAAGCCTTCTTGCCAAAAATCCGCCGCCCATCAGCAGCCGTGGGGTTATCAAACTCAAGTTTATCCGGCAGGTCATGGCGGCCCCGCCCATGCTGGCCATTTGGGGTAACCGCACAGCGCAGCTGCCATTAACGTATCAAACTTATCTCCGTAACCAGCTGGCCAGTGCCTGCGGGTGGGAGAATGTGCCCCTCAAAGTCGTGTTCAAGGCACAAAAAAATCCCTTTTCAGGGAGAACATCATGGAAAAAGAAATAACAGGCTTGGGCCTGTTATTTTTTTATTCAGCCATCGCGGGGCGGTAGGGTTCGGGCGTTTGTTGTTGGTCTCTTAGCGCCTGTTCTTCCACGGTTAAAGGGGGCGTAATGGGGGGCGCCGTTTTCTGGTCAAACCAAACCTGAAGTTCCTGAGTCGTCGTATCTGAAAGTTGAACCACAACAGAGCCCCGTAAAGTATCAGGCAGCATGTTCAGGCGCAGGGGGTGGCCTTCTGATGTGTGCATGGCGTACCATAAGTTAAGGGCAAGGCCCGCCGCCACAATCTTCACAAGGGCCAAACTTCCGCTCCAAAAACGCTCACGGATACTCGCGGGCTGGTCTACCCAAAACACAGGGGCCAGAATTTTGAGGATAATCCAGGAGACAACATAGAAAGAAAGGGTAACATAACCGTAGTTAACGAGCATTTTTGCAGCCATTTCAGGTGTCGCAGGCGCCGCCTGTGCCGCAAGGTAAAAGTAGCTCCCCGTCAGCAGGGCAGTAAAAACAAGCGTGTGTAAAACCTCGCGTGCCAGCCCGCGCCAGCAGGCGCCCAAAACGGCATAAGCCGCCATAAGGAGAAAGACAATATCGAACAGGTTAAACTGGTTCATCCGTCGTTAAGCGCCTAAAGGGCCTGTCCCAGAATATACTTGAGGTCATCATCCTGGAAGCGCATCCCCACACCCACAAACGGGCTGCCGTAATTGCTGTTGAGCACATTGTCGTAACCGGCCATACCGTAAACGGTGTTACCAATCACATCCACACGGGCTTTCAGGTCAAGGTGCGGGCTGTTGCTGTTGGGGGTGTTGGTGCCGGCAAAGTCGTAAAGGTCGGCACTCAGGCGTACATCTTTATCCGTGCGTCCCAAAGGTACAGCGGTATCAACACCCACCCCACCGGTAGAATCTTTAAGACCAATCCGCACCGCCACATCCTGTCCGCTGCCCATCACATCTTGGTAAACATGGCCAAACTGGGCCGTATATTTGGCTTCTTTGCCAAATTCGCCGGCAAAGTAAGGGTTGTTGCGGTCGCCATTGTCGTTGGCTTTGCCCGAGAAACCGTCAGAGGTCACACCCAGCACATAAAAGCGCGTGGGGCGGGGTTGAAGGGTCAACATGGCCGTTCCTTTGCCCACACCGTCTTCATTGGTCAGGCCGTAACCTTCAAAGGCCACTTCGGTGCGCAGCTGTTCAACACGGTCGCTCACCTGGCTAAAGGTATCAAGGGCGTGGTCAAGCTTTTCGGCCGTTTGCGGGTCGTTCACAAGCTTGCCAAGGGTGCCTTCGCCGCTGTTAATTTTGGCCATAACTTCTTTTAAATCTTTGGCGCTGGCGCTCAGGTCGGCAAGCATGCTGTTGCCACCATTGGCATCACCCATCAGCATTTGGCCAAGGGGGCCTTCACCGCGTTCAAGGCGGTCGGTAATACGGGCCATGTTGGCAGCCATTTTACCAAAGTTGCCAATCATCGCCTGGGCATCTTTTTCATTGCCGGAGAGAATCGTTTTGAGAGATTCACTTGCCTCTTTCAGGTTAGAAATCACATCGTCACCATCGGTAGAAAGCCCGGCAGAGAAGGTGGAGAGGCCATCAATAATGGTCTGAATTTTCTCGGCATTGCCTTCATTGCCAAGCACTTTGCGCAGGGTAGATGTAATGGCCTGCAAATCTTCGCTCACAGCTCCAAAGTTTCCTGCCATGTCTCCGGCACCGCTGCCACCGCCGCCCAGGCTGGGGATACTGGCCGCATCAGCCGCAAGGGCAGGGGCTTCGCCGGTCATACCTTGGGGGCCGGGCACAAGCGCCACAAAGCGCTCGCCAATAAGGCCGCTGGTGGTAATTTGTGCCGCCACATCCGCAGGCAGGGGAACATCGCTGCGTATGGCAAGCTCAAGTTTGGCACGTCCATCGGGCAAAAGTTTAAGGTCAGTCACTTCACCCACAACCACACCGGCCATTTTCACGGGGCTGCCCACGCTAATACCTTCAATATCAGAAAAAGTCGTGGCAATCTCACGGCCTGCAGAAGAAAGGGAGGTTCCAAAAGTTCCGCTCTTTATGCTCAAAAAGCCAAGCCCGGCAAGAGCTGCAATAACAAGCAATCCAACTTTTGTTTCTTGACGGGTACTCATGAGGTCTGTGTCCTTGTTCTCGTTAGAAGGTTAATTTGACGTAAAAACATGTGTTTGCCTACCCCTAAACCGCAGCTTCAATGGGGCCCTGTGCGCTTCCTGCGACAAACTGGGCAACATAGGGGTTTTTGCTGTCTTTAAAGTCTTTGGGGTCGCCATCGGATAAAAACGAACCTTTGTACAAAAAGGCCATCTTATCCGCAATTTTAAAGGCCGTGTGCATGTCATGGGTAATCACAACACTGGTGGCCTTATACTCATCCTGAAGCTGAATAATAAGGTCATTAATCACATCAGATGTAATGGGGTCAAGCCCTGTCGTCGGCTCATCATAAAAAATAACGCTGGGCTCGTGGCAAACCGCGCGGGCAAGGGCGGCGCGCTTTTTCATTCCGCCAGAAAGCTCAGCAGGGGAGAGATCCGCCACAGCGGAGCGCAAGCCAACTTGGCGCAGTTTCGTAATGGCAATCTCTTTGGCTTCAGTGGGCTTCATGCCGTCTTCCAGCAGGGCAAAGGCCACATTTTCCCAAACGCTCATGCTGTCAAACAAAGCGCCAGATTGAAACAGCATACCCAGCTTGCGCATCATGGCCATGCGGGCAGGTTCGTCCATATCCAAAACGCTCTCAGCTCCAAATTTGATAAGGCCGCTGTCCGCATGAATAAGGCCCAGAATGCACTTGAGAAGAACTGATTTTCCGCTTCCGCTCCCGCCCAAAATCACGGTTGTCTTGCCGGCAGGAATATCCAAAGAGGCGTTCACCAAAACCTGGTTGCTGCCAAAACTTTTGGAGACATTCTTAAGGGTGATGGATTCAGGCATTTTCTCTCCTTAAACAAACCATGCAGTAATAAAATAGTCAGAGATAAGAATCGCCACCGCCGCATAAACCACCGCCCGTGTTGTCGCCATGCCCACACCCGCAGCACCGTTGCCGGCTTTGTAACCGTGGAAGGTCGCCATCAGGCCAATAATGGCACCAAAAATAACAGCTTTCACAAGGCCTAAAATGACATCTTCATTCCCAATCGCCGCATAAGCATTTTGGGTGTACATGTGGCCGGAGAGGCCAAGAATATGAACACTCACAAGGTAACCACCCACAATCCCTACCAGGTTGGCCAAAATCACCAGCAGGGGCAGCATGGTCATACAGGCGAGAATACGGGGCATCACAAGGTATTTAAAAGGGTTAACCGCAAGGGTGTACAGGGCATCAATCTGTTCGGTCACACGCATGGTGCCAAGCTCGGCCGCCATGGCGCTGCCCACGCGGCTGGCAACCATAAGGGCACCCAGCACAGGGCCCAGCTCGCGCAGCATGCTCAGGGCCACCACCTTAGGTACTTGGCCACCCGCCAGCACAGCATTGTCAAAGCCGGCGTAGCTTTGCAGGGCGAGAACACCTCCCGTAAAAAAGGCGGTCAGTAAAACAATGGGGAGAGATTGCCAGCCCACAAATTCCGCCTGTTTGGCAAACTGTCCATGCATAGAAGAAAAGCCCAGTGTATGACGAATAAATGTCATGAAAAATAGAGAGATAGCACCGCATTCCTGCACAAAAGTCATCACCACCCGCCCAAGAGAAGACGCAGGAGAGAGAAGGGCACCAGAAAAGCTCATGAAAGCACCCTAACAAAAATCGTAAAAATCACAAGCGCCCCAAAAACTTATCTGCTCTTTTTGCGGCCATCCGTGGGGCGATATGTTGCTCAAAAAGCCCACATGAAGTGCAGGCAAAGCACAGCTTATTCGTAGTCACTCGGGTCAGCGCGTGGCCCTGCAAAGTTATGGAAAGTGGTCGTCTCCCCATGGAACATAAGCTGTACAACGCCCGTAGGGCCTTTACGGTTTTTACCGAAAAGAACTTCAGCCTTGCCGCGCACCTGTTCCAGCCGTTCCTGTTGTTTCATAGATTTCTCATCGCCGTCACCGCCGTCCGCCCCCAGCTGACGCTGTAAATAATATTCTTCACGATAGAGAAAAACCACAAGGTCAGCATCCTGCTCAATGCTTCCACTTTCCCTCAGGTCAGAAAGCTGGGGCCGCTTGTTATCCCGAGATTCCACAGCCCGGGAGAGCTGAGAAAGCGCAATCACCGGAATCTGCAACTCCCGCGCAATCTGTTTAAGACCCATAGAAATTTCGCTTACTTCCTGTACGCGGTTGCCGTCGCCGTATTTGCCGGTTCCTTGCATCAGCTGCAAGTAGTCGACAATCAAAAACCCGATACCATATTGGCGTTTCATGCGCCGCGCACGGCTCCGCAAAGCGTTAATGCTCAGGTTCGGTGTGTCATCAATATAAAGGGGAAGCTCCGCAAGGTCGTTCGCCGCCGCCGTAATACGGGTAAAATCGGCAGAAGAAAGCTGACCGTTGGAAAGCTGGTGCGCACTCACCCCCGCACGGGAGGAAAGAAGACGCGCCGCCAGCTGGTCCGCACCCATTTCGAGGGAGAACACGCCCACCGCCGCACCGTTAGATCCCCCTTCAAGCTTTTTGCGCGCCGCATGCTCGGCAAGGTTAAGTGCAAGGGCCGTTTTCCCCATACTCGGGCGGGCGGCCAAAATCACAAGGTCGCTTTTTTGCCAGCCACCAATCAGGCTGTCAATGTCGGCAAAGCCACTGGTAACGCCCGTAATCCCGCTGCCATCGGCCTTGGCGGCTTCGGCACGCTGGATAACTTCCACCAAAGGCCCGCGCAAACCGCGCACAGTGCTGGTGCCCACACCGGTCTCGGCAAGGGCAAACAGCTCGCCACTCAGGGCATCAAGCACTTGGGTCACTTCATCGTGGCGGTGGGCGGTCTGGGCCTGCTGGCGGGCGCCATCGGCCAGCACCATCAGCTGGCGCTGAAGGTACGTGGTATGAATAACTTCAGCCAACCCCTTAACTTCACCGGATAACCCCGCGTTTTCAAACATACTTGTCAGGTGGGGGAGAAGAGCCTGTTCGTCGTCATAAATCGTCCCGCGCAGGTGTTCGCGCAGGGTAATGGGGTTCGCCTCGCGGCCGCGGTTAATCAGTTTATCAAGGGCTTCAAAAATAGCGGCATGCAAGGGCACATAAAAATGAGAAGAAAGCAGAACCCCGCCAAGGTCGTCATAAAGGCGGTTGTTGACCATAAGGCAACCCAGCAAAGCCTGCTCGGCGGTCACACTGTGGGGGGCCATGGCGGCCATGGGGCGGTTGGCATCAGCCGTCATCGGCGCACGGGCAGATGAGGCAACAACATTGCGCACAGAAGAAGATAAAGAAGAGGCAGCCCCCTCAGGCCGCCTCTCAAGGTTAGGGTCCACCATCTCTGAAGTGGTATCAGAGTCCCGGGCGCTTCCTCCGCCATCGGTGCCGGCGCTTGCGTCCCCGCCTCCCCAGGCAGGGTTTTCCTTACGCAAATCAGCTTGTTCGGTCACCATAAAAAGAAGCTAGCACACACCCCGCAACCTTCCCACAGCTTTTAACCCCCAATCTATCCCCAGCCTGCTAACTCCTTGAAAACGCCAAAGGGCCGGAGGAAAAATCCTCCGACCCCGTATAAATCAATGTCAGATTATCAGCCGCCCGCGCGCGTATACGCGACGGAAGGCTTAGTCGCATGAGGCGAAAATTCAGCCCGAGCCGATCCTTCAACCACACGCAGATTCGGACGGCGGCTCATCTTCGCTGCCGGAGCTTCAGCCGCAGGCGAAACGATACCCGCACCCGGCGCTGCAGTCGTCGTACCACCCAGTCGCGCCATTTCGTCCTTGCAGGCAAGCTTTTTCCCTTTCAGCCGTTTGATTTTGGCCTCATCCGGGAGCAACTGAGCTTGCTCGGCAAGCAGTGCTGCATCGGCCTCGGCATGCTGGCTATTGAGAGAAGCCAGACGTTTGGCTTTTTTTGCGGGAGAAAGCTCCCGATGTTTGGATGAAACGGCCATGTATGTATGTCCTCCATAATCCCCCCACCTGACCACCAGCTGAGGAATGTTTAACCCTCCAAACCTAGCAAATTCTCCAAATAAATCAACCCCAAAAAAAGGAGCCGAAGCTCCTTTGGGTAGGCATCCAGCAAACTACTGGTTGCTTTGGCGTTCCACAATCACCTTAACGGAGACAATCACCTCAGGGTGAAGCACAACTTTAACAATGTGCTCATCCACAGTGCGGATAGGGCTACCGATAAGGATATGCCCGGCATCTACGGTCAGGTTTTTGGCGGCAAGCTCGGTCGCAATGTCGCGGGCTTTAATGCTGCCGTAAAGCTGGCCGGTCTCGCTGGAGAGCTTTTGCATCACCACGGTCAGGTCTTTGTACTTGGCCGATTCTTTTTCCGCAGCTTTTTTAGCTTCGGCATTTTTGGCTTCCAGCTCTTTGCGGTCAGCGTCAACCTTGGCGCGGTTGGCGGCATTGGCAATCACGGCCTTTTCACGGGGCAGGAGGAAGTTACGGGCAAAACCCGCTTTCACAGCCACTTCTTGGCCTACAGAACCGACGCCCTGTACGCTTTCTACCAGAATCACATTCATGTTGCTCATGGTCAGTCTCCTTATTCAGCGGCTGTTTCGGGTGTAGCAGCGGGGGTGCTGCTACGGTTCATGCCGGGGCGTCCACCGGGGCGCTGGGCCATGGTGGCGGCGGTGCGGGGGGGGCGACCAAAATCAAGCTTACCGGCAAAAGGCATCAAAGCCAGCATGCGGGCGCGTTTGATGGCCGTGGCCAGCTCGCGTTGTTTGCCGGCGCATACGCCAGAGAGGTGGCGGGGCAAAATTTTGCCGTATTCGCTCACATAACGCTGGAGAAGGCGCACGTCTTTGTAGTCAATTTTCGGGGCTTTCGGGCCAGAAAAGGGGCAACCTTTTTTGCGCTGAAAGTAAGATTTACCCAGAAGTTTGGGGGTGTAGCGGTCGTTTGCAAACCGGTCGCGCTCGGGGCGGTCACCGTCTTCGCGGCGTTTACGACCTTTTGTGGGGTTTTCCATAGCCATAGTCTTAATCCTTTATGTGTGTCGTTTACAGGGAGAAGTCTTCTTCAACCGCCGCGCGGTTTTTCGCCTTCATCATCTGGGTCGGCTCTTTGGAGAGCTCATCAATAGCCACCGTCAAGTAACGGATAACATCGTCAGAAAGCTCCAGTTGACGCTCCAGATCACGGATGGCGTCGCCGTCCATGTTCAGGCCCACATAGGTGTAGTAACCACGGGTGTGTTTTTTGATAGGGTAGGCAAGGGTGCGCAGGCCCCATTGCTCGGTTTTGTTGACTTTACCTTTGGCTTTTTTCACAAAGTCCTGCACGCGGCCCAGCACGGTTTCCACCTGAGTGGTGGGCACGTCGGGGCGTACAATAAAGGTCAGCTCGTAAAGAGACATTTTATCTATTCCTTTTGGGTTACCAGCAGGGGGTTCATCCCCCGGCAAGGAGCAGCGCGGGTAAAAAACCCCGCCATTCAGGTGTGTGTAAACCACATCCGCCCCCAAAAATCAACCCTTTTTGCCCAAAATAACGGGGGTGATACCTAAAAAGCACACAAAAATAAAGATATGCCAATAAATGCATGAAAGATAATAGAAATATTTATATTGCAACGGGGGCTGGATACGCTAAAAATAACTTCGAAACTAAACGAGCCACTAGGGGAGGAAACCAAATGGCTTATACGCAAGGGCTTAACGCTCTGCTCATCGCCGCCGCCTTCATTATGGTCGGCGCAATGCTCTTCATCTGAAGGGCCTCCGTTTGAAACAAAAAGGCGCCTCTCGGGGCGCCTTCTTCATGTCCTCTTGTCAAAAAACCCAAATAAGCATACAAAGTAGCCTGTTATAAGCATTGCCGGCCCGGCATCAAGGGCGAACCATCTTCTCGTTTTGAAAAGGAATTCCAGCATGATGGGTACACCTGTCAACACCTACTTGCCCCCGCGCCATCTCCCGCGTGCAGATCGCCCGGCAGTGGAACTCGTCGAAGCTCTCACAAACATCGAAATCTGGAGCTACGATGGCACAAAGGTGGATATCACCTTCCCCAAAGGCACACGCGGCCTGCGGCATAACCGCACGTGCTCACGTATCTATGATGATGCAAAAAGTGAGCAAGGAGCGATAGATTTCGTCACACCAAAGGGCTTTACAGAGAGGTACAGCCTTTCCTTGGAGACGATCCGGGTCGTCCCGCCAGAAGAATATTCCGTTATGGAAAAAATACTCATGGACGGCTATCGGTTTGGATGCTTTGGCGGCATTGCCTACTTCTCAGCGCGCAATACTCTTTTGGCGCTCTTTGATGAGAGAGAAGCGGATATAAAAGCGGGCTATCCAGTCTACGAAGATCCAAGCCTCTTTCTGGAACGCTTCGCCCGGCAAAAAGAGAAACAGGCCGCATAACTTCGGCAGGCCGCCGCGTAACAAACCGCCGCCCCTTGGTTCACAAGGGGCGGCGGTTTGCGTTTAATAAGCCCCTCGCTGAAAAAGCACCACCAGCGGCGTCAGCAGCAAAATGCGCATATCCAGCAGCAAACTCCAGTTTTCGGCATACCAGATATCACATGCCACGCGTCTGGCCATTTTATCCACGGTGTCGGTTTCGCCGCGCAGGCCGTTCAGCTGGGCCCAGCCTGTCATGCCGGGGCGCATTTTGTGGCGGCTGGCATAGCGGTCAATCATCTCTTCGTAGTAGCGGTTGTGGCTGGGCACATGGGGGCGGGGGCCCACAAGGCTCATCTCGCCGCGCAACACGTTAATAAGCTGGGGTATTTCATCCAAACTTGTGCGCCGTAAAAAGCGGCCAAACGGGGTAACGCGGGGGTCTTTTTTAGAGGCCTGTTTTTCTTTTCCGTTCTCATCCAAAAAGGGGGCCACACCGTCACGCATGCTCCGGAATTTAAGCATATGAAACGGCTCATCATGATAGCCGGCACGCGCCTGTGTAAACAAAACGGGGCCACGACTCGTGGCTTTAATTAAAAGGGCAATCAGGATAAAAACAGGCAATAAAAAAAATAAACTCAAACTGCTCAGCACCACGTCCACCGCGCGCTTTACCATCAGGCTGCGGCCATTCAAGGGTTTAGGAAAAGCAGGGGAGGTCGGGGGGGCAAAATCGCGTCTGTCTTTTACCAGGGCCCAGGCAAAAAAGCGGCTCGTCATCGCCCGCGTCCCGTCTGTAAAAAGCGCACATCAGCGCCCTCAAAAACCCCGCAGGTCAGCTTTCCGGATTGATAAGCCCGTGTATCCAAACCAATACGGTCATCGTCTACCAGAGGCTCATCAAAGGTCGTATGGCCAAAAACAACGCGGGCCTTCAGCTCATGAGGCTGGCCTAAAAACGCCTCGCGG
>PFND01000084.1 GCA_002791805.1 Alphaproteobacteria bacterium CG_4_10_14_0_8_um_filter_53_9 | reverse complement strand
GTGGGGTTAGAGACGGGGGTTTTGGGGGGGAGAGACGGGGTAGAGGCGGGGGGGGTATTTTGCGACGCACCCGTACGAACGCCACCGATAACAGATGTGCCTTTTATGTTACTTTTTGGTGAATTTGCCGATACTGCGTTAGAGGTGGCAGCGGCGCCCCCTGACGCGGAAGATGAAGAAAAGGAGACACCCCCTTTTGCAGGAGTTGGCGCGGCGGGAGCTGTGGCCACACCCGAGACTGTGGGAGAGGCCCCGAGGCCTGAAAGCGTGGGAAGGGCGCCGGTTGTGCCTGTATCCGGATTATAGGTACGGATTTGGGCGTGGGACGTGGCCGGTGTAAGGGCCGCCGTGACCCACAAGGCCACCGCAACAAAGGATAAAGGCGCGCAAGCAGGGACGACAAGATGGCGAGGATGAGTGGTGGCAGTGGCGGCAGCCATAGCCTCGGCAACGCAAGAGAGCTGGACTGGGGCGGCCCACAAAGGGTGAGAGCGGCGTGGGGCGCCCCCTGCGACATGGAGCAAGCGACTGCGGCTCACGCGCCTTAAACGATGAAAGGGGGGCTGCGAAGTGACCTCTGCGACCGTGGAGGCGAAAGGAAGGGAGCAGCCTGATTTTTGGGCGCTTAAGGAAGCCTTTTGACCTTGGCACCCTTGCCGAGACAGGCCTTTTGCCCCGCCGCGCGTGTGTGCGGAGAGACAAGGGGCGGTTTGCAGCACTTTGACCCCCATACCCTGCCCAGACGTGCTGGCTACCCACCCTGTGGGGGCTCCTGTTTGAGACGGCCCATTTAACATAATCTTTTCAGCCCTGATTTTTGTCTTTTCTTGTTTTTGGGGTTTCAAGATCATGGGTAATCCCTCCGGACGTTGGTGGGGCAGAAGATGGGGACACAGCACTGGGTACCTGTCCATGAGGTGAGAATCTGGTGGCCTTTACCATAACTGGCCGAGGCGGTGAGAGGATTAAGGCCTTTAATACCATCGCCCAGGTTTTCTGCCAGCGGGAGAAGTTTTTCACCCCGTGAATCCACTCTGGGATCCATGGTGCCTGTTTTATAACAACCTGAGCCGTTGTGGCGGCCCGAGCGCACGGTGCCAACGGGCGTTAACGCCTTACTATAATCATCGTTTGTGTAGTTTTGGGGATAGTCCTTATTAAAGAGGGCGAGACCATCGGCACAGTTTGGATCTTTCGGGCTGCACTTGGGCACAGCCTTCATATCTTCAGCGATTCCCAAGAAGCGGAAAGCCACCAATTTTTGGTTCTTTTGAGTGTTTTGACCAAAGGTGTGGCCTGTTTCCGGGTGGCGAAGGCCTAAGCTGCCAATACAGACTTTACTGGACAGATTAAAGATACTGCTCGTGGCCGCCGTTGGCGCTATCCCAATATCTGTAAGGGCTGATTTACCTGCACACAGGGCGCTATAGGCCATGCCTGAGCCTGCGGCCATAATATTATTCCCCAGCTTGCCGATCATCCCGCTGGCAGAAGGGTGGGGCACTGCCCCGCCGTTGCTGCTGTTATACACCATGGGGAGGACGCCCGTGGGGACAATTGCATTCACCCGCCCTGCTACCATGTTTTGAACGCCGCCGCGCATCATTCCATCCATCATGGTGAGCATGCTGCCGGCCGAGGGGAGGGCTGTGCCCCTTAAAAACGTAGGCTGAAGAGGGACGCCGCCCAAAAAGGCGCTTTGGTTGATCGCGGACTGGGCGTCACTCATCCGCTCCATGACGCCTGCAACCTGACTGCTGCCCGGGCGCCGCGTGTTACTTGCTTCTGCCCACGGGCCTGTGGGGCTGCCCAGCTCATCGCAGGTACCGCCTTGCGTTTTAATATACCCATCCACCTTGGCCTGAAGGGATATGAGGCCTGGTTTGCGAGCCGCAATATCCTGCGCATACTGATTGCGGAGGCGGGCATTGATCTGCTTGAAATGATCTTTAGAGGCATCGTAGCGCTCTCCCTGGATTTGAGTGCCCAGGCGACCATCGGCCACTTCTGCCGGGATATGGCCGTTACAGGCGGGGAACTTATCGCCTGCGGGGGCGCTGTCCCCTCTCACCACCCATGTATCTTCTTTAAACTTACCGCTCGCATCAAACCGCTCCTTACTTAAAGGATTGGTAAAGCAGCTGCCTGCGAAACCTGGCTTGGGCACGATACGACAGACTTTTTCTTCCGTATCTCCTGCGATACGGCGAACATCCCAGCAATATTCGTGACAGTTAAGTACCATGGCCTTATCGTCCACCCCATTGCTCACAAACCCTGCGTGCGTGAGGGGGCAGGCGGCATTTGGCTGATCCTCCGGTGAGACCTGACGATGAACGGCCCCTAAATAGGTAGCTGCGGGGATAACTTTGGCGGGATTGTCTCTATCTGTCATGCGGGTGTAGAGATTATCTACCTGTGTCTTGATATCCTTAAGGTAGTACTGGGCGGTGCAAAGCTCGGCAGGGGTGGTATTATCCAGATCTGCCGTTGTCATATCTCCGTTTTTGATCACCTCATCCAGCCAGCCTGTGGTTTTCTCCCACATTTCATCTAACTGGCGGACAGACATGATGGCGAGACCGTCTCCGACCTCTGTACTGCCTGTGGTGGCAATCATACTGGTGTTCCAGTTAAGATAGGGATTTTGGGGCGGATGGGGAATGAAGGCTGAGTTCGGCTCTCCGTTTGGCCCGCGGGCATTAGCAGGAGGGTTATCTGCCCCTTGAAGAAGGATGGGATCGGTGGGGGCCACGAACTCCGACATCCCCAACTGCATGGCAGACCCTATGGAGGCCGCAAGGGCGCGGGCTTCCGGCTCGCTCAACGTGCCTGATTTGGCCCCTGCCTCGAGCGTTTTGGCGGCTTCTGCCGCAGCCGTAAGGCCCACACCTGTGTTGACGGCGTTCGCATCTGACCCGATAGAGCCAAGTTCTCCGATAACGGGGCCGAGCATCGACATAACGCCTGCGGCTCGCCCGAGATCCTGTAGATTAAGATCCTGCAAGCGGAGTGTACCCGAAGCTAACCCATCCAGCTGGCCTGCAAGGCCCGACCCCATATTTTGCAGAGATTGAAGCTGATTGGTGATGGTCGTTTGCGCCTTGGCGGCAAGGGTTTGAGCACCTTTGGCAAGATCTGCCGGGTTGAGGCTGCCTGCAATATTGCTTAAATTGGCCCCTATACCATTAACGCTTTGGGTGATGTTGCTACCTATGTTAGATACGCTCTCTGTGAGGCCTGAGCCAAGATTTTCCAAGCTTTTGGAAAGATTGGTTGTGACATTTTTTATTCCACTGCTGATGCGCTGACCAAGATTGGCCGGATTGAGGCCTTGGGTAATATTTTTAATATTAAAGGCTTGGGTAAAATTCATAAATGTGCCGAGTTTGCCAAAAATACCACACGTAAAGGACTGCGTAGCTTGCGTGGCTGTGCCCGATGACAAATAGCGCGCGACGGGCGTTACCTTATACACCTTGGCTTCATCATACTGACTGGCATAAGTTCCACTGCCTGTTTGAATTCCGCGACGGCCTTTTTTCTCTTCCGGTGAGACAGAACCAGCCATAATAGAATTAAACGGATTAAAACCTGTATCTAGATGCTGGCCGTTATGATCCGGAGTGACTTCCACCACGGCAGCGGGTTCGTTATAGGTAAATTTCACACATGGAGAGGGAAACCTGATGCCAAAAAACCCCTTGCACCAGTGCATGCCGAGACCAACTTTGTACTGAAGGCAGCTATCAAAATTGGCGAGATCCTTCAGCTTGGAGCCTTGTTGCTGATAGTTGGCGCTGCCGAGAGTATCCGTTAAGGAAAAGTTCGTGTTTGCCGGGGGGAGGTTGGCATCCAGCCCGTGAGATACCGAGGCCGACCCAAGGGCTAACAGGCATGCCAGAGCTCTGACAGCCCTTGCGCCTTTGCCTGGAGCGGTACCTTGCATCATTTGTACTCTTATTATGGGGCGAGCCTATGCTCTTTTAAAGAGGGGCGCAGCTTTACGCTGGCTTACTGGTCGTTTGCGACCCAGACCTTGTGACCACTTAGCAACTTATAGCGTGTGTAGCCTTCCATGCTGCCATCGAGCACGGCGGGCTGCTCTTCTTTATTTATGAAGCAGGTGGCGCGCGCGAGCATATCCTCGGCGAAGGCGGGCGCGACATCTGTGTAGGATTGATAGTCTCTCAACTGCTTGACGGTAAAGCACGCGACTTTGCCGGCGGGGAGGGTGGTGGGGGAGGCGGTATCTGCCGCATTGAGCGTGCCGGCCAGGAGGGCGAGGCTTAAAAGACGAAGATACATATGACAAACTTTCCTTTTTTTATTGGTGGCGATATGGGCAAGCGCTTTGATTGAACTTGCCTTTTGTGCGAACTTAGCCCATATGAGGCGTGTTGGCTAGCACCCACCACGTGAGACAAACGAACTCCGGAAGGACATACCGATGTATATGCTTGGTTATCCGTTGCTTTCTGCCGCGCAGATTGTAAGCCACCTGCTACTGATTTATACCTTTATTATCATTGCCGCCTGGATTTTGGCCTGGGCCAACCCGGACCCCCTTAACCCGCTCGTGCGTATTTTGCGCCAACTGACCGAGCCTGTGATGGACAAGGTGCGCGCCTATGTGCCCCTGATTGGCGGACTTGACCTGACGCCGCTGGTGGTGATCATCGCGATTTCCTTTGTGCGTACGGGTGTTTTGCCTGTGGTGATGCAATTTGCCCGCAGCATGCTCTAACAGAAACCCGTGCTTACAAAAATGCCGGCGATTGCCGGCATTTTTTGACTTATATGTGTATGTCTTACACCTATGTGTTTTTCGCCATTTCCATATTTTCCAATGTTTTAGGAAGAGGGGGCGTGTGACCTACCGCCTCTAAGTGTTGCTTTAATGATTCCATCGCTTTTTCGTATAAAACAGCAGCACATGATTGGAGGGCTTCTTTGCTCAAAGCGCCGTTTTTTTCCTTTTCGTTGTGAAACATGCCTAAATACGCATGATCTGCCACTAAAATGGGAGTTTGAGTAGGTGTGTGCCACACAACCAAGCGTGTTGCGAGGAGCACATCGTCTGGCGCATCTCCCGCCCCGGGCTTGTGATGGACGGACAGGTTGAACTGAAGCTCTTGCTCCCCCTTTTTGGGGTTTTTTAGAGGGGGCTGAGAGAGCTCTAAAGAGAGGTCCTTCAGGTAGTGAGCGAGGAGGGCAGGGGAGGATGATTTTTTCATACTTCTGTTGTAGCGGCACAAACCCCTTTTTGCATTGCCCTGGGGGCCAAGAGTGCTTATTGTGGGGTCAGTTTTATCAATCAAGAGAGGTGCACCATGCTTTCTATCGGCGACAAGGTTACGGGAATATCCCTTAGAGACCAAAATAACTCATTGATTTCTTTAGATGACATAAAAAGTAAGTGGGTGCTTATATACTTTTATCCCAAAGCACTGACCTCTGGATGCACTGTACAGGCCTGCGCTTTACGTGATGCTGAGGAGGACCTGAAAGACCTGGACATAACCGTATTGGGCGTAAGCCCTGATGCCCCCGCCCTGCTTAAAAAATTTGAAGACAAGGAAGGGCTTAACTTTAGCCTGCTTAGCGATGAAGACCACTCGGTTGCTGAGAAATTTGGCGTGTGGGTTGAAAAAAGCATGTATGGCCGCACCTATATGGGCATGACCCGGGCCAGCTTCCTGATCGACAACACGGGTGTTATACGCATGGTATGGCCCAAGGTTAAGCCTGCCGACCACCTTAATGATATCCTTACCTGGGTGCGTACCCAGCCCTCCTCATAATGTTTTTTATAGCCCTTTATGTTGACGCGCCCGGCGCGGGCCCTTAGACCTCTTTTATAAACAACCAACTTGAGAAAACAGCCTTATGATCAGCCCGACACCACCTTCTGCCCCTCCTGCACGCCCTGACAACCGGGCTTGCGACCAGATGAGAGATATAAGCCTTACAACCCACGTAAACCCCTATGCAGAGGGGAGCTGCCTTGCGAAATTTGGCGCCACGGAAGTGCTTTGCACGGCCAGTGTTCAGCGCAAAACCCCTATGTGGATGAGAGGCCAGAAACGTGGCTGGGTAACAGCTGAGTACGGCATGCTGCCCCGCGCCACGCATGAACGCAAAGACCGTGAGGCTACCCGAGGCAAACAAGAAGGCCGCACCATTGAAATTCAACGGTTGATTGGCCGTAGTTTACGCAGCGTGGTTAACCTTGAGCTGCTGGATGGCTACACCATTTGGCTGGACTGCGACGTTATGGTCGCCGATGGGGGCACACGCACCGCCGCTATTACGGGCGCCTATGTGGCCCTTGCCCTTGCCATTTCCTCGCTTGAAAAGGATGGAAAAATAAAACCCGGCGCCCTTCAATCTCAAATTGCCGCCATAAGCTGCGGCATTACCCCAGCAGGCATTGTGCTGGATATGGACTATGCTGAGGATGCCAATACACACGCAGATGGCAACTTTGTTCTCTCTTGTGCCGAGCACTGGATAGAGTTGCAGATTAGCGCCGAGCAAAGACCCATAACCGCCAGTGAAACCGCCGAAATGCAGCGCCTTGCCCTTATCGGGTGCAAGCAACTTATGGCTTTGCAGCAACAGGTGCTATCGTCCTAACTGCTTTTCTTCACCCCGTGAAACGCCCTCTTCCCTCCTTTGTTGGAGGGATTTTTTCTCCTTTTTTAAAACTTTTTTAATTTTCATCTCTCCACCTCTACTCCGTCCATCGCCCCCACCCTTTCCCCTTATTTTCTGGGCGTTTTTGTATAAAACTTCCTTCACAAGCCCCCCACAGGGCTTTTTGGACTGCACACGACACTTCTCTCTCTTTCTTTATAAAAAAACCTCCTCACACCCTTCCTGGAATGTGTATTTTTTAAAGGTGGGTCTACACTTTCTATACCCGTTCGTATGCTAGCTTTCATAGTTTTCATTCCCTTAGCTTTAGGCGTGCCTGTTTTTTAGGCAACACAAAATGCTATTTTGTGCGATTTTTGCACCCCACCCTTTTTTGAAACCTCTTTGTCTATCCTTCCCCCTCTTTTTTGCACTTTCCTCTCAAAACGAGCATTCTGTGTTTCATGTGACACAGGGGGGTTAAAATGGCATTATATGTAAACACTTTCTTACACGCCCCCACCTCCCCGAGTTGCATCTCTCGGGCGTTTTAAAGCCCTTTTTGCACCCCCCAATGATAAACGCTATTATTTTTTAGCAAAAACGATTTTAACGGCTCCCAAGAGGCCCTTGAGCTTTTTTTACCCATTTTTGCGTTTCATCGTGATTTTATAAAAAAACAACCCAGCCTGCCCGCCCCCTTCTTGAAACACCTCACAGATGCCCTCCGACAGACGTCCACCCCATTTTATCTACGGACACCTGTCTGCTGGACATATCGAGAAAAAAGACCTCCTTCGTATCTGCGACTTGTAAAATGACACTGACGCGCGTATGACCCCTTTTACGTATGAACGAAATTTCTCTCCCGGCGGCACCCTCCCCCCTTGCCCTTTACATCCACTGGCCGTGGTGCCTCAAGAAATGCCCCTACTGCGACTTTAATTCTCATGCAACACCAAACGGTGCCCCTGTGGATGACGACATGGCGGAAAGATATTTACGCGCCGTTATGGCCGACATGACCTTGTGGCAAGACCAAGGTATCACGGGAAACCTTGTGAGCATTTTCTTTGGCGGAGGCACCCCAAGCCTTATGAAGCCCGACCAGTTGGCGCGACTTATCTCTCATGCCCATAAGACATGGGGCGTTTTACCTGAAACGGAAATTACTGTGGAGTGCAACCCTACCAGCAGCAGCAAAACGCTTTTCTCTGGCCTGGCGAGTGCGGGCGTTAACCGTGTAAGTGTTGGCGTACAAGGACTGCGCGATGACGACCTTTCTTTTCTGGGGCGAGAGCACAATGCTGCCCAAGCCCTTGAAACACTCTCTCATGCCGTGCACGCCATGGACGGACACGTGAATGCCGATGTTATGTATGGACTCCCTTACCAAAAGCTGGGCGTATGGAGAGACGACCTTACCCGCTTGGCTGAGATGGGCATCTCCCACCTCTCGGCGTATCAACTGACGATTGAAATGCAAACAGCCTTTTACTCTCAGGTAGCGCGGGGGTTGTGGCACCCCCTGGAGAATGATGCCCAGGCGGATTTTTTTGAAGCCACCCAGACAATTTTGCGCGAGCGCGGCTTTGAAAACTACGAAACTTCTAACTTTGCACGGCCCGGACATGCGTGTCGCCATAATCTGCATGTGTGGCGATACCAACCTTATATAGGTGTGGGGGCCGGCGCGCACGGGCGCGCCCTTATTAACGGCGAGTGGTGCGCCACGACACGCCTTAAAATGCCAACTAAGTATATGGAAAATATAGAGGAAAAGGCTTTTTGGGCGGGATCATCCACCCCTCTCACACTCCCCTCGACTGCGCAGGAGGCCTTTATGATGGGATTACGCCTTGCAGAAGGCGTTAATATGGAAGACATAGAAAAACGCTTTGGACGGGCCGCCTGCGAAGACTCATTAGATTTCAAAGCCTTGGATAGATTTGTCCGTTTGGGGATGATCCGACAAAGCCGTACGCATGTTTGCCTGACCTCGGCCGGATGGGGATTGCTCGATAGCTTGCTGCGGGAGATTCTTATCGCCCTTTAAACGGGGGCGGTGGCGGGCAGACCTCGGGATCATATCATTTTATACGGCCCTTTTTCTTTTTGTGTACACTTAGATACCCCTGTTACTTAAATGGCGCACTTTTTTGCCATATTTTCTGCCGTTTTTTGATTTTTGCTTTAGGCACTGCTCATTAAAAATATTTTTGTGCGGTGCAATATAATTTTCGATGTGTCTTTATATAAAACAGTGGCTTATCTGTAAGTAAGTACTTTTTCAAAGAAAAGCTTTTTTTATTCATATAGATATTTTTGTGATTTTGAGGCCGTGAAACGCGTTTCATTGGCACAACAGGCAAAAACAACTGTGGTATGTGTGCCAACAGCTGAGAGCGGGGCAATTTTTGGATTTAGCGCGCTCGTTTTTGACAAGCTATCGCTTTTTACGCCGCCTTCATTTTTTATGATGGTGCGAAGAGGGGATGATGTCAAGCACGAGACGCGGGCCTTTGTGGAACATTATTTTTTGGCCTATGTTTATGTATCACGTGAAACTGTTGCACGATCCTGTTTCATGGTTTAGAAAGACGCGGACACTTATCGGCGAGACTTAAAGGAGCTTTTGCCATGAATGAGACACCTAAAAACCTTCTCCTTTCCGGATGGATTGGATTCATCTCCATTGAGGCCACGCTGATGCTCGCTTTTGGCCTTATTTTCAACTCTACCCGTGGGGGCGGCTCTGACATGAATACCTTTATTGCCATCGCCCCTTTATGGCCATTATTCTTTTCCGTCTGTCTGTATGTCGGGGGAGGGAAAAAATGGTCGCTGAGGGGCTATCTGCATGCTGCCCACCGCTATGTCTTAACGGCCGCTCTCTGTGGCGGCGCCACGTACATAGCTTGGGGGTATGCGCCACCGAGTGTTGAGCTGGCGCTTGGCTTTGCGGGAACCAGCCTTTTGGCTCTTGTACTTCTGGTCCTTTTGCCAAATCCCCTCAAAACAACGGAGGCCCTACCATGACAAAGATTGTGGGCTCGCATAGCCTGCGCATCGTTGCAATTGCCCTTTATCTGGCCCTTTCCTGCTGGGGTGTGAACCAGATATTTCGTACGGCGGAGGTCAACACACCCTCCTTCTGGATGGGCGCCTTCTGGGTTTTCACACTCGCCCTGGCGGGCGTCTGGCTGACGCTGACCGGCCTGAAACTGCTTGAGTTTGCTCGCCATGGCTGGAAAGGTACAGGGCCTTTGATTGCTGCCATTCTGGTCTTTCTACCCGTTTTTGTGCTTTTTCTGGCGGCTGCACACCCCTTTGTGCCTCATACAATGACGCCGAAAGAGCTTTTCTCTCTACTAGGCGGAAGCCTGGCAACCTGGGTTATGTTTGCCATGATGGCAGGATGGCGAGACAACGGCTGACAAAAGGCCACTGCACGCGACGCTAAACGGCCCCCTGAGACGGGGGCCGTTAGCATTTTTACAAAGCCCTTTTACCAGAACCAGCCCCGGCCAACAGTGGCGGGAAGAAGATTATCCGGCAGGGGCACGGGCGCGAGGGGGAGACCACGCACCACTTCCTCAAACTGAGCGGCGCCTATTTTGACGATGCTCAGCCCCCGTACGTTTTCTCCGTTCGGGAGAAATCTCAGGTAGCCGCCCTCGGCATAAAAGCCTTCCGGCCGTACCAGAATCTCCTGAAGGCTTTGCCCCGTTCGTGTGTGCTCAAATGCGAGCTCTTCCAGAACTTCGCCGACTGTATAGGCAACAAGCGACAAACCAAGCGGCGCGCGGCCATAGGCTTCGTTAAACGCCGTCTCAAACTTTGTGCTCCTTGGCGGAACGGCAAATGTTGCCCCCCGCACCGTGGGAAGGACGCTGGGCGAGAGAAGCCCTGCATCCTGCCAGAGTGCCGTGCCGAGATACACCATCTCTCCTGCGGCGACACCCCGAACCTCCAGCTGACTGGCGACAAGCGGCAGATTGGCCGCGCCTGTAGGCACGAAGAGGGCGCTAAAGGGCAGGGGAGAGGTACCGTCTCCCACTAAAGAGCGCAGACTGGCGCCAAGATCCACATTTTCCGGATTATAAAAAACCGTTTTTGTAATCTCTACGCCTTCGACCCCTGCGCGGGCCTTAAAGGCATCGTAAAGCTCGTACCCGTACGTATTGCTTGGCACCAGAGCCGCAACACGCTCGTGCCCTGCCTGTGCCGCATAATCGGCCACCTGATGGCCTTGCTCGGCTGCCAAATACCCCGCAAGCCACGCCCCTCCGCCTGCGGCGGCTTTATCTGTTGAAAACCCTACGACCGGCACGCCTGCGCTTTTTGCAAGCCCGGCCACGGCAACCACGTTTTTACTTTCCAGCGGGCCGACAATGAGGCCCACCCCATCATTAAGCGCCATAAGCGCTGCCTGCTGGGCGGAAACACTCCCCACATCGTAAACCTTAAGCTCTACGTGTGTGCCTGGCCACAAGCCTTCCTCCAGCACGGCGAGACTGAGCGCATCCATAAGATCGCTCCCCAATGTGGCGAGGGGCCCTGTGACAGGGAGGAGAACCCCCACCTTAAGAAAGGCCTCCTGCACGGGAGCATAGGTATCTGTTACGGCCATAAGACGTGTATAACGATACCTATCCGGTGCATCGGCCAGGCGGGCATACTGTACAAGCCAGCGGCGCGCTTCTTCTGCCCCCTTGGTATGAAGGGCTTTCTCTGCCAGCTGGAGAACAAGACGACCCCTGAGCGCGGCAACCTCTTGCCCCAAGGGGGTTCTATCCGCCACGGTACCTTCCAGCACCCGCAGGGCTTGCTCGTCTTCTCCCATTTGGCTTAAGGCCGCTGCGAGGCCAAGACGAGACTGGCCTTTTTCGCCCTCTGTCCCCTGATTGACCAAAACCCTGTAAATTTCTACCGCTTCGGCATATCTTCCCCGTGAAACGGCGGCGGCGGCCCTTTCCAGCTGACCGCGAACGACCCCAACCTCGTACCCTGATTGCGCCACAACCGGCAGAGCCGGGGCAATCCCTGACCACACCCCCAGCGCCACTGCGGCCACGTATCCCTTTTTATGCATTGCCAAGACTTTCCTGCCTGTTATGGTTTTATTATGTCTCGCACGTTACCACCCCAACACGGCACCTCCAAGCGGACTGCCCGTGGCATTAACATGCTTAAGCTTAAAGGGGTTTTTGCCGAAAAGCTTGCCCTGCTTTACCTGATGAGCCGCGGCTACCGCCCTGTAGCCCGCCCCAAGCGACGCCCTTTGGCCCAAACCGACCTGCTGGTACGGCGCGGCCACCACCTTGTGCTTGTAGAAGTGAAATATCGCCAGGATGCCTTGCACGCCAGTTTTGCCTTGGGGCCCGCCCAGCTGAGAAGGCTCCAGACAGAGGCACGCGCCCTTGCCTCCTTCTTCCCCACGAGCACGATACGCATTGACGCCCTCCTTCTTTTTAAGGCCTACCCTTTTATCAAACATATCCCCGACATGAGGTAAACCGGCTAGACAAAACGCGGGATTGTGCTTACGCTCCCTCTCAATATCAAGAAAGTTTCCTTTACCATGTCTCCTCTTTTGTCTTCTTCTTTTCTCCGCTCTGTTTTGCTGGGTGCGACGGCCCTTACCGCCACCGGCTGCGCGCCTGTTATTATGGGTGGCGCCGCAACGGCAGGCTATATAGGCCTGCAAGACCGCCCCGTAACCCAAACGGCCGAAGATACAAAAATCAAGGTTTCTATTAAAGACAGACTGACCCAGACCAACACCGCTTATCTTACCCAGATTGGTATTGATGTGTTTTATGGGGATGTTTTGCTCACCGGTGTGGTGCCCACCACAGACGAAGGCGAGCGTGTGCTTAACATTGTGCGCGCGACACCCAGTGTGAAAAAGATTTATAATGAACTGTTTGTGGGAAGTAGCTACTCTCTTAAACAAAAGGCCTCGGACACGTGGGTCTCTGCCCAGCTTCAGCCCCGGCTGCTGGCTGCCAAGGATGCCTACCCCCTTAACTACCTTTTAAGCGTTGTGAACGGCCACGTTTATGTGATTGGTACCGTGAGCAGTGCAGAAGAACACGAACATGTGCTTCATATTTTACGCACCACGAAAGGTGTGCGCCAAGTGCATGACTACCTGACCATTGAAAACCCTGACAACAACCAGGAAGCCGGCGCCCCCGCCAGCGCCTACGGCACGGCAGGGCAGGGACGCCTGACTGTTGGCAGCCGATCTTATACCACCCAAGCCCCCGACCCTTTGGGGGACAGCACCCTTAAATAACGTCAAGGCCTCTCTGAGGCCTTTTCTAAAATGCCCAGAAAAGCTGCACTTTTTAGGTGTGTAAGCGCTTACATATCTTTTTAAATTTCTGCGAAATCAAGCGGCTCTTGCCAGCTTTTCATCTACGCGCTATGACCCTTTTATGCTTTGGCCAGAGACTCTCCCCCACCCGACACCCACCCAGATGGAACAACTGGAAGCTTATACGGCGCTCCTCCTTAAATGGAATACAACGCACAACCTGATTGGGCGAAGCACGACCCCCGATGCCCTGGCGAGACACATTTGGGATAGCGCGCAGATTGTGCCGCATCTTCCTACGGCGATGGAAACGGAGGAGCTGGACTCTCCTCGCCACGTTTTGGACGTGGGAACAGGGGCCGGTTTACCAGGAATGGTGCTTGCCATACTCTGCCCGCACCTGCATTTCACCCTTTGTGAACGCATTGCGAAGAAAGCCAGCTTTCTAAAAATCGTCAAACAAAACATAGGCTTATCTAATATCGCTATATGTGCAGATGATTGCGCTACTCTCCCTGAAAAAAGCTTTGATATTGTGACGGCTCGCGCTGTTGCAGCCTTGAGTGATTTGCTTCCGCTTACTCAACCTTTGCTCGCCCCTAAGGGGTATTGGTTGTTGCTTAAAGGGCAGGCATATCTAACAGAAATAGAGGCTTATCCGCCCGCCAAAAACATGACAATATCTGCTGACAAGAGTATAACGGATGCGTTGGGCGTGGTGCTAACCATCCGCCCGGACGCCCAGAGCTAAACAGCAGCCTGAACCGTTCCATGTGGAACGGATACAACCGCCCAAACTTTCACCATGGTGCGGCATACACGCAGAAAACCTAGGTTTTGACTGCCTGTAAGATAGGCTTATCTGGGGATAACCAGGGGAGAATGCGCGACAATGCCAGCTAGAATTATTGCCTTATCCAACCAAAAAGGCGGTGTTGGAAAGACAACCACTGCCGTTAATCTCGCGACAGCGATGGCGGCCTGCGGCCACCGCGTTCTCGTTGTTGATTTTGACCCCCAAGGAAACACGACGACAGGATTTGGTATCGACAAGCGCGGGCTTGCCCACTCATCTTACTCTCTTGTTATGAACGAATCCTCTTTGGAAGACTCTATTGTGCCGACACAGGTGCCGGGACTTTCTATTGTGCCCTCCACCATCCACCTCTCTGGTGCCGAAGTAGAGCTTGTGCCCGCCATGGCGCGCGAGACGCGCTTGAAGGAGGCGCTCGCAGAGGCTCAAAACGCTTTTGACTACGTTTTTATTGATTGTCCTCCCTCTTTAGGTTTGCTGACCATTAACGCCCTTGTGGCTTCTACGGATGTGCTCATTCCTCTTCAATGTGAATTTTTTGCCATGGAAGGACTTTCCCAGCTTTTCAAAACCCTTGAGCTTGTGAAAAAGAACCTTAACCCCCGCCTTGAGATTTTAGGTGTCCTGCTGACCATGTATGACAAACGGAACAACCTTGCAAATCAGGTTGTCCATGATGTTCGTCAGCACCTTGGTCACCAGGTCTTTGATGTCCTTATCCCCCGGAATGTTCGTCTCTCCGAGGCTCCGTCTCATGGGGCGCCCGGCCTGATTTATGATGTTAAATCTGCGGGGTCTCAGGCTTATATCCGATTGGCGGCAGAATTGATCCAGCGCCTCTCTCAGCCTGCGGCAACACCCCGAGCTGCCTAGTTTGTACCTTTATATAGTAAAAGAAGAAAGAAACCCTCGATGACCCAAGACTCCACCCCCTCTCCTTTAAACACTGTGGCCATGCCCTCCAAACCACAGACAGCCCCCAAGGGTTTGGGCCGAGGCCTTAGCGCGCTTTTGGATGACTCCGCTGCGGCAGCTGTTTCCTCCACACCCGCCATAACGCCTGCCAAGGGTGAGACGGAGGTTTCTCTCGACGCCCTTATCCCATCCTCTGTTCAGCCGCGTCGTTATTTTGAGCCTACTGCGCTTGAGGCCCTTGCGAGCTCTATTAAAGCCCAAGGTGTTCTGCAACCTTTATTAGTGCGGCCGGCACCAGGACAAGAGGGTAAGTTTGAGATTATTGGTGGCGAGCGCCGCTGGCGTGCGGCCAAAATTGCGGGGCTGACGTCTGTTCCTGTTATCGTGCGCCCCCTTGATGACGGCAAAGCTTTGGAAGTGGCCCTTGTTGAAAACGTTCAACGATCCGACCTCAACCCCTTGGAAGAGGCGGCCGGCTATTTACGGCTTGTGAACGAATTCCATTACACCCATGAAGACATGGCCCGCGTGACCGGGAAAAGCCGCTCTCATATCACCAATCTTCTTCGTCTGCTGGGATTGCCTGATAAAATTAAGGATTGCGTAAATAAAGGTTTGCTCTCTATGGGGCATGCGCGCGCCCTCCTTGCCTTGAGTGATGATGCTGACTTGCAGCTTAAAGCTGCCAACAAAGTAATTAAAGACCAGATGAGTGTGCGAGAGACCGAAGACCTTGTGCGCCACCTTGTGCGCCCCAACCAGACCGCAAAGACCCGCCGCACGAATGACCCCAAACTTTCTGCCCTTGAACAACTGATGCAGGAGCGCGTGGGCCTTAAGGTTGCCATACGCCAAAAAGACCAGACAGGGGGAGGGAGTGTGCGCATCTTCTTTGACTCTACGGATGAGCTTTCTGGCCTGCTTAAACGCATCGGTACGTCTTCTGCCTCCAGAATGGACATTTAAGGTCGTTTTACAAACTCAAGGGGCGCTTTTATATAACATTTTGTTTTTAAACACCTTTTTGGATTCTCTTCCTTATATCGGGAGAAAAAACGATAGGCGTTGTAAGCTGTATATCTTGACAAAGAATCAAGGTAGAGGCCAAATACGGGCACGTAGGTGGGAGCTTATGTCACACTCTGTGATTTAAAGCCCACACCCCCTACGCCAATGCCACAAAAAATCTTGACCTGCTGGTAAAGGGTACGTAGTTTACCCCTACCCAAGGGCAGATAAGTCCGTGGCGTGATAAACAAAAAAGGATAGGGAACTATGAACAAAACCCTTCTGGCAACGACTGCTCTCGCGTTCGTGGCCGCTACTGCGTCCGCCGTGGACGTTGAACTGTACGGCCAGGTTAACAAGGGCGTTTTTGCTTTTGATGACGGCGCCGATACTAACTTCGTCGTCGTGGACAATGACATGAGCTCCAGCCGCTTTGGCCTTAAAGGTGCCCAAGCTTTGGACAATGGCCTGACCGCTTCTGTGCTTTACGAAGCCGAAATGCAAGGTAACCCTTCTAACAACTTCAGCAAGGATTTTACCGCCGCTAACAACCAAGTAACTGATGGTGCCGCTGCAACCATGACCGAGCGTCAAGCCCGCGTTGGTATGTCCGGTAACTTCGGTGGTGTGTATGTTGGTCGTCAAAGCACCGCCATTGATGGCGTTATTGGCCAAGACCTGGCCGGTGTTGGTGACGTTATGAACAGCGAAAACAGCGACATTGGTGGTGGCATTCAGTTTGCAACCAGCACAGGTGCTGCTTCCGGTGTGACTGTTGGTGGATCTACTTTTGGTCTTCCCAGCCGCTCTAACAGCGTTCGCTATGACAGCCCAATCGTGGCCGGCTTCCAAGGTCGTGCCGCTATCGCCCAAGGTGGTGATATGGACGCCAGCGTGTTCTACGAAGGTGGCATGAACGACTTTACTGTCGCTGCTGCTGCCGGTGTGCACATGAACAATGACAGCAACCAGAACGTGGCTAACCGCGTTGACACTGAAGTTGCTGCCAGCGTCTCTGCCAAACACACTTCCGGTATCGCCGGTACCGTTGCTTACACAACCCAAAGCCTGGGTAACAAAGCAGCTGCTGTCGAAGAACCTAGCGCCTGGTATGCCAAAGTTGGTTATGCCTGGGATGCCTACGAAGTGGCTGCTGACTACGGTGTGTCGAAAGACTACAACAATGTTGGTACCCGTTCTGACGACCTGACCACCATGGGTCTTGGTGCTCAGTACAACCTGGGTAACGGCATCAGCTTGGCTGCTCTGTACCGTAACTTCGACCTTGATCGGACTGCTCTGACCACGGAAGATGTTAGCCTGTACGGCGTGAACATGCGCGTGAAGTTTTAAGCTAACGCTTAAACCTTACCTAAAGCAAACGGCCGCCTATGGCGGCCTTTTGCTATGGGTGATAGACAAACTTTCTTATCCCCGCTATGGTGAGGCCCGCAACAAAGGAAAAAACGTATCCATGTCTCGCTTCTTCGCGCTTAACGCTCTTTTCGCCGCAACCTTCCTTGTGGCCTGCTCTGGTGTTGATGTTAAACCGGCTCCTGTAAACCCTACCGATATGCCTAAAGGGCCTGGTCTCTTTTCTGGCGAGAGCGGTAACATTCTGGATGCGTTTAAAAACCGTGACGGCAGCGGCGGATTGTTCAGTCGTGATGTTCCTGAGCTGGGTGTGAATGCCTACCTGTGGAAAGCCACCCTTGATACCGTGAGCTTTATGCCCCTTATTCAAGCCGATAGCACCGGTGGTGTTGTGGTAACGGATTGGTACACCAACCCCTCCCGTACTGATGAGCAGATTAAGCTGAATATCCTCATTACAGGCCAGAAACTTACCCCTGAAGCCCTTAAGATTACGCTGTTTAAGCGTACCAAAGACAATGGCGTTTGGCAAAATGTGCAGAGCGATGCGGCCACGGCGCGCCAGCTTGAAGACATTATCCTTACCAAAGCACGTGCTTATAAAGTGAGTGCCCTTAACAAGGAATAAAGTCTCTTTTTCTTTTACAGGCCCTTTGGGGCTTGTTTTTTTGGCGGCTATCGTTACACTTTGGCGTTATGAATACAGCACTTATCCCTCCTTATACCCCGTCATCTCTTGAAGCTGACTGGCAAAAAACCTGGTTTGACAACAACGTTTTTGAAGCCCACGTAAACCCTGAAAAACAGCCGTTTTATGTACTTGAGATGCTTCCTTACCCAAGTGGTCAGCTGCATATGGGACATGTACGCAATTATACTTTGGGCGATGTTCTGGCCCGCTTTAAGCGCGCCCAAGGTTTTAATGTGATGCACCCCATGGGCTGGGACAGTTTTGGACTGCCTGCTGAAAATGCGGCCATCAAGCGCGGTATACACCCAGGAACGTGGACACTGGAAAACATTGCCGAGATGAAGGCTGTCATGAAAAAATTTGGCTGGAGTTACGATTGGAGCAAGGAAGTGACCACTTGCTTACCTAGCTATTATGGTCACCAGCAGGCACTGTTTTTGGACTTTTTTGCCAAAGGACTTGTTTATAAAAAAGAGGCGTTGGTCAACTGGGACCCTATAGACCAAACCGTGCTTGCTAACGAGCAGGTTGTGGATGGTAAGGGCTGGCGCAGCGGTGCGCCTGTGGAGCGCAAGCTTCTTTCTCAATGGTTTTTGAAAATCACCCATTATGCCGATGCCCTGCTTGATGACCTTACCACCCTGCCCGGCTGGCCTGACCGTGTGAAAACCATGCAGGTCAACTGGATTGGAAAATCCCAAGGGATGAAGTTTGATTTTACGGTACAGGATGAGGCGGGTGCGGCGCTTGACCCCCTTACCGTTTTTTCTACACGGCCTGATACCCTTTATGGTGCGACTTTTTGTGCTGTGGCTCCAGAGCACCCTTTGGCTAAGAAAGCTGCTGAAACGAGCCCTGAGATTGCTGCCTTTATTGCCGAGGCCAGCCGTATGGGTACTGCCCAGGAGATTATTGACCGTGCCGAGAAAAAGGGGGCTCTTACGCCTTATGTGGCGATTCATCCGCTTACGGGTGATAAACTCCCTATTTTTGTGGCGAACTTTGTGCTGATGACCTATGGCACGGGTGCCATTATGGCTGTGCCGGCTCATGATGAGCGTGACCACGCGTTTGCAACCAAATATAACCTGCCTATTACGCCTGTTGTCTCTCTCCCCGAGGGTCATGACATTACGGCCGCCCCGTATACGGGTGATGGTGAGGTGGTTAATTCTCCTCTTTTTAACGGCAAACAGGTGGATGAGGCCATTGCAACCGCTATTGCCAAGGCTGAAGCGGAAGGCTGGGGAGAGGGACAAACCCAATACCGCCTGAGAGACTGGGGTGTGGGACGGCAGCGCTACTGGGGTTGCCCTATTCCTTTCATTCATTGCCCTGATTGTGGCGTTGTGCCTGTGCCGCGCGATCAGCTCCCCGTGAAACTCCCTGAAGATTGTGCCTTTGATGGCGCTGGCAACCCCCTTGATAAGCACCCTACGTGGAAACATGTAGACTGCCCAAGCTGCGGCGCCAAGGCTGAGCGAGAAACGGATACCATGGATACCTTTATGGACAGCAGCTGGTACTTTCTCCGTTATTTGTGCCCTGAGGCCGATGAGCCTTTGGATAAAACGGCGATGGACTACTGGATGAAAGGTGGCGTTAACCAATATATTGGCGGGATTGAGCATGCTGTGCTGCACCTGCTCTATTCTCGATTTTTTGTCAAAGCCTTGCGGGATATGGGCAAGCTGCCTTGTGGTGAGCCTTTTGCGGCTTTGCTCTGCCAGGGAATGCTGATTGGAAATTCTTACCAGAAGGCCGACGGTACTTATGTTTACCCCAGCCAGGTGGTTTGGAAAGACGGGAAAGCCTTTGAAAAAGATACGGGAGAAGCGCTTACGGTTCTGGCGGCGGAAAAAATCTCCAAATCTAAAAACAATGGGGACAGCCCGGATGAGCTTTTGGCTCGCTATGGTGCCGATACGCTCCGCCTGTTTATGCTGTTTACGGCTCCGCCCGAACGCGACCTTGAGTGGTCTGAGCAGGCGATTGACGGTGCGTGGCGCTTTTTAGGCCGTGTGTGGACGCTTGCCCACAAAGTGGCGGCGGCGGATGCCCTACAAAGTGCGCCCAACGAAGCCCTTAACCGTAAAATTCATCAAACCATTTTGCGTGTGACAAAAGACATTGAACGTTTTCATTATAACACCATGGTGGCGGCGTGCATGGAGTTAATGAATGATTTGAACAGAGCGGCTGAAGAGGGTCTTTCGGACACCGTAAAATTTGGTGCGGAAACCCTTGTGCGTTTGCTTAACCCTGCCGTGCCCCACATCACCGAGCACCTGTGGCAGGTTTTGGGCCATACAGACCCGCTTTATGCCGCCCCTTGGCCTGTGGCCGATGAGGCCGCCGCCCAAGAAGATGAAATAACCCTTGTGGTGCAAGTGAACGGTAAGGTGCGCGGCAAGCTTGTGGTGCCTGCCGACATTAGCGCGGAAGATGCCCTTGCCATGGCCAAGGCTTTGGATGAGGTGCAGCCCTGGATAGAGGGTAAGGCCCTTAAAAAAGAGCTGTATGTGCCCGGGCGTTTGGTGACGCTGGCGGTGGCTTAATACGCGAAACGGCCGGGGGATTCCCGGCCGTTTTGTTTTTTCGCGATGCTTACAGAGCTTCGCCCCTCACGTTTTTGGTGATGCCATGCTTTTTCATCAAATCCACCAAGGCCTCGTTGAAAGCGTCATAACGAGGTCCATCCCCTTTGAACTCCACAAACATTGCAGGTATCAAGAGATGGAATTGATGGCGCTCATCTACGCCCGCGAACGGCGCACTGGTGAGATGCACAGGATCGATGATTGCTGGCCGCTGCTTGCCCAGACGAGCGAACGGCGCCGGCGCATAACCAGCCACATCAATGCCGCATGGTTCGCATGTGGCAAAATCGGTATCGCCGCACCGCGCTGCGTGGCCATACCCTGTTGAGATGGGCATGATCCAATCAAAGCCCTCCTCTTCTGCGAAGATGCGTGCCCGAAGCGCCTCCCCATTCGTATTGATGGGATGCTTCTTTTCTGCTGCATCCTCCCACCAATCATAGTGGGCGCCGAAAAGCAGATCGAGCGCTTGGGTACGATCCAAACGGACCCTTACCAGATCTTCGTCAGAAGCTTCGTCTTTCAGCCATGTCCAGAGCTTCTGCACCGATTCAGGGCGACCATTAAACCTTTCCCCCTTCAATTCGGAAGGAGAGACGGGGAGAAACAGGCGCACTTCTCCAGCGAGCCTGTTTGCGGTCCATAAGGCATACAAGAGCCGGCCGTGTAGACCGGTTTTCAGATCGCCGATGACGCAACGAAACCAATCGTCGTACTCATCCTCGGGGTTTTGGGTTGCGGAATGTACAGGGATGAGATTTTTCATGGAGAACCTCCAGATTGCCGCCGCCCCCCTTGGGGACGTGAAAAACGGAATCTTAGATAAGCCTTGTATGGTTCTTATGTATACTTATGTCAAGGCCTCTAGCCAAGAGGGTGGAGATGGCGTACGATGGCTTTGCTTTACACTACAAAAAAACAAAATATGGGGAGAGCTTTATTATGACGATTTTACGCCTTGCAACCTTGATGAGCATCGGCACCCTTGGGGCCGCTTTTGCCGAAGATATGGTGCTGCCAAACACCTACGTGGAAACCAACAGCGCTTTTACTGAAGACGCTGAAGCAGCGCTGGATGAGGCGGCTATGGCCCCCGCAGATGTTGCCGAAGACATGGACAATGCCGCCGCTGGTATGATGAATGACGAAATGCCTGACGTTGATGTTTCTGATGACTCTTCTGATCATGGCGATCTGGGGGGCTCTTCCCCTGATAACATGCCGGCTGTGCCAACGGTCACTGTTGTGCTCTCCTCTGGCGCCCTTATGCTGCCCGAGACCCTTGAGAACGGCAAAGCCTGGCGGGAAGATCCTCGTTTAGAGGGTGTCTCCAGCTTTTATTGGGATGCGGAAACAGGCAACTACGTGGCCTATACCAATCCTGCCTGGGAAAAACGTTGGGCTGACCGCTGGAACGACGATGGTACCCCCAAAACAACCAAACCTGTGAGTACGCCGCCGGCTATAGCCCCTGTTGATGCTTCTCCATCTGACTCAGTAGAGGAGATGCCCGCTGAAGCTACTGAGGCTGAGGCTGAAGCTCCCCTTCAGGCTACATCTGAGGTGACGGTGACCACCAACACCGTTATAACGCCTGCCGAGAAAAGCACGCCTTCTGCTGCGGAATAAGCGAGCGCTTGTTACCATGAAAAGCCCCTTAAGGGGCTTTTCATCTTCCTCAACATCCGCCACACTCGGTTTTATGAAACGCTTTTCCTCCTTCTTGTGGGCAGGCGCTGCGGGAGTCTTTCTCTCTGCCTGCGCTTACACCCCTCTCTACGCCCCTAAGCATCAGGCCCATGTTATGGTGGGTGCTGTAACGGTCAGCAACCCTGATATTCTCCCCGGTGAACGACGGACAGCCCAAGATGTCTCCCGTGAGCTCAAACAACGCTTTCCTTCTCTTGACCCCAATGGATATTCTCTGCGTGTGAGTTTGTTTGAAGATTTAGGCACCCTTGCTGTCCAACGAAGCGCCACTGTGGCCCGTGCCGAAGTTGTTTTGACCGCGACGTTTACCTTAACTGATGCGGCAGGAACGGATGTCCTTATCGCGGACGTGGTCTCTCGGGCGGCTTATAACGTTGAAGAGACGCCTTTTAGCACGGAATCTGGCCGGAGATATGCCCGCCTAACCGCTGCCCGTAATGTGGCCCAGGAAGTGGCTTTGCGCGTCTCTCAATACCTTAAAAACCACCCTGAAACGCCCTAAGCTTTCTTATGCTTGCTTACCCTAACAAGCTTTCGGCGTCTCTTTCTCCTCTGCCCGCTGTGGTATTGCTTTGGGGTGAGGATGCAGGGGCTATTCGTCAGGCGGCGGCGGTGGTGGCGGAGGCCACGCGTGTTCCGCTGGATGACCCCTTTGCAACATGCAGTTTTAGCCTGACCGATGTTGCCAGCGACCCGGCGACCCTTTTAGATGCCTGCCTTACGATGTCTTTTGGCGCCAGCCATAAGCTTGTGCGCCTTTTACCTACGGGTGGCGATGTACCTGGAGCTTCGCTTACGACCCTTAAAGACACCGTTAAAGCTTTGCTTGAAAGCAACACGGAGGGGTATACGCTTGTTTTACCTGTGCCAAAATCTCTGGAAAAGCGACATGGGCTTGTTTCTCTTCTTGAAAAACACCCCCGTACTCTGGCCGTGCGTTTTTTTGCCGATACGGCACGTGACCTTGCGGGATATTTGGATACGGCCTTGCAGGCCTCTGGCAAGACCTTAACACCCAGTGCCCGCCAAGCCTTGTTGGGCGGCCTTGGCGCTGACCGCGAAATTGCTGCCCGAGAGATGGAAAAGCTTGTTCTTTACGCGGGAGACGATGCCGAAATTACAGAAGATATGGTTTATGCAAGCCTTGCCGGTGCCACGGCGGGAGGCGCCTTCAGACTTGCTGATGCGGTGGGGAGCCGGGATGTTGCCCTGGCCGATACCTTGATTGAACAGCTTTTAGAAGAAGGCGAAGACCTTAACCAGGCTTTTATTCTCACCATGCGGCACCTTGCCAAACTGCATACTTTGCAAACGGCCCTTGCCTCTGGCGTTAGCCCGAATGATGCCCTTTACCAACTTAAGCCGCCGCCGCCCAAGCCTGCCCAGGCCGCCCTTCTACAACAAGCCGGCCGTTACCCTGCGGGCCGTTTGGCTCAGCTACCCAAGCTTACGCTTGATACTCTTTTACAAGCCCGCAGCGGCACCCTTTCTTCTGCATCTCAGCTGACTTTTCGGCGTACACTTTTATCTCTTGCAACCTGATTTAGCCTTAAAGAGTCTTGCCCCTGCCTCCCCTGCGTGGCACCATGGCCCAAAGATATTATAAGCAATAAATAAGAAAGACCTGTGCTATGCGTTTAACCGCCTTGCTTGCTGCCGCAACCCTTACCCCTTTTATGGCCCACGCTGCCCCCGCCACCCCCCTTACCCGCGCTGATGTTCAGGCCATTGTACAAGAATACATTTCTAAAAATGGTGACCTTTTAATGGAAAGCATTGCTGCAGCCCAACAAAATGCCCAACTGGCCAAAGTAAAAACACTTATTAACGCCAACACCCCCACCCGTGGGCCTGACGATGCACCGGTGACCATTATTGAATTTTCTGACTTTGAGTGCCCCTTCTGCCATAAGGCCCAGGCCACATTGAAGGCTTTGGACGCCCGTTACCCCGGAAAAATACGCTGGGCCTACAAAAACCTGCCCCTTAACTTCCACGCTATGGCGATACCCGCCGCCACCGCAGCTTTTGCTGCCAAAGAACAGGGAAAGTTCTGGGAGTACTCTGATGAGCTTTGGAAACGCCAAGAGTTTTTGGGTGAAAAACTTTTTGCCGATATTGCCAAAGACTTGAAGCTGGATGTGAAAAAATTTCAGGCCGACCGAAAATCTCCTAAAATACAGGGAATTGTTAAGCGCGACAGTGAGGAGGCTGCGCAGATCGGGGCACGGGGCACACCGTACTTTCTTATCAACGGCATTGCTATTTCCGGCGCCCAAAGCGAGGCCGCGTTTGCCGAGTTGATTGAGCCGCTTTTGCATAACAAATAGGTTATATAAACCCTTATGGCGCGCCTTACCCGCCACTCTCCTCAAACCCCTTCTCATGAGCCGCGTATCTGGCCTTTGGTTGTGGCGGGTGCGCTCGTTTTGTTTGCTTTGCATGGTGCCAATCTTATCTATAAAGCAGGATGGCTGGGGGGTGAACCTAACCTTGCCCGCCAAATTGCGACAGCGAGCCAAAACCGCGCCACATCTTCTGCCATTAATCTTACGCCCTTACGTGCCGTCGTACCGCCTGCCTCTCACAACCTTCAGTTTGGGAACCCTACGGCAGGCATGGTGCTGACAATTTTTACTGACCCTGCCTGTGGCCCGTGCCGCGCCGAGGTGGATGCCGCCCTTGCCCCTCTTGACCTTGAAAACCTGCGCCTTGTTTATAAAATTATCCCCCAGAACCGTGAGGATGCCACGGTGGGTATTTTGCTTCTTCTGGCTGCTGAGGCTGGTTATGCCGAGCCATTTTGGCGTGCTCTCCACGCAGGGAGCGGCACATATACCGCTACAGACCTGTTGCAGATATTAACAAAAGCAGGCCTTCCTGTACCCAAGCTGCAGACGTTACTTGCTGAAAAATCTGAGCTCTACCTTCAACAACTGGAAGAGGACTTAACCCTTGCTGATAGCCTTGGCTTTAAACAGCCCCCGCACTTTGTTCTCAATGATTATATTTTGGATGGCCGCCTTTTGGTGCCCGCCCGCCTGAAGCTTTACACGACCCGTTTGAGTACGGCACAGCCGCTTGTTCAATCTCGTGATTATTGGTTAACGGCACCTTAATGCCTTTTATTTTTGATTTTCTCTTGTTCCCCTTTATAAGATAACGTATGCATACATCCTCGGGACAGGAGGAGTAAAACCTTATGAAGACTTACGAACAGCTTATTGTTATCAGCACCCTTGCGGCAGCGTACCTAGGACTTATTGGTGTTTTTTCTTTAATTTAAATACCTTAAAACTGCCTGCTTATTACTGATGGGCGGCTTTTGTCCTTTTCTAAGCCTGCTTTCTCCTTTATAAACAAAACCATGCTTGCCACCGTTCAGACTCTGGCCCTACGGGGACTTGATGCCATTCCCGTTACGGTTCAGGCCCATATTGCCTCTGGCCAGCCGATGATGACCATTGTGGGTCTTCCTTCCAACGCGATTAAAGAATCTCGGGACCGTGTGCGGGCGGCTTTTCATGCTTTGGGGTTAGCCTTGCCTGCCGAGCGCATTACGGTCAACCTTGCCCCTGCTGACCAGCATAAAGACGGATCTCATTACGACCTGCCCATTGCCACTGCCCTTTTGCTGGCTATGGGCGTTGTCCCTTCTGATAGTGCTCAAGGCATGCTTTTAATGGGAGAGCTTGGCCTTGATGGCGCCACCCAACCTTTAACAGGCGCCTTGCCTGCGGCCATTGCGGCAGCAGGCATGAATATGCAGGCCCTTATTTTACCAGAAGCCAACGCCCCTGAGGCTGCATGGGCCAGCCAAGACGGTGCCATGGGCGTTTATGGCCTGTCCAAGCTTACGGATCTTATCCACCACCTGCGCAACCACACCTTGCTTACGGCGACATCTCCGGTGGCGCGTGCTGCCTCTACAACCAACAGCCCTTTTGATTTACGAGATATTCGTGGCCAGGAAAGTGCCAAGCGTGCCGCTGAAGTTGCAGCAGCGGGAGGGCACCACATGCTTCTTTCTGGACCCCCAGGCTCGGGAAAATCTATGCTGGCGGCGCGTTTACCTGCCCTTTTGCCCCCCCTTACCCCTAAAGAAGCTTTGGAAGTAAGCATGATCCACAGTGTGGCGGGCATGTCTTCTGCTGAGCTTCATAGCCAAGGATTGCTTACGTCTCGTCCTTTTAGAGACCCTCACCATAGCGCCTCTCCTACTGCGCTTACGGGAGGAGGACTTAAGGCCCGGCCCGGTGAAATGTCTCTCTCTCACCGGGGTGTTTTGTTTTTAGATGAATTACCTGAATTTCCTCGTCAGGTTTTAGAGACGTTACGCCAGCCTTTGGAAACAGGAAGTATTACCATTTCTCGGGCGAATGCTCATATTACTTACCCTGCCCGCTTTATGCTGGTGGCGGCTATGAACCCCTGCCCTTGCGGCTACCTTGGTGACCGCACCAAAGGATGCTCGGCCCAACCCAAGTGCGCAGAGACGTATCAAAACCGTATTTCTGGCCCTTTACTTGACCGATTTGATGTACGGCTTACGGTGCCTGCTGTTAAGCCCTCTGACCTTGCCCTGCCCCCTGCCAAAGAGGGTACGAAAGATGTTGCTGTGCGGATTGCCGCAGCCCGAGCCCTCCAAACACAGCGTTTTACGAAAACCGACCTTACCTGCAATGGTGAGATGCATGGAAAGGCTCTTGATGATTTTTGTCCTCTGGATGCTGAGGGCCAAGCTTTACTTACCCAGGCGGCTGAGCGCTTTGGACTTTCTGGCAGAGCTTATCACCGTATTATCCGCGTGGCGCGTACTATTGCCGATTTGGCACAAGAGGAACATATTAAGCGCGCTCATTTAGCGGAAGCCTTGGCATATCGCGGGGTTTCGATTTAGAGTTTTTGCATGCGTTTTTTGGTTTTCTCCGGTCTTTGTTCTGCTCTTATTTTGGGGGCTTTCTCTTGTTGGGCACAACCCCAACAGGGATACCCACGCTATGCAAGTTTGAAGCGTGCTGAAGTTAATGTTCGGAGCGGTCCGGGAAATCAATATCCTATTTTATGGATTTATCAACGGGCGGGATATCCTGTTCAACTCCTTGCTAAATTTGATAATTATTACAAAATTAAAGATGTTGAAGGCGAGGAAGGCTGGGTTTATCTGGGCCTTGTAAGCCTTGCCCGCACCAGTTTTGTTTTAGGTGACAAGCCTTCTTTGCTCTTACGGAGGAAAGATACCTCTTCTGACATTGTTGCTAAACTTAGCCCTGGCGTTATTGTTGACTTGGTTGATTGCGATACGAAAGCCAATATGTGCAAAGTTGAAACCCAGGGGCTTAAAGGTTGGATGGAGACATCTTCTTTATTATGGGCTGCCTCTTTTAAATAGCCCTATTATTTAACCCATGACCAAATAACTGTATTTTCCAGACTGCCATCTGGCAAAACACGGTTATGTTTTAATTCGGCTTCTTTTGTGAGGCCAGCTTCTTGCATCATTTTGATAGAGGCGCTGTTACTTGCCGCTGTTTCTGCAAAGACTCTTTTAGCTTTTAAGGTTTGATCTGCATGCTCGATAAGTTTTTTTAACGCTTCTGCACCATACCCCTGACCGGCCTCGCTATTTCTTATCCAGGCGCCAACTTCAAACATAGGAACTTTGCGACCATAAACATCCGGCACATGCTTGAGTTCTACTATACCCATAAATTTACCGCTGCTCCGGCTTTTAACCGTGTAAACGAATGCTTCCTGATTTTGAGATTTTTTTATAGCTTCAGCAATAAACTCTTGTGCCTGTCTTAAATTATAAGATTGTATAGCCCATGGAAACCATGTGCTTAACTCATTAACCGATTCTTTTACGCCCATAAAAATATCGTTCGCATCTGTAAACTGGGTACTCATTAAAAGAAGGCGATTGGTTTCTAATCTCATATTTTTATGGCTTTTCTCTATTATGATTAAAAAGAGTATCTGTGAGATAAAGGCTTTCGTCTATACCTCTTCTTATAGATAAGTTTTTATATAATATTTTTTATAGTTTTATGTTGTCCTGTGGATAGGTGGGGAAGCTTTATTATGTGTTTGAAAATACTATGTGTTTTTGTGGTAGGGAGGTGGTGGGAAAAAAGGGGGAAAAGAGATATTTGGGGTGGGGAAGAAGATATCCCCAAGTTATAAAGGGGGCTGGGGAGACGTTATCCCCAACCTTATGGGGATAACGCTTAAAACCCAGGTAAATGTTCACCTTTTTTGCTTGCAAGAAGATGGAAGTGAAGGTGAGGTACCTCTTGTCCTGCGCCTTGTCCGGCATTTGTAATGAGGCGATATCCGCTTTCTTTAACATCGAGTTTTTCGGCAACGATATTGGCGACATGAAGAAGGTGGGCCATAAGGTTGGCATCGGATGTCTCCATACAACGTAAACAGGCAAGGTGTTGTTTTGGGATAATGATGATATGAACAGGTGCTTTTGGGGCTATATCCCAAAAGGCTAATGCCTTATCATCCTCATAGACAATATTGGCCGGAATTTCTTTACGAAGGATTTTACCAAAAATAGTGGGATTATCTTCGAGGTTATAACGCGTTGTTTCCATTAATATCTCCTTAAACAGGTTTTTATTGTTTCATATTTTAAAAGTCTTGGCACGAGGTTCTTGACCTTGCTGCTCAACAATCCTACATGAGAGAGATGAATATAACAGCACGCTATGATGTCATTGTGATTGGGGGAGGCCATGCCGGCAGTGAAGCGGCAGCGGCAGCGGCACGTATGGGGGCTGAAACGCTTTTACTTACGGGAAATTTAGACGCCATTGGTCAGATGTCTTGTAACCCTGCGATTGGGGGGCTTGCGAAGGGACACCTTGTGCGTGAGGTTGATGCCTTGGATGGCCTTATGGGCGTTGCAACGGATAAGGCAGGTATTCAGTTTAGGATGCTTAATGGCAGCAAAGGGCCTGCGGTAAGAGGGCCAAGAGCGCAAGCTGACCGAAAACTTTACCGGGAAGCTATACAGGAGCTTTTATTTGCTCAACCCCATCTTTCTATTAAGCAGGCTGAAGTGGTGGATATTACTCCTCAAGAAACAGGTGGGCACCATGTTTATACCTCAAGCGGCTGGGTTTTTGAGGCTCCTTCTGTTGTGGTTACGACAGGAACATTTTTGCGAGGGCTTATTCATATTGGATCTGCCCAGACAACGGGAGGTCGGGCGGGGGAGCCTGCATCACTTAAACTGGCGGACCGCCTTAAAGCCCTTAATTTTAAAATAGGGCGCCTTAAAACAGGTACGCCACCGCGTTTGGATGGAAGGACGATTGATTATTCACGTCTTGAAGAACAGCCAGGTGATTTTCCTCCTCCTGCATTCTCGTATCTTACTCAGACACTTCCTCAGACTCAGCTTCCTTGTCATGTAACGTACACGTGTGCAGCCACACATGAAGTTATCCGGAATAATCTTCACCGCAGCCCTATGTATAGTGGCCAGATTGAAGGTACGGGACCGAGATACTGCCCGAGTATTGAAGACAAAGTGGTGCGCTTTGCTGATAAAGAAGGGCATCAGATTTTTTTGGAACCAGAGGGATATGATAGCTTTGAAGTTTATCCTAACGGAATCTCTACCAGTTTACCGATTGATGTTCAGCATGAAATATTGAAAACCATACCTGGTTTGGAAAAGGCTGAAATTCTACGCCCCGGCTACGCTATTGAATATGATTATGTTGACCCGACTGAGCTACGGCCGACACTTGAAACCAAAAAAATAGCAGGGCTTTTTTTGGCGGGACAAATTAATGGAACAACAGGTTATGAAGAGGCGGCAGCTCAAGGCTTGATGGCCGGGCTTAATGCAGCCCTTAAAGCCTGTGATAAACCAGCGTTTACACTCAGCCGAAGTGAAGCCTATATTGGTGTTTTAATTGATGACTTAACGACAAAAGGAACGGCGGAGCCTTACCGCATGTTCACCAGCCGTGCGGAGTACAGGCTTTTATTGAGGGCGGATAATGCAGATTTGCGCTTAACTCAAAAAGGGATTGATCTTGGATGTGTGGGTTCTGTACGCCAGCATATTTTCAGCAAGCGTTTAGATGAGGTGACAGCGGCCTTTAACTGGGCCCGCATGACGAAAGTGACGCCCAACAGCCCGCTAGGTATCAAAGTGAAGGAAGTTGCAGGAAACTTTCCTTATACGATGAGTGTTTTTGAGGTTTTAAAGCGGCCGCAGATGAGTTTGGATATGGTGCTGGAGATTTTACCCTTAGAAAAAGACATACCTTTACATGCGCGGGAGCAGATTGAGACAGAGGCGGCTTATGACGGTTACCTACAGCGCCAGAGGCAAGATGCTGAGCGTGTAAAGGATGATGAGGCGCTGGATATCCCTCTATCCTTCAATTACGACCTTTTACAGGGCCTGAGCCATGAAGTACGAGAAAAACTTAAGCTTCATACGCCGACAACCCTTGGTCAGGCAGGGCGTATTAGCGGGATAACTCCTGCGGCTTTGCAGATTTTGTGGCTGGCCTTACATAAATAGACTTTTTATTATTTTACATAGGCTTAGGCATTATTTTTATACAAGGGGATAACCCTGTGGATAAAATGGGGAACGAATTTTACGGAGGCGGGGTGTTTGAAAAGGGCAAGTCAAGGTTTTTTTTAGTGTATTTTTTTGTGGAGGGGGCTTTACGAAAGTTATCCACAGGGGTTAGTGTGCCGCTCACACTTTGGGCAGGGCGTGGTTGGGAAAGTGAGTAAAAGCTGTGTGGAAGCCAAATGATTGTTATTTTAGAACGATTGTTTGAAAACGCCATAAATTAACGAAGCGTGAGCATCTGACACAGCCCGAATAACTGAATTAAATGAAGAAGGAAACGACGACCCCATGGCGCATACCAAGCAACAACGTAAACGCATCCGCCAAGATAGCGTTCAAAAAGTGGCTAATATTACCAAGAAAACACAAGTGAAATCTGCAGTTAAGAAGTTTGATGCTGCTGTGGTTTCTGGCGATAAGGCAACCCTTGCCGCGACGTTTAAAGAGGCAATGAGCGAGCTGGCACGTAAAGCCCGCCAAGGTATTTTGACGAAAGGAGCGGCCTCTCGGAAGGTTTCTCGGATGGCGGCAAAAATACGCACGAGCGCCAAAGCTTAAGCATACTTAACCGCAGTCCCCCATACTGCGGTTTTTTTTGAGTGTTCGTGAGATACGATTTCTTCTTATGTCTTAAGAAGTTAGAGATTTATTTTAGACACATTATGGGGGCTGCCTGAGGGGGTGGCGAGGGCTTTTGGCCGTGCTGGCAGTGTGGGGTGCGCGTTGCGAGATTTTCTGGCACGCGGGGTGCGGGAGGAATGATAATAACATATTGAAAGGACGAGATTTTCTATGACATCTTCCCCTGCTTTAGCCGCTGTATCTTCCATGACGTCCGATGGATACTTTGAGAATACTTTACCGAATTTATCTTTAACAAACAGTGCTTTGAGCGATAAAAAAGGGGAGGGAGACAAGGCGATATGGGCGGCGGTGCAGGCGTGGATGGAAGGCCAGGTAGCACCGGCTGATTTTGCGGCATGGGTTATGCCTTTGAATTTTTTGAAGAAAGATGGTGGTCGTGTGGTGCTGGCTGTGCCCACGATGTTTATGCAGGATTGGGTGAAAAAGCATTACAGAGACCCCATTGCTGAAGGCTGGCGCCATGTTACGGGCAAAGATGTGGCTGTGGACTTTGATGTTGTGCCTGTGTGGCAAAGCATGGGCAGAGACGGGGGTGGTGCAACGGAGGTTTTGGGGGGTACACAAGGGGGCCCTAAGGATAAGAGCGAGGTAAGCAACGGGGGTGCGACGGGGGGGGCTGCTGCGACGGCCAAGACGCATGACTGGCTGGCCGGCAACGAGCTGGACGCGCGCTACTCTTTTGACAGTTTTGTTACCGGAAAATCTAACCAGTTTGCCTTTGCGGCAGCACAGCGTGTGGCGGAAGAGATGGGATCGTTTAACCCCTTCTTCCTCCACGGGGGGGTAGGCCTTGGAAAAACCCACCTGATGCAGGCGGTAGGCCATGCCCTGAAGGCCAGAAACCCTGATGTGGTTATCCAATATCTTTCTGCCGAACAATTCCTTTATACATTCATCCGCGCCATTCGTGAGAAAAACACGCTGGCCTTTAAAGAGCTCTTCCGTGCGGTGGATGTACTGATGATTGACGACATTCAGTTTATTGCGGGCAAGGAAAGCACGCAGGAAGAGTTCTTCCATACCTTTAATACCCTTGTGAGCCTTGGAAAACAGGTGATCCTCACCGCCGATAAATCTCCCCATGACTTGCCTAACATTGAAGACCGTTTGCGGAGCCGCCTTGGCAGCGGCCTTGCCATTGAAGTGCATGCCCCTGACGTGGAAACCCGCCAGGCTATTTTGGAGCAAAAAGCCGCGAGTATGGACCTTGAGCTGCCTCATGATGTTTCTGTTTACCTTGCCACCAACATTGCGAGTAATGTTCGGGAGCTTGAGGGTGCCCTTAACCGCCTTGCAGCGTTCTCTCGGTTGACGGGCCAAGAGCTTACCATTGCCTTTGCCAAAGACCAGCTGCGCGACCTGCTGCGTGTGCAGACAAAGGTGGTGGGGATGGATGATATCCAGAAGCAAGTGGCCGAGTATTTCAAAATCCGCGTGGCGGACCTGCATGCCCCCCGCCGTGACCGTGCGGTGGCCCGCCCCCGCCAGGTGGCCATGTACCTGTGCAAGCAGCTGACCAGCCGCAGCTACCCCGACATTGGCCGTGCCTTTGGCGGCCGCGACCACACCACCGTGATGCATGCCTGCCAGCAGATTGTGAACCTTTTGGAGCGCGATGCGCGCCTTGTGGAAGATGTGAAGCTTTTGGAGCAGATGCTGACGGCGCGGTAGGAGAACGTGGTGATTAAATAACAAAGACCCCCCGCACGCATGCGGGGGGCTTCTGGTTGTTGGGCGGCGGTGAGAGGGGTTGTCAGGCTTCGCCGATGTGGGGCATGGCCCGTAGGGCTTCTTGGGAGATGTTCCTTAACGTATGAACATCGTGTTTTGCAGTTTCGGGTTCTTCCATAAGCACGATATCGCTGCCGTGGGTGATAAAGAAGACAGAGTCGTCCGGGCAGCGAACCATAAGTGACCACGCGCTTTCTCCACTTGGAAGGAGAATCTTCTTTCTTTCTGCCGCGTGAAAAAAGGGAAACCACGGCTGGCGAGAGCTTGTGAGCCAGTTAAGCTTCCTTCGTGCCTTCATGCGGGCGAATTTTTCTTTATCTTCAGTCTCGTAAATTTCCAGAAGGCTTACGGCAAAGCTTGCTGCAGAGAGCATGTTTGCCCCGTGTACGGGTTGTGTGTCTTCATCCCAATCCTCAAACTCTTCCGGTTGGATAAAGGTTAACCCTTCCTCTTCTATTGAAAAGCGTATGAAGAGAGGTGTGGGTATCTCTGTACCCGAAACGATGATGAGCCCTGAACCGTAAAAGATATTCGGATCTGTCGGATCTTCCCAGACGCCACTGTGGACAGCTTGGCGTATCAGGTCTTCTCGTATTCTGGCCTCGTGAGGCTTGGGGTTGATTTTGTTATTCTCATCCACCCTGACATTGTAGAAGGAAGGCATGATGAAAAGGGGAATCTCAAGCGTTCGGATGCTTTCTGGCAACATGAGAGACAATCTCCTGCTTGGGGAAAAGGGAGGGGTGGTGCTCGGGCAAGAGCTTAAAGGTGTTTTTAGAGAGATGGCAAGTCTTTTGTATTCATGCTGTTAGTTATCGGGCTGTTGATTTGGTGGTGAAGGCGTGGGCAGGGGGGATGGCAGGAAGGCTATGGTTGGTTTAGGTTTAGGTCATGAAACTTAGCATATCTCGAGAGACCTTATTTAGAGCCCTGAAACACGCAAGTGCTGTGGTTGAAAAACGATCCACCATTGCTATTTTGGGCAATGTGCGCCTTGTGGCCACCAAAGACCAGCTGGAGCTTACCGGTACGGATAACGACCTGACCGTGCAGGGCACCGCCGAAGCCTTTGTGGACAAGGAAGGCACCACCACCGTGGGTGCGACTAAAATGTTTGAAATTGTCTCCAAAATCCCTGAAGGGGTGATGGTGAACCTTGAGCTTGTGGATGGGGGCAGCCGCCTTGCCATGAGTGCGGGTAAGGCCAACTTCAGCCTTGCGACCCTTGGGGCCGAAGCCTTCCCCGATATGACCCGGGTGACGGACGGCGTGGCGTTTACCCTGCCTTCTGCCGATTTGAAGCGTCTTTTGGACAAGGTTTCTTTTGCAGCGAGCTCTGACGAGACGCGCGCCTATCTTACCGGCGTGTACCTTCATGAAGTTGAAGAAGACGGCGAAGCTCTTTTGCGCGCTGTGGCCACGGATGGCCACCGTCTGGCCAAGGCGGATATGCCTTTGCCCGAGGGTGCGGCGGGCATGGTGGGTGTGATCCTGCCCAAAAAATGTGTTGCCGAGCTTAAAAAGCTGGCCGAGATTGGCAAAGAAGTGAAGCTGACCCTTGCGGAGAGCAAAATCCAGGCTGAGGCGGGCGACATTACGATGACCAGCAAGGTGATTGATGCAAGTTTCCCTGATTACGGCCGTGTGATTCCGCCTGTGGCGAAAGACGTTTTGACCGTGGCGCGCAAATCTCTCCTTCAGGCTGTGGAGCGGGTGAGCATTCTCTCTCATGAGAAAACACGCAGTGTTCGGTTGAAAGCGGATGGTGGCTCTGTCACCCTTTCTGCCAACAACCCCGACCAGGAAAATGCTAATGAGGACGTGAAGGTTGATTATGCAGGCCAGCCTCTTGAGATTGGTTTTAATGCCCGGTATCTGGCGGAAATTGGCTCTCAGATTGAAGGCGATGACATGGTGCTGCACTGCAAGGACAGCAACAGCCCTGTGATGGTGCGTGACCCCGGTGATGCTCACAGCCTGTTTGTTGTGATGCCGATGCGCGTTTAACCCCGTATTTTCAGGGTTTACCAAAGTTTCTGTTGTGGAAAAAAACGAGGAGAGCAGGCTTACTTAAAATAAGAGTGGCGAATAATACCAACAAAGTTTGTGCCACCTGGCCAAAGTTCCGAGACGCAACGGAAGCAGTGACCTTGAACAACCCCATCTCCGGGCTTTACTCTCCCTCGCCCGGTGGTGGGGGTTGCTGTTTTTAGACACCTTCTCTCGGGCTGCAAACTCGTTTTTCCTGCGCGCCGCGTCGTCGTGTACTGAAGACGTACACATCCTCCTTGCTGCTCGGAATAAACGAGTTTTCGCCAACGAGATGAATGGCCTAAAAATAGAGAGATTTTGAGAAGCCTTTTTGTCTTTTACAGGAGGCTATGGTAGGACTTTTCTATGCGGATTGAACGGCTTGTTATGACCCATTTTAGAAACCAGCGCGAGCGGGTTCTGGAGGATTTGGGCGGGGCAGATGTGGTGGCGCTGATTGGACCCAACGGTGCGGGCAAAACAAGTATTTTAGAGGCGGTGAGTGTGCTGGGTGGGGGGCGCGGGATTTTGAGCGCGGAGGCCAAGGCGTTGCTGGCGTGGGAGGTGCCCAAGAACCAACGGGCAATGGGGTGGGGCGTTGTGGCGGGAGATATGGACGGGCGCACCGTGGCGGTGGGGTGGAAGCCCAAGAGCGATGCGGGCAAAAAAGATGTTTTGGTGGATGGTAACAGGGTGAGCGGCGATGTTTTGGCGTGTGAGGTTCCGCTGGTGTGGCTGGCGCCTGCTTTGGACCGACTATTTTTTGAAAGCCTCGGTGTGCGGCGCGAATGGCTGGATGATTTGACTGCGGCTTTGGTGCCCGGCCATGCCGAGGCTGTGCGCCGCTATACAGGACACCTGCGCGGACGTATGAAGCTTTTGCAAACAGAGGGCGTGGAAGATGATTGGCTGGCGGCGGAAGAATTTTCTGCCGCGCGGTGGGGGGTGAAGATTTTGGAAGGGCGGGCGACGTATTGCGAGGCGCTGACGGGCTTTGGCGAAGGGGTGGCGTTGAGATTGGAAGGGGCGGGGCTTGCCGTGCTGGATGATGACGACCGTGTGGCGGCGCTTGCAGGAAAGTTTGCGCGGAGCCGCGATATTGACCGCCGCATGGGCCGCACCATGAGTGGAGCCAACACAGTGGATGTGGTGGGGCATGTGGTGATTGAAGGGGGGCGCAAGGTGGCGCTGGCGACGGCGAGCAGCGGGCAGCACAAGCGCGGGCTTGTGGGCCTGCTGATGGCTCATGCCCGGTTGGTACGTGACAGGCTGGGTGTGGCGCCGCTGGTGCTGATTGATGAATTTGGCGCGCATCTGGATGCCGAGCGGCGGGCGGCTTTGATAGAGGATGTGGTGGGATTGGGGTGTCAGGTGTGGTGTACGGATGTGGTGTGGGCGGGAGATGTTGCGGGAACGGTGCGGGTGGTGGAGATTTCTGGGGCAAAAGAGGAATAGACAAATACGCGAAAGCCGCCGAGCTTTTCAGGCTCGGCGGCAATACACTGGTTTTCAAGAGCCGCCTTGCTTACACAAGGGCGAGTTCTGTTGCTTTTATGGGGATGTTTTGGGGAAGATCCATTACACCATCGGCACATTGGATCATGTGGTTCTGGCTTAGGCCTTCTCCGGCGTCCGTTGCCTTATACAGGAGAGCCAGCAGATTGGTGTGGAGGCCTGCATAGCTTCTGATATGGCAGCCTGCCCGCTTATCGTTGCCGATAGGGGACGTTTGTCTGGTAAGGATATCTTCGAGCCTCATGCTCGTTCTCCCTTGTTTCGAGCACCTTCGTTTGCCCGTAAAAATACCGCATCTGTAGGTTGTTTGTAGTATACGTTTTGGGGGGTGGCAAGGGGGGGGAGAAACAGGTGAGTAGGGAGTGGGGATGGCAAAAGCCGCCTGATCTGGAGGATCGGGCGGCTTTTGGGGTGACCCTATTTGGAGGGGGGCCATTTTTCCGGGTGCCAGATGCACAGGGCACTGACGGTGCAGCAGACGAATGTTATGGCTATTAAGATGACGGCTGTTGGATCGGGCGGGAGGGCGGCGGCTGCTTCTTTGGCGATGAAGTAATCCTTGAAGGCAATCATCGCAAGTGTGCCGTAGAATAATCCGTTGCCAACGTATCTGCTGGTGAGATTAAGCCCGGCCAATACCAAAAATACGAAGAAGGTGGCGATAAGACCGGGGCTATACATCTCGCGGCCGCTTGTGGCGGCTGTTCCCTCAAATGTAAGGGAATAGCCAACGTAAGTATTCAAGGACCAGAAAGCAAGATTGATCCCTGCGATGAGGCGGCGGAAGTTGGTGTAGGTGAGGATTGCGGACATGGATTGTCTCCGTGGTTGCGGCGCGCAGGGGGCGGACCGAGGAAAAG
>PFND01000009.1 GCA_002791805.1 Alphaproteobacteria bacterium CG_4_10_14_0_8_um_filter_53_9 | reverse complement strand
GCGCAAAGCCACAACGGGCCGCAACCCCCGCACTGGCGACAGCATTAAAATTGCTGCCAAAACCCAGCCTAAATTCAAAGCTGGTAAATCCCTGCGCGATAGCGTTAACTAGTTTCTAGTTAATCTCCGTAAGGAAAAAAGCTCCCTTAGGGAGCTTTTTAATTTAGCCTTAAACTTAAATATTTAATGGTGCCGACAGAGAGATTTGAACTCCCGACCTTTGGTTTACAAAACCACTGCACTACCACTGTGCTATGTCGGCATTGGGCCGCACTTTTACATAGCAAAGCGTCTATGCCAAGAGAAAACCTTAATCTTTAGTAAGATTTTTTTATGGCTGGTACGTAGGCGTTGGTACTGGTTCTACTTGATACTGAAGTTGCTCGGTCAGGGTCTGTGGAGCGGCTCTCATTGCTGCTGCCGTATCTTCTTGAATCTGATCTTTCTCTATATTCCAGTAACGAGCATCTTGCTGGCGTATTTGCCAGGCAATGCGCTCGGCGAGTTTACGGAAGGCATCTTCCATTAGATCATAAGTTCTTGCTCTGTCCATCTCGGCACTGGGGTGTCTGCCATCAAAGCTGCGCCGCGCCTGAACCAGTTCATAAGCAAAAGGTTGGTTAAGGACAATTAGGCTGCTTTCTGCCCGCCGGGCTTGGATTTCTCCTTCTAGGATAACTCTATACTGCCCATTATGTCCCCCTTTAAGAAATGTGCCACTGATAATCTGAGCTTTCATTTTATGCATTTTAATATCCGCGAGGTAGTGTTTTGTTTTCTTTGGTCCGTAGGTTAGATATTTATTAATAAGAACAGGGGCACGGTACGTCACACCTTGGAGTAAATCGTTTGGTTCATACTCGTAAATAATTGTATCGGTGGCATCCATGGCATCTGATCGTGGACGGCGATCATCTTTTACACTGGCAACTTCAATACTAAAATCTTTCCGGGAGAGAATACGCTCTTTCTCTGTTGGAAGGCGGTCTGTAAAGCCCGCGCCTTCATAGGGGGGGTATACAGCAGGTTTATAAATGCTTCCACTACAAGCAGAGAGACCTAGGGTGCTGAGTGTAGCCAAGATAAGGGCCGCAGATTTTATCATAAAGGTTACTCCTTGGTTGAGCCTGAATCAGGGATCAGGCTGTCAGTCTCTAAGGCCATGGCGTATTGGCTTATAAGGCTATGTACGCATGTATTGTATAGCTTTTGCCACATATTTGATGCCCGTCCTTCGGAGGTCAAGCTTCGGAGGTCTTTTTCTTCTCTCAACTGTGTTGCATAATCCACGAGCGCAAAGCCTTCTCTCCCTACTTCTGAACAGGCTGTAACATGTGAGGCTAGTTTTCGCCCGTAAGCATCATTACTGCTCATCTTGGCCACGATAGAGAGGGCATAACTATTGTTAAAGCGTGTGATCTCATAGTGTTGAAGGGTTACGTGAAGAGTGGCGCTATTGTTTGAAAAGATGCTTCTTGGAAGCCCACCTTTTAAGGCTTCTGTAAAACGAGAGGGATTAAAAGGTGTTTCATTAAGTCTGACATCATTTCTGTCCTCTTCAGATCGTTCATCAACAAATGTTGCTTTTGTGAAGTGATAAGGCAGAGGGTTGGTTAATGGTTTTTGAGAAACACACCCGATTAGCGTGAGAAATAAGGGGGCAACCCATATGTGCATAAAATAATTTTTACTACTAAACATGCTAGCAAGGTTAGCGGATGTTATATCCTTTGACGACCCTTGGGCGGCCTGCAATATCCTCTATTATGACGATTTGTGAGAAGCCGTTAAGCAGGAACAAATTTTGGACTTCAGCAGCTTGTGTGTGTCCGATCTCCATAGCCAAGAGGCCATGAGGTACTAACATATTTTTAAGGCGGGGTATCCAGTCTGTGTAGTAAGTAAGTCCTGTCGGGTTGTCTTTTTCTCCCGTAAGGGCTGATTTTGGCTCGTGGTCTTTAACGCATTCGTCTAAATTTTCAAATTCCTCTTCTGATATGTAGGGAGGGTTTGTGAAGATGATAGAAAAGGAAAGAGGGGTTTGCTCTAAATCATCTATGGAATCTAATAAATTAAAACGAGTACGTGGTATGTAAGATGAAAGGTTTTCCTCACTGCATGCACGGGCGATAGGGTTGTTTTCTAGGCCTGTTCCATACCATGTGGGACGTTCTTGCAAGATGCTTGCAAGAAGAGCTCCTGAGCCTGTACCAACTTCTAGAATGGAGAGATTTTTTTCTCTCTCTTTGAGGACTTCTGCAATGAGAATTTCGCTGTCGGGTCTGGGGATCAGGACGCCAGACCTTACGATCCAGTCTTGCTTCCAAAAAGGAGCTCTTCCTAAAACATATCCAAGAGGTTCTTTCGTTTGGCGTCGCTTGAGGAGGGATTGTGTTTGTCTATAAACATCATTTGTTACGAAGGCATCTTCACATAGAAGAAGATCCTCTATCTGGCAACCAAGTGCATGAGCAAGGATCATTTTTCCTTCTCGTGGCGCAGGGTTTATATCAGATTCATCTAGTTTTTTTTGAAGATCTCGCCAGAGTTGGCCGACGGAGGGAAGGGGCATTTTATTCAGCAAGAGCCGCAAGGCGAGCTGCCTGATCTTCTCTTTGCAATGTGTCGATAACGTCTTCTAACCCAATGCCTTGCATAATGCTGTTCAGGCTATGCCAAGAGGTTTCGATTCGGTGATCGGTCACCCGTGATTGAGGGTAGTTGTAAGTACGAATTTTTTCTGATCTATCGCCACTACCAACCATGCTTTTACGGGATAGAGCCCTTACTGCGTCTACTTTTTCTCGCTCGGCAGCGAGGATGCGTGACCTTAAAATATTAAGAGCTTTGGCTTTGTTTTTGAGTTGGCTTTTCTCATCTTGGCATTGCACAACAATGTTGGTGGGCAGGTGGGTGATACGCACAGCACTATCGGTGGTGTTTACGCTTTGGCCACCTGGGCCTGAGCTCCGGAAAACATCGATTCTGAGGTCTTTTTCCTCAATATGAACATCGACTTCTTCGGCCTCTGGCAGGACAGCAACGGTGGCGGCGGAGGTGTGGACGCGGCCTTGTGTCTCGGTGGCGGGGACACGTTGTACACGGTGGACACCGCTTTCAAACTTCAGTTTACCAAATACATTATAACCTGTTATTTTTGCAATAATTTCTTTGTAGCCGCCGACGTCTGATTCTGAGACATCCTGAATTTCTACCGTCCAATCTTGCGTGGCGGCGTAGGCGTTATACATCTTAAACAGGTCTGCGGCGAAGAGGGCAGCCTCGTCTCCGCCAGTTCCAGCGCGGATTTCGAGGATGGCGTTGCGTTCGTCATCTTCATCTTTGGGGAGGAGGAGGACTTTGAGATTTTCTTCCAGTTTTGGAAGTTCTTTCAAGGCGTTATCGTACTCGTCTTGGGCCATGGATTTGAAGTCGGGGTCGGCGGTTTTATCGGCGAGGATCTCGGCGGCTTCGGATTTGGATTTTGCGAGGGCGAGATAGGTTTCGCCTTGGGTGCAGACTTCCTCTAATGCTTTGTATTCTTTGGATAATTTTGTGTAACTTGCGATGTCTGAGGTGACGGTGGGATCCATTAATTTCTCCGCAACTTCGGCCCTGCGGGTGATGATTTTTTGGATTTGACTTTGCATATTGAGCGACATAAGCACGGTTTTACGGGGGTTTTGGCGGAAGGTCAAGTGGGATGAAGCAAACGGTGGTTAGAGGCGGGTAAACGAGGGGTAAGGGGCGGGGGTTTTAAGGGTAAGCGACGGGTAAGCGCGGGGTAAGGGGCGGGTAAGAGACGGGTAGGAGGTGGAGAATGTTGATGATTTTTGAGAGGGTTTTGAGGGATGTGGTGCACAAAATGTGTTTTTAGGAGTGTTTGCACCTATTTAGTATACATTTTGTGGGCGTGAGGGCTTGTATTTGGTGAGGTGTGTTCTATAAACAGGGTAAGTATAAATCTAAGCCCTTTCGGGGGCTTGTGTCACTTTTCTCGTCTGGATTACTAATCTGGGCGACTCATTCCCCTTGAGGGAGAAAGGACTGGGCTATGAACGCTCAAACACAAACGTCTTCTTCGGGGGGCGATGCTGACCGTCTTCGGGACGGAGAGGTTGCCGTTAATGCTGACCTCTGGGAAAAAACACTGGCGGCGGCTGAGGCCGTCCTGGCCGAAAATACTCGGTTGGCGGGAGATCTTACGGCAGTAATTGCTGAGAAGAATCGGCTGACCGAACGCAATGAAGAGCTTGCTCTTCAGGTGACGGAAGCTCAGCGGCGTCTGGAGACTGCGAAAGGAGAGTTTGCTGACGAACTGGCCGATCTGCGGCGTCTTGTGAAAGACGACGCAGATAAAGCCATTTTGGCGGCCAATGAACGTGCAGAGGTGGCTCTTCAAGCTGCTAAAGCACGGGAAGAGGCTGCGGACAAAGCTATCACGGATGCGCAAGCTTCGGTGGATGCCATTAAGCGGCATGCGGCGGATGCCTTGGCACGAAGCCGTGCGGCCGATGCTGAAACGCTTCGTGCCAAGGAAGATGCGCTGGAAGGCGCGTTTTCTGAACGTATGGCAGCGCTTGAGGGTTTGTACCAAGATCGTGTGAATCAGCTTGAAGCGGAAACGCTTCAAGCTCAGCAGGATGTTCTTGCTGAGGGGGCTGCTTTGCGGCGGCGCTTTTTGCGGCACGCTGATCTCCTGAAGGCTTTTTTGGTTTCGGCCAAGGTTCGTCGACAGACAGAAGAAGCCAGAATGCAAGCACGTGTGCGCGAATACACTCTTGAGCTTCGGCTTGAGGTGGCACACGTGGCTGCGGAGCGTGATGGCCTGAGGGAAGCTTTGCGGCATATCCAAGGGTTTGATCCGAAGGTTATCGCCGAGCTTAAGGAAGCTTTGCGTGGATCTTCCAGCATGGACGCCACTCTTTTTGATCATCTTGATGTGATTCTGGATGGCGTGAGAAGTGCTGGCGGTTCTGCACGGGCTGCATCTCTTGAAGCGCAAGCTGCGCGGAAAGCTATTGAAGTGGTGGGTGCCCATGCGGGGCCTGCGGCGGAGATGGATGTTGATGCTTTGGCATCGGCGATTGCAACGCGGGTTCTGGCAGAGATGCCTGCGCCTGTTTTGCCTGAAAGTTTGACGATGGACAAGGCCACTCATGTGGCACGAACATCTGCAAATGATGCTGTTGCCCAGATTGCAGAGCTGCTTCCTTCTGTTTCTCGCGATATTATCGAGGGAATCGTGCTGGCTGTGAAGCAGATTGTTGAGCCGTATCTTCATCAACTCAATGTTCTTTCCGAAAGGTTGGAGGAAATCTCCAAACCTCGGGAAGAAGTGACGCCTCTTTTGGGTCACATGTATGGGGACATTCAGGCTATGAAGGCCTTGCTTGATCCTAAGGGGAAGATGCGTGGGCGAGAGAGACTTCATCTCTATCGTCCACAAACGGCCCGTGAGGGATTATCCATGACGGAGATGCTTGAAAGGGCAAACCAGAATGGGAAAGAGGTTTTTGTAACTTCAGGTCTCTTGAATTTGCTTGCAGGGACTTATGCTTATAGCCGTGAACATCTTTCGCGTCTGGCTCATGAGGAGATTCAGAACCTCCTTTGGGACGCAATTGAAGGTGGTGCTGTGAGTGTTGAAGACACAACGCCTTATGCCCCTGTTGAGTTGGCTATCTATCGCGCCTCTTCGGAGGCTTCGAGAGAACTGGTGACGCATTGAACGATGAAAGGAGGAGAAGGGCCGGTGCAATTTGCGCCGGCCCTTCTTTTTTGTCTCGCTACTTTAGAGGAGGGCGGTGGGGAGGGTTTCCAGCGCTTGCTCGGATTGGGTGGCGGTGGCCAGATTTTTCAGTTGCACGCGGTTTGCCTTCGCATCGTCATCATTCGCCATGATGGCGAAGGTGAGGCCCCGTTTAACCCCGTTTTTGATTTGTGTGCCGAGGGCCTGGCCGCCCGGGTGCAGCTCGGTTTTGATGCCCGCCTGGCGCAATGTTTGCGCCACTTTGGCATAGTAGGCCATCAGGTTTTCATCCTGACAGGTGACGAGCACTGTGGCGGGGGTGGCGGGCATGGAGGCCCAAGGCTCTTGTGTAAGCAGCCACGCGAGCAGGCGCGACAGGCCAATGCTGAGGCCCACACCCGGGATGGCTTTTTTACCGAGGCTTGCCGTAAGATTTTCGTACCGACCGCCGCTACACACGCTGCCGAGTTCTTTTGCGGATGCGACGACTGTCTCTACCACGGTGCCTGTATAATAATCCAGCCCGCGGGCGATGGTGAGATCGGCCTTCAGGTTGCCATGAAGGGCAGGGGGCAGCAGGGTTTTGGCGAGAGAGAGCACGGTTTGCAGTTCGGTCAGTCCTTCTTCGGCCTCGCCTGAAAGGCCGAGTTTTGTGAGATTCTCCAGATTGGAGGCTTGAAGAAGCGCTGCCAGATCCTCAGCTTTGGGGGCTGCAATGGCGGTTTGGATAAGACCTTCTATGGTTTTGGGCCAGCCGACTTTCTCCGCATTATCGATGGTTTTGATGGCGGCGGGGATATCTGCCGACCCTGCCCATGCGACGAGGCCTTGCAGCAGTTTGCGGTTGTTGATGCGCAGGATAAACTCTTCCCCTTTGGGGAGGATGGCCGCCAGCGTTTGTGTGGCGCAGGCGATGACCTCGGCATCGGCCGAGAGGGGGAGGGTTTCTTGTCCGAGAATATCAATATCTGCCTGATGAAACTGACGGTATCGGCCTTTTTGGGGTCGTTCTCCCCGAAAGACAGGTTGGATTTGATAGCGGCGGAAAGGGAAGACCAGTTCGTTTTGATTTTGCACCACGTAGCGGGCGAGCGGGACGGTAAGATCGAACCGGAGGGCCAGTTCTTTATCGCCTTCGCCGTCTTCTGCATTCAACCGGCGCAGGCCATAAACTTCCTTTGCGGCGATGCCTTTGGCGAGAAGGGTTTCTATCTTCTCCACCGTGGCGGTCTCGAGCGGGGTATATCCATAGCTTTCATACTGCGTTTTGATGATGCTGATGATCTCATCTGCCGCGCGCTGCTGGGCGGGAAGAAATTCCGGGAAGCCGCCGACGGCGCCTGTGAGTTTGATGGTTTCCATGAGTTCAGTATTCATTTTTACGCCCGCGAGCGCAAGAAAAAAGGCGACCGAAGCCGCCTTTTTTATAGAACGTGTGGAACTTCTAGAGTTCTACGCGGCGTTTCCAGTCCGCTTTACGAGTCCGGCGAATGCCTTCCTTTTTCTCGCGGGCACGGATTTCAAACGGTTTCTCGTGGTGGCGACGAGCGCGAAGCTCGCGAAACAACCCTTCACGATTCATAACCTTTTTCATCCGTCGGAGCGCCTGCTCGACATCGTTATCTCTAACGTCTACTCGAACCATGCGTATCACAACCTTTCTAGTGGTCTGGTTAGTATATTGTACGCCTGTGCGCACGTGTGCGTTGTGCCATATGCATGCCCCCTTGGCAAGGGCATTAAACCCGTCTATCCTACCGCTTCTTATGGACAAGAGATCTTTGCATTCCACCACTTTGCCTGCGCGTCAGCTGGTGGGTCTTTTGCAATCTCCGCCCGCGAAACGCGAGGTTTACCGCAGCTTTAACGTGTTGCGCCAAAGATATATTTTAGAACAAACGGTGGCCCATTTTAAGATACGCGCCGATGAACCTGCCCCGCTGTTTGGAAAAAAACTGCTTGATGTGGGGTGCGGCGAGAGCTCTATTTCGGAGTTTCTGGGGCTTTCCGGTGCCGATATTACTGCGATTGACCCCAACCCCGCCGTGCTGGATGTGGCCCGCGCCAGTGCGGAGGCCTTTGGCTCTCCTGTGCACTTTTTGCAGTGCAGGGCCGGAGATTTATTGCCCCAAGGCCATCGTTTTGATGTGATTCTGGCCCTTGATGTGGCCGAAGATGTTGATGACCTTGACCGCTTTATCTGGACCCTGAAACAGCTTTTGGCACCGGGGGGAATGATTATTTTCTCGGCCATTAACCACACGTTTAAGGCGTGGTTCATGCACATTGTTCTCTCGGAGCGGGTGTACCGCCGTGTGCCTGTGGGGCAGCGGTCGTATTCCCGCTTTTACAAACCCTCGGTGGTGAAAGCGGTGGCGCGCAAGCACGGCCTCACCCCTGACCATGTGCAGTATTTGCGCTTTTTAACCCTTTCTCAACGCTGGGTGGCGGCGACGGGGGTGGATACGCGGTATTTGATGGTGTTGCGGTAGGTTTTAGGCTTTTTGCCAGCGGCCATCGGGTGTGCGCTGTGCTTGGCCCATGAGCTCCAGCTCGGTCAGCTCGGCCATGAGGGCCGTTTCTTTTTGGCCTGTTTCTCGTATCAGATCATCCAGCTCTACCCCTTGGGGAGAGAGGAGATCTATGAGTTGAGAGCCGGGTGTTTCAAGGTGAGGGTTGGGAGTTGAGAGTTGGGAGTAAGGGATACCTTGGAAGAGGGAGGGGGGATTTTGAATCCTGTCGTTTGTGCCGGGGAGGCGGGAGGAGAGGTGTGCGGGCGCATGAGCCGGCAGGGCATCCAGAATATCTTGAGCATTTTCTGTGAGGGTGGCACCGTTTTTGAGGAGCCAGTTGGGGCCTGCGGCGCGCGGATCTGTCGGGTTGCCGGGCACGGCAAACACCTCTTTCCCGTATTCCAGCGCGTACTGCGCCGTGATGAGGCTGCCGCTGTGACGGCTGGCCTCGGCCACCACGACAGCCTCGGACAGGCCTGCGATGATGCGGTTGCGGCGGGGAAAAAGCTCTGCCCGGGGGGGCGTGCCCCACGGTTGCTCGGATATGATGGCGCCGCCGCCTTCGGTGATCTGTTCCCGCAGCTTGGTGTGCTCCGGCGGGTAAAGGCTATCGGCCCCGCCGCCCAGCACGGCAACGGTGAGCCCCGCTGCTTTTAGAGCGCCTTTGTGGGCGGCGCCATCCATCCCTCTGGCTAATCCGCTGGTGATGGTGAGGCCTGTTTTGGCCAGTGTGTGGGACAGATCCTCCACCCACTGCGTGCCTGCGAGGCTGGCATTGCGTGTGCCTACGATGCCGATGTGGCGGGTGGACAGGGCGCGGACGCTGCCCAGACCGCTGAGGGTGAGCGGACTATCTGCCAGATGTTTTAAGACCTGCGGGTAGGCATCATCTTCTATGGTTATCAGCCAGCCGCCTGCTTTTCCTGTGAGCTCCAGCTCTTTCTCAATATCCCCCAGAGAGGCGAGGATGTGGCCGTTTTTGGCGATGTGGGGCCAGCGCTCTATAATTTCTTCTGCTGTGCCATAGCGCGTGATGAGCCGCCTATAGGTAACCGGGCCGATGCGCGGCGTGCGGGCAAGGCGCAGAGTGGCTTTTTGGGCGGGGGTGAGCATGGGAGGCAGGATAGGGGAAAAGGAGGAGGGGGGCAACGCAAAACCCCCGCCGAAGCGGGGGGGATTGCGATGGGGAAGGGGGTCAGGCTCCCTGAATGAGGGGCTTCATGTCCTCGGGGATTTCCAGATCGAACAGCTTGGCGAGGATTTTTCTCATCATCGGGGTGAAGATGCTATCTTCTATCAGCCATTTATGGACGACGGGCGGGACGCCTTCCCTTGCCGGATGGTAGGGGAGAGGGATGGCGCATCCTCCACCTTCTACACACAAATGGAAACTGGTGTGTTCTTCCTCTATGATGGGGGAGATACGGAGGATGAGCAGGTGGTGCTTTTTCAACTTTTCATCTTCTGTGTATTTTTCACATGGGAAGATAATGACAACATCCTCTCCTCCTGAATGTGAAAATTTTTTCACATAACTCAGATAGATGGGTGTTGGGGGAGACGCCATACCGTGAATGAAGGCATAGCGGACAAGACTGGGCAGAATTTCGGGTTTGCCCCGCCCAGATCCTTGCCATTCTTGCAGGTTGTGATGAAGTGCCTTCGGCCCGGCATGTTCTGCCGGTACGCCGACGCTTTGCAGGAGGAGTGGCAAGACATCATTGAAAATTTTGAATTCTCCGATGGTCATCATGGACGTGTCCTTTGCCCTTGGGGCGTTGGGGGAACGGGAGGGGTGAAGATGAGTAGATATATGAGTATACATTGGGCGGGGGGATGTCAAGAGAGTTGATAGTGGGGTAGTTGTTCGTAAGAAAGTTGAGAGTAAAATGGATATTGCTTTGATGTGTGCGCTTGGGAGTGGGCTCGCTTTTGCGGGGGTTCAGGTAGCGCTTAAAGAGATTTTGGGGCATGCGGGCAGCCGGACTGCGGGGGTGAAGGCCTCTCCTTTTGTCTTCCCTGCGCTTGTGGGTTTGCTTTTGCCTTTGTGGGCGGCGCTTGCTTTGGGTGGCGTGCACAGCGGCTTGCTGGTGTGGGATATGAGCTGGAGCGCCCTGCGCTGGCCCCTTGCGTGGGCGTGTGTGATGGTGGCCAGCAGCACCGGTTTTGCCTGGTTGATTATGCGCTTTAGCCTGAGCGAGGTTTTGGGTTATAAAAAAGGCCTGATTACGCTGGGGGCGGCGGTTGCCGATGTTTTCTGGTTTGAGAATGTTCTTCCGCTGGCGACGATGGGGGCGATTGTGTGTTTGCTGGGAGGCGCTATGCTGCTGGGAAAACAAGCTTCTGCCCCCAAGGAGGGGCGTGGCAAGGGGGTTTCGTTGTTGATTCTGGCCGTGTGGTGCGGCGTGGTTGTTCTTCAACTTAGCTTTTATAAACGGGGGCTTTTGGCCCAGCCCGATGTGCTGAGTTATGCTGTTTTGGCCCAAGGCCTTGCTGCCCTATGCTTTGCAGGCTTATGGGCGCGGCAGGATGTGCGGGCTGCGCTTGGTGGCATGCCGTGGCGCTGGGTGAGTGTACTTTTAGGATGTGTGTTTTTAGGAAATGTGATGGAGGGCTTTGCCTACAAAAGCCTGCCCATGGCGCTTGTGCTTGTGGTGACGCTTTTGCCCGCAACGCTTTTGGGAGCTTATGACTTATGGCGGGGCCATGTGCGCATGGGGCGCGCAAGTGTACTTGGATTTGGCTTGATTTTGGCCGGGTTTCTGTTACTCCTTTTTGGATGACGAGACGATACGACAGAGACGAGCTTTTGGCGGCTTTGAGTGCGGCGGGCGTGCCTTATGTTCTGCACACCCACAAGCCTGTTTTTACGGTGGAAGAGGCCGCGTGCGAGACAGATCATTTGCCCGGTGCGCATATTAAAAACCTGTTTTTAAAAGATAAGGCCGGAGCGCTTTATTTAGTGACGTGTTTGCATGAGCGTCGTGTGGATTTAAACAAGCTGGCCAAGGGATTAGGTGCTGCGAAAGGGCGTTTGAGCTTTGCGAGCGAGGATGTTTTGTGGGAGACTTTGGGAGTAAAACCCGGGAGTGTGACGCCGCTGGGTTTGGTGAATGCGGGAGCGGGGGCGATTCGGTTTGTGCTGGACAATGGCGTGCTCGAGCATGATATTGTCAACCCGCACCCTTTGCAAAACGATGCGACCCTTGCCCTTTCTCCCGCCGATATGACCCGCGTGATTGAAAGCTGGGGTCATACGATAGAATGGCTGGATTTAATTAACTTTTTACGTGAGAATGATACACTATGAGCTTGATAAAAAAGATATTCTATCCACTGCGTAAGCTTTATGAATGGACGCTGGGTTTGGCGAATTCTCCCCATGCTGAAAAGAGCCTTTTTGGCGTGGCCGTGGCGGAGAGCAGCTTTTTCCCTATTCCGCCTGATGTGGTGATGCTGCCGATGATTTTTGCGCGGCCCGATAAAGCCTTCCGCTTTGCGGCTGTATGCACGGCAGGAAGTGTGATTGGCGGCATGATTGGTTATGCTATTGGGCATTTTGCCTGGGAATTGCTGGCCGTGCCTGTGCTGAGCTTTTATGGTATTGACCCTGCACTTACGGAATACCGGGCGCTTTATGAACAATATGGTGCGTGGGTGATTCTGGTGGCAGGGTTCTCTCCGCTGCCGTACAAGCTTTGCACGCTGGCGAGCGGCATGCTGGTTTACCCGTTTTTGCCTTTTGTGGCGCTCAGCCTTGTTGCGCGCGGGGCCAAATACTTTTTGGTGGCGGCGTTGCTTTATTACGGTGGCCCCCCTCTCCGCAATATGATTGAGAAAAACTTTGAGGTGATGACCGCTTTTGTGGCTGTACTTGTGGTGCTGGGGTTTGTGGCGCTTTCTTTAGGTTAAAAAAAAGCTAGACGGTGCAAAGGCTTTTCTGATATGACACCTTTTGTGTAGGGGAGTGGCTCAATTGGTAGAGTAGTGGTCTCCAAAACCATTGGTTGCAGGTTCGAGTCCTGTCTCCCCTGCCATAGACTTTTCATATAAACGATACAAAGAAACCCGCTTTTTGGCGGGTTTTCTTTTTACCATGCTTTGAGTTTAGCGATTGGTGTCCATGCTTTCGACGGCATTTTCCATATCCGACTTAAGTTGTTCACCATTGGTTTGATTATCCAGATTATCTACAGCGTTACCGAGATTGCCTTGCTGGAGTTGCTCGACGGCGGCATCCATGCGATCGTCAACTGTGCGGGGCTGCTGAAGTACATAAATGACCCCAATAACGGCAATGGCACCTAGAAGAATACTGAGGATGAGGTTTGTGTTTTTTCCTGTTGTCATGAGTTGTCCTTTCTTGGTTGAGTTAAACAACGTGGATATTTAGCCTGTTTCTTTATAAAAAAGCGATAAGAGACTTATATCGTTTTTATGTAAATTCTATCAACCTGCTTATAGTGCCGGTTAGGAATGATTTTGATCGGGCACACATAAACTTTAATAACATCGAATGTAAGGAGACTTTATATGTTTCAAGTTGGTAATTTACTTCATTGGGCTGTCATCTTTTTAATTGTTGCCATTGTGGGCGCTCTTTTAGGCTTTGGCGGAATTGCCGGTACGGCTATGGCCGGGGCTAAACTCTTGTTCTGGGTTGCGATTATCTTTGCGATTATTGCCCTGGTGTTTGGGATGATACGGAGACCGTAAGCGCTGCTTATATAAGAGAAGGAGAGGAGGGCTTGCCTCCTCTTTTTTAATGGTTTTTTAATAAAACCTCCCCGCTTTTTACGCATCTTTTTTAATAAAAGGTCTTTATAAGATGAGGTGTCTAACATGAACAAATAAGGAGACATGCCATGCATAACCCCATGACAACCACGACGATGACCATGCTTGCCGGCTTTACGCTGCTTGCTTCTGCCCCCTATGCGGCCGATGGTACCCCCGCTTTTAGAAAAACCCTTGCTTATGCCTACGATATGTTGGCCAAAAGCGAGAACCAGGGCTTTGATATTGAAGATTCTCTGGTGCTTGAAGAGCAGGAGCGCCGTGCGCTTTACGGTGATATTGTACCCCACCCCCGTATGGACAGTGTGCGTTTTGTGCGAAGTAGCCAAGCTGACCTTATGGCGGAACATGCCCGCCTGAACGCCTGGCTGAATGCCGGAACGCAAAATGAATACCCCCAAGCCATGGCATGGGCTCTTGCGTACTATGATTGCTGGGTGGAACAGCAGGAAACAGGGATGAACATGAGCCACAACATGACGAACTGTAGAGCCGGTTATATCAACGCGGCGCGCCAGCTGCCCAGGCTGACTGCGGCTGTGCCCGTTACGAAAAAAGTGCAAGTGATGATGACTAAAAATATTGAAGGCATTGCCACGCTTTACTTTGATTTTGACAAAGCTACTCTGCGCGATGAGGCGAAGGCGACTTTGGATGCTATCCGTAACCGCCTTGAGACCGCTGAGGACGGATCTGTTGTGATTATCGGACATACCGACCGTGCAGGAAGTGCGGCGTATAACGAAAAACTCTCCCGTGCCCGTGCGAATGCTGTGGCGGAATACCTTGGGTTACCGGCATCCAAGTTCCGTATTGAGGTGAAATCTGAGGGTGAGACCCGTAATGCCGTGCCTACAGCCGATGGTGTGGCCCTTGAAGCTAACCGCCGTGTGGTGGTTGGCATTGATGCGGAAGCAACAAAAACCAAGATGATGAAAAAAACGACCTACTAACCTGGGTTGTTATTGAAAGGAGGCTTGATGGCCTCCTTTTCTTTTATGTTTTTTTTATGTTCTGGTAGATTTAGAGAAGAGATTTTTTAGGTGGTTTTCTTCTATTGTCCCGTCACAGCATCCTTAGATGCTTATAAACAAAAAAGGATAAAGACGATGGGATTACTTGTTGTTGCGTTGATTATTGTTGGTGCTGTGGCTTATGTGGGCGGTGGTAACACGGTTGAAGGATTTGGCCAGGATGTGGAAAAGACCGGTGAGCAGATTCAAGGCTCCGGAGAATAACCGTTACGATGGGGAGGGGATGATGATGACTCTGTTTTTGCCAGATGTACCGACATTGCAGGATGACAATCTCTCTCCCCCTTTTGATATTTGGGGATATGAGATGAGTGGGCTTCCTCCAGAGGAAGAGGATGAAAAGACGCTTGATGAACGGTTGGATGACGAGATTGATATTGACCCGTTTAAAGACGTTGAAGACGTGAAGGATGTGGTGCCTGACGTGACGGGTGGCCTTGCGGGAAAATCTAAAATGAGCCAGTCTGTTCTTTATGGTGGCACGCTCCCTTTGGCGGGTGATTGCCTGGCGTATGCCTCTACCTGATAATAAAAAATTTTTAAGGTTTCTGTGAAAAATACGTTGTTAAAACATTTGGGGGGTGAGCTGGAAGACAGGCATGCGCCGACCTCTAAAGGCCACCTGAAAGTTCATTTTGGTATTTTGCCCCTTGGCCCACAACTTAAAGGTTTGGGAGCTGAGGTTGAGAGCATACTCTCTAAACATGACAGGGGGGCCCTGGTTTTGGTGGAGGGTGAAGACCGTGCTATGCCTCTTTTTAAGGAGGATAATATTGAGATTCTCCAAGTTAAGACGGGTTTGCACGATGATGATGTTTTTGCGGCACTGATGGAGCGAAAGCCCGGACATGTCGTGATTCCGGAACTGACGCAGGTGGGCCTTTCGCGTGCGCAGCACCTTAAGCGCCTGGCGCATATTTTATCCCTTTTGGAGCAGGGAACTCATGTTTATACATCCCTCTCTCTTCTGGCGATAGACCGTATGGGAGATTTGGCCAACCCGGTGATTATCTGGCCGCCGGAATCTCTTATCGACATGGCTTTTTTAAGAAAAAATGTTTATGAGTTTGTGGCGTATGATGCGACGCCTGAAGCCATGATGGAGCAGTATTATTCCAAGGGCATTGTTTTGCCTTCTTATTTGAAATCTCAGGAACAATCTATTTTTAAAACGCTTAATCTGGCCCGTTTGAGAGAGTTTATGTTGAGCATTGTGGCCAGCCATGTGGGTGATGTGGCGCGTCAGGTTGTGCCGGAGACCAACCCCCCTAAATCTTTACTTTGGGTGGATGTGAGATCGGCTCAGTTTTATCAAGAGACGGCTTATGCGCTTATTATCAATGCCCTGTTGCTGATTGCGGTGCATATGGCCTGGTATTATTATGGCCTTAGTTTTGCGGGGGCAGGGATGCTGTTGCTTGCGGGGCCCCTGATTACAGCCCTTAGGGTTAACCTGATAACCAGCAGCTTGATTGCTGTTTTGCAGTTTGCTGCCTTTAATTATTTTTACATGACGCCGTATTTTCATTTTTCCTTTGATAAAACAGCAGACTTTTTTACGTTTTTAGCGTTTATGGTGACCACGATTTCGGTGGGGTACCTTGCCTATACAAACAACAGGCTCGTGCTGCATAAAAGCTATGAAAGTCTTTTCTCTAAGGCACTTATGCGCTTGCTTTATGATATTAATTATCAGGATAAGCTTGATGACATTGTGGAAGGGGCTCTCTATAACCTGAAAAAAACCCTTGGTTTTGACGCCCAGATTATTTTGAAGACTGAAGAGGAGGGGGTTTGGCAGGTTTTTCCTTCTGAAATTTCTCATACGGACGGCGTAAGACGCCAGATACAAGAGGCGATGAAGCAGCGTAAGGTCAGCCAACCTACGGCTCAACAGCCCTGGCTTTGGTGCCCCCTGGCGTTTAAGGATGATGTGCTGGGGGTTATGGGGATTAAGTTTGATGTGGCGTCTACGCCTCAATCCAACCTTTCTCTTCCCTTAACGGTCTTTATCCGGAGCTATGCCGACTTGCTTGCGACGGCGCTGCGACAGCGCCAACTGCGGATGGCGACGAGCCTTGCGACGGCGCAGGCGGATAGAGAATCGCTTCGTTCGGCGCTGCTCTCTTCGGTATCTCATGACTTGAAAACACCCCTTGTGAGCATTATTGGCAGCCTCTCTACTTTGGAGCAGGTGGGTATGGGCCTGCCGGCCCAGGAACGGCAGGAACTTATTACATCTGCAAGATCTGAGGCGGAGCGCCTTCATCATATTATCCACAATGTTTTAGAAGTTGCGAAACTTGAAAGCGGCTACCTGATGCCTAGAAAAGAATTTGTGGAGCTTAAGGAGCTTTTAGAAGACAGCTTGAAACGCGCGAAGAAATATAATCCCAAGCTTGTCGTGAACATGCCCTCATCTGATGATATGCCCCTTTTGCGGATTGACCCGATACTGATGGGGCAGGTTTTTTACAACCTTTATGACAATGCCGTAAAATATGCGGGTACGGACAGCGCTTTAGAGCTGGATGTGGTTAAAGATCATAGCCACGTGACTGTGAGCCTGAGGGACTTTGGCCCCGGCCTGCCTGCGGGCCAAGAAGACAAGATTTTTGATAAGTTCCACCGCTATGCCAAAGAAGACCATACAGTGGCTGGTAGCGGGCTTGGGCTTTCTATCTGCCGGGGGATTGTGATGGCGCACGAAGGAACCATTACCGTGCGCCAGCCCGATGACAACAAAGGTGGAGTGGCCTTTGTGATTACCCTGCCTTTGCCCTCGGAAACCCCCCTTAACCTTAATGAGGAGAACGCTGCATGAATGATATAAAATCGCGTATTCTGGTGATTGATGATGAGAGCCAGATTCGGAAATTTTTACGTATTGGCCTGACCCATGAAGGCTTTAAAGTGGATGAAGCGGAAGACGGTATGGCGGGTGTTCGCCTTGCCAATGCCCTTAAGCCTGATTTGTTTCTTCTCGATTTGGGACTGCCAATGATGGACGGCCAGGAAGTGATTGGCAAGCTGCGTGAGGCGGGGCACAAGCAGCCTATCCTTGTTCTTTCTGTACGATCGGACTCCTCGGATATTGTCCAGGCCCTTGATAATGGGGCGGATGACTACCTTACCAAGCCGTTTGGCATGGAAGAGCTGCTTGCCCGTGTGAGGAGCCTGCTGCGCCGCGCTGTTTTGCAAAAAGCGGGCGATACGACGCTCTCTGTAGGAGATGTTTCTATTGATTTTACCCGGCATGAGGTTTCTTTTTCTGGGGAGTTGGTGGAGCTTTCTCCCAAAGAGTTCCGCCTGCTGGAAGAGCTTGCCTCTCATGCCAATAAAGCCCTGACACACCGGCATTTGCTCCAGCAGGTGTGGGGGCCTGCCCATACGGATAACCAGCAATATTTGCGCGTGTATATGGGTCAGCTACGCAAAAAGTTGAGCAAGGATGGCGTTGAGCCACCGTTTATTCGTACGCTCCAAGGTATTGGCTATATGTTTGATACGACGGCTGTATAGCCTGACAGACTTTGGACATTCGCTTTTTTATACCTTTTTAATATATTGCCCCTGTCTTTCTTACATGATCAGGTGAGGCTTTGGGTTAGGCTGTCTATCTATTCAAGAGCAACTTTTATACCCTAAGGAGCACGTTACAATGTCTTTGAAATACACAAACACCTTGGAAGGGGCTCCGATTAAGCCTCTCCCTTTTATTCTGTGCTGTATTTTGGCTTATGTTGTTTCTTTAAGCGTATGGTATCATTATAAAAAAGCCGAGATAAAAAATGAAATGGATACGGTTGCCACGCAGGTGATGAATGAGCGCGTTGCTGAAAATACGGCAAAAATCAGCAGTGCTTACCACGATGCGATGGGGGATTATTACCGTATTGAAGGGATGCAGTCTGACTCGCTTGGCGAGAGCGTTTACCATGCGGCGCAAAGTGTGCAGCATGAAGGCATTGCCCTTGTTGATGCTGTGCGAGCCGATTATTACGAAGAATCTGCTGAGTATCAGAAAGAAAGAATGGTGTATCTGATGAAAGAGCAATAATTTTACCAGAACTAAGAATAGCTTATGGGTTACGCCCGTTAAGAAGATTTGGAAGATGAGGGAGCACGGGCACTGGTGAGGCTTTATTTTTACGCTTAAAAAAGTGTATACGTGGGTTGCTTTTTGATGGGGGGTGGTTTATAGCGCTTGAGTTAAGGAGATTTATCACTGTTATGAGTACGCCACGGAAGATTACCATGATTGGCACAGGCTATGTGGGCCTTGTGAGCGGAACCTGCTTTGCCGAGCTTGGGTATCATGTGACCTGCGTTGATGTGGATGCGGAAAAAATCAGATTGCTGGAGCAGGAAGGGATTATTCCTATTTTTGAGCCCGGCCTTAAAGAGCTTGTAGACAAGAATGTGATGGCCGGGCGCCTTGCCTTTACCACCGACCTTGCGACATGCGTACCGGGCAGTGATGCCGTTTTTATTGCCGTGGGCACCCCCCAAGACGAAGACGGCAGTGCCGACCTTAAATATGTTGAGACTGCGGCCCGCCAGATTGCCAGCCATTTGCAGGGTTATACGGTGATTGTAAATAAATCTACCGTGCCTGTGGGTACAGGTATCCGCGTGGATGCCTTGATGCGCGAGGTTGCCCCTGATGCTGCCTTTGATGTGGTGAGCAACCCCGAATTTTTGCGCGAGGGTGAAGCGGTTGAAGATTTTATGAAGCCGGACCGCGTGATTGTGGGTGTGGAAACGCCCCGCGCTGAAGCCATGATGCGCGCTTTTTACAAGCCATTTACCGACCAGAACTACCCCTTGCTTGTGGTGAACCGTGCCAGCAGCGAATTGATTAAATATGCAAGCAATGCCTTTTTGGCCACCAAAATTACCTTTATTAACGAAATGATTGCCCTGTGCGATGCCGTGGGTGCTGATGTTTTGAGTGTGAGCAAAGGGATGGGGATGGACAGCCGCATTGCGCCCCGCTTTTTGCAGCCCGGGCCCGGGTATGGTGGAAGTTGCTTCCCCAAAGATACCCATGCGTTGGCCAAGACAGCGCGTGACCACGGTGTGGTGCTGAGCCTTGTAGAAGAAACCATTGCCGCCAACCAGCGCATTAAAGAAAGCATGGTGGGCCGTATTGAAAAAGCTTTGGGCGGCAACGTGGCCGGCAAGCGCATTGCGATTTTAGGCCTGGCCTTTAAAGCCAACACCGATGACATGCGCGATGCGAGTGCGTTGACCATTATCCCCGCCCTTAAAGCCAAAGGTGCCGACATTGTGGCGTTTGACCCCGAAGCCATGCCCCGCGCCAAAGAACTGCTTCTTGGCCAAGCCCGTGAGGGTGTTTTGGGCCAGCTGGCGGGTGCTGATGGGGGATTTGTTGAAAAAACATCCGGTGCCCTTAATTTTGCCTCTGTTATGGATGACGGCCTTTTTGCCGGTGCGGATGCCACGGTGGTGCTGACGGACTGGAGCGATTTCAGATCTCTCGACCTTGCACATATGGCAGAGACAATGCGCGGCAAAGATTTGATTGATTTGCGCAACCTTTATGTGCCTGCCGATGTGACGGAGGCCGGGCTTGTTTACCATCCGCTGGGACGGCCTACTGCGTAGTAAGCAGGACAGTCGAAGAGGGGGCTTTGCCCCCTTTTTTGGTGTTGTACGGATATGAAAAAGGAGCCTTGCGGCTCCTTCTTTTTGTTTTAGGCGGGTTGGTTTAGAACGCCCAACGCAGTTTGACTTGGCCTGTGTGACCTGTGTAGCTGCTGCGGATATCGGCATCGTAATCCACTTTCACATCCATACCGGCGCCACTGGCGATGGTAAGACCTGCACCCAGGTTAAGGGCAGAACGATCGGCCTCAACACCTGATGTTTGGAAGGCGGTGCCACCAGCCACAAAGCGGCTGCTGGTTTCGGCTTGAGCATCACCCATGCGGTAGAGGTAGTTTGCGCGAAGCTCAGGCTTCATGCTGCCACCGCTGGAAAGAGGCATGTTCCAGGCAACTGTACCACCAAGGCCTGCATCCAGAGCGGAGAAACCATCGCCATCGACGGTGAGGGCGGCAGGGCCTGTCTCTGTGTAGCTATCCGGGTTGGCGTAGGTGTACTGCAAGCTGGCCAGTGGGGTCAGGATCATGTTGCCGTAGGCGATATCGCGACCGACTTCACCTTTGAGGCCGTACTGCATGCTGTCATACTCACCTTTGGTTTTGGTGGTAAAGCCAACAACTTGACGCTCGCTCTCGTTTTGGTTGAAGCCAAGGGAGGCTTGACCGTTGACGAAGTAGCCTTGATCCAGAACGCGGGAACCATACAAGGTTGCGATGTAGCTATCGATGTTGGTCTCGGCATTGTTGGAGGCGTTGCTATCCACTTTGGAGTTGGCGTAGGAGAAGGCTGCACCCAGGGTTGTACCCGGCATGATGCTGTCTGTATCCATACCGAAGCTGGCACCGGCGGTGGTGGCATCGTAACCTTTGTTGCCATCTTTGTCGTCTTGCTCGGCGACGTTACCGAAACCTTGGACCCACATGTGACGGTTGTAACCATCTGACCCTGTGGCGACGCCTGCGGGACGCAAGCTGGCCAAACGGTTGGAGATGTTGTTACCGGCTTGAATACCGACGTTGACACCGGCCAGAACAGAACCTGTATCCGTTGCGGGAGACAAAGATTCTACAATGTTGTTAACCGCTGCGGCAGAAGAAGCAGAGGTCAGGTTGTTCTGGATGGTGGCCAGATCTCCGGTGGAGGAGGCACCGAGGGCATCCAACGCACCGGCTGCACCTTTACCAGCAGCGGAAGTTACCAGGCTGGCTGTGCTGGCGCGCAGGATGGTCAGGCTGATATCGCTACCGCCGTTACGGGCGATGTTGAAGCTGTACAAGCCGTTTTGCGTGGTGAGCAAAGTAGGTGTTGTGGTGGCCGCACCGCCTGTTTGATCCACAATCACGAAGCTGGTACCTGACGCGATATAACCTGCGCTGGAACCCATAACGATGCTGAGGCTGGCGTTATCGATGTTGGCCAGGTTACCGCTGGTGATGATGTTACCCACGGAGGTGCTGCTGGCAACTTCGATTTGGAACTGGGAACCTACACCCCATGTGATGGCGCCTGTGGTAAGGGAGGTATCTCCATCCACAAGAAGTTTACCACCGTTGGTACCAGCGGCGAGGTTAACCGTGCCGAGGGTGTTGGTGGTGCTGACACCCAAGGTGGCGCCTGCGGAGACGGCCGCGTTGGAGGCGCTGCTGAAGGTGTTGGCAATTTCTGTGATACCAGCGGTGACGTTGAGGGTGTTGACATCAACTGTACCTGTCAGGGTGAAGTGATCGGCACTCATGTTCAAGGTTTCTGTGCCGCCACCTGTAAGGTTACCATCCAGTGTACCACCAGAGATGTTGATAGTGTTGGTGCCTGTACCCAAGTTCACGTTACCTGTGACGGTACCGGAGACGAGATTGAAGGTATCTGTGGCATCACCACCGGTAATATTACCAGTAACGGTGGAACCGCTAACGGTAATGGTGTTGGTACCTGTATCACCTGCAACGATGTTCCCTGTGAGGGTACCGCCGTAAAGATCGATAACATCCGCACCGGCGCCTGTGGTGAGATCACCTGTGATGGTACCGGCCGTTTGGCTGACCAGGTTGGCACCTGCGCCAAGATCAATCGCGCCTGTGATGGTGCCAGAGTTTTTAAAGATATCTGCTGCGCCTGAACCGACGATGGAACCACTGATGGTACCGCTGTTGTTAATTGTGTAGCCGCTGTCTGTATCCAACGAAAGATCGATTGCTTTGCCGCTGGTGCCATGGTTAATGACGCTTCCTGAAATATCGATCAGACCGCCAGCAACATCAATGGTAGCAGAGATGGAACCAATGCCTGCGGTAGATGTTGAAATGGTGGCGCCTGTACCTACCGTAATCACGTTTTTGGCTGCGTTAGCACTGTCTATATTAATCCCTGCGCCGGTGGTGGAAGAAACGACGACGGTATTAGAAATAAGATAACCATCTGTGCTGGCGTCTGTACTTAGGACGGCAGAGGGATCGACAGTTACAGTATCTGCGTGGGCAGCTGCAGCTGACAGGGCGACAAGCGCCGTGGTGGCTGATAGGAGATGAAGAGAACGAGACATGGGGTTTATTATCCTTGTTTGGTTTATTGTTCAAACTGACAATACATGCCATTCTCTCCCGATGAAAAGTCATTTTTTAATTTTAGCCAAACTTTGTGCCCGTGTGTTGCGCAGGGGTGACAGAAAGGCTTTTGAGCGTGGGGTTTTTGCTATAAGTGCCTGTTTTTTTATCACCCTGGGAGGGTGTGCGGGACGAGGGGTGATGCCGCTTGAAAGTTGGGTGGGGAACCATGATGTTTTGTGGCGTTGGGACGAGGCTGCGCGCCTTCGTGTGGGGGATTTGGGCGGTGAGCGAGCGCTTGGGACGACCCTTTATATAGAAGGAGACGGACTGGCTTATATTGATGCGGCGACACCCAGCCGCGACCCGACGCCGCGGGTGCCTGTGGGGTTGACGCTGGCCCTTGCGAACAGGCAGGGCGGGCGTGTGATGTATATGGGCCGACCCTGCCAGTGGCAGGGGGGGCAGCGGCGCACGGCATGCGGAGATTACCGTGTGTGGACAGAACGGCGATTTGTGCCCGAGATTTTGGGGTCTCAGGTGGCTGTGGCGTTGCGTGAAGCGGGTGATACAGAGCCTGTGCGCGTGGTGGGGTTTAGCGGCGGGGCTGTTATTGCTCAGCTTGTGGCCGTGGCTTTTCAAGAGCAGGGCAGGGAGGTGGACCTTGTGACCTACGGTGGAAATTTGATGCCCGAGAGGGTGAATGCCCACCACCGTGTGCCGACCCCTGAAGGGTGGGTGAAGATGAGCGATTTTGCTGATGATTTACGCAGGATTTCTTCCACCCACTATGTCGGACAATCTGACAAAGTGGTGCCGCCAGCGCTCACGCGCGAGATGGCGGCGATTGTGGGGGGAGAGGTTGTGGTTGTTGCGGGCGGGCACCAGGATTATGCGGAGTAGGAGAGCAGGGCAGGTGCAGGCTTAGTGTTGATGGTTGTTGAGGGAGTTGTAGAAGGCCATGACGGCGGGGTGAGTTTTAATGTGATTTGGTCGGATGGGGGTGGTGAGCGTAATGCCCTCCAGACTTTTGGCGCGGGAGAGGGCGACGTAGAGTTGGCCCTCGGCAAAGGTGCCGCCGTCTGACAGATCCAGCACGCATTTTTCCAGCGTTTGGCCTTGAGATTTGTGGATGGTGAGCGCCCAGGCGAGGGTGAGCGGGATTTGCGTGAAGCTGCCTGAAACGCTGGCGGTGGGGGCTTCGCTCGTGCTGTCCATCTCGTACCGGATGCTCTCCCACTTGGCGGGATCGACCACGTATTCTTCTCCGCTACTGAGGCGGACGGTGACGTCTTTCTCTCCTAACCGTGTGACGACTCCCTGGCTGCCGTTGACCCAGCGCATATCCGGATCGTTTTTGGTGAACATGACGCGGGCGCCCTCTTTAAGCACCAGATCTACCGGGGTGGTGAAGGCCGAGGGCTCCGCTGTGCCTGCGACACGGGCGGTGTAGGTGCGGGACGGGCCACTGAGCTTGGCCAGCTCTGTCTGATTGATTTTATCCACCGTGGCATTACGGGCGGCGAGGGTGATGGTGCCAGCCTCTGCTGTTTGGAGGGTGCGGGCGTTGAGTTTTTCCAGCAGGGCGTGGCCTGATTCTCCGTGACGGATTTGCGTGAGGAGATTGATGAACGGTTCATCCTCCTGCCTGAAAATATGCGTGAACTGAAGGGTGTGAAAATGCCCTTGGTGCCATGTGGGAGTGCTGAAGAAAAACGGACTATCGAACACGCTGGAGAAGGTGTCCATCTCGTCTCGTCTCACGATGGGGGGGAGTTGGCAGAGGTCTCCCATCAGGACGATTTGCACGCCGCCGAAGGGTTTGTTATCTGACGGGCCGAAGGTGCGCAGGAAGGCATCCATGGCGCTAAAGACATCTGCCCGCACCATGGAGACTTCATCGATAATCAAGAGATCCAGCGCTTTGAACATTTTGGGATTGCGCGGTTTGCGCCAGCTGTTGGACGAGGTGATCAGCTCCGGCTTCAGCCCGAAAAAGCTATGGATGGTTTGCCCGCCCACATTGAGCGCGGCCATGCCTGTGGGGGCGAGGACGGCGTATTTCTTTTTACCTTCCAGCTGCTTGCGGAGCCATTTGAGGAAGGTACTTTTGCCGGTGCCGGCGCTCCCTAAAATAAGCAGGTTCTCTCCTGCCGCGACGCTGTGGGCGGCGGTTTGAAACTCGGACGTTACCTGTATTTTAATAAGCTTGGTGGGGGCTGTGGGCGGTGTGAGGGCTTTGGTTTTGAGGCTGGCGGCCTTGGGAGCTTGGGCGCGCGGCTGAGGGTTGGGATTGGGTTTGGGGGTGATGACCCCGGTGTGCACCAGTTTAAGCGCCAAGCTGCGCGGGGTTCGGCCCAGCAGCGGGGCGAGTTTGATGAGGCCTTCCGGTGTGGGGTCTTTCTCAAACATTTTGGTGAGGTTGTTCACGTCCTCATCTGACCACGGCGTGCCTGTGTTGGGGAGCGTCTCCGGATTTTCCTCTTGTGCAGTATCCAGCGGGTGATCATCGGCGATGAGAATGGTGAGGGGGCCGTAATCGATCAGATCCAGCTTGTGAAGGCGGGCCTGAATGGCGCCTTCTGATCTGTTGTGGGTCTCGGCGATTGTCTTCACATCTAATCCGCCTCTATAGGCGGCGGTGAGAAGGGCTTCTTCTTCGGCTGTCCAGCGTGTGCTCATTTCTTCTTTCTATCATATCTTTTTAGGGGGTGCACGGGTTTTTTGTTACAAAAATATGCCCCGCTGGTGTGCAGCAGGGCGTTTTGGCATTATTGCCAGTTGGGGCTTTGAAGGTACCATGCGTCCTCCACCAGAAACTCCAGAGATTCCTGGCCTTGCGGGATGACCCAAAGTTTTCTGGTACCCGGATGTTCTTGAGAGTGAACGCCTTCGGCAATCACTTCTGCCAAGGGTTTGCCTTGGGCAGGACCGCTCGAGTAGTCTACCTCTACACCTGTGGCACGAGTGCGGAGGGTTTGCAGATTGCCGTTGTCATCGACGATGATGTCATCGGTGAAGAGGGTTGTCGCTTTGCCTCCTTCGTCGACGGCAATGTATTCCACCGAAAATTTCCGGTGCCCTTGGTCGAGGAGCTTTTTCAGCTCCTCGACCAGTTGAGTGTGGGGGATTTTCATGATGTTGCCTTAACGGAAGGTGGCGGCGTCGAGGACGTATTCGGCGTCGTCAATATGGAGGATGACGCAGAAAATATCCTCGGAGCAGGCCTTGATGGCTTGCGCAATCAAGGCGGGAAGAGGGATGTCGGGGTGGCCGAAGTTGGGCGGCTCGAAGGTGACATCGTGTGCACCCGTTACATCACCACCTGTGACCCTGCCTTTGTGATCCACAATGGCGGTGAGGGTTGCGATGTGGGCATCCTCCACGTCGTCTGCCCACACCATCAGATCCACCCGTACAGGCAGATCATCCCGATAGTGGCGGCGGATGGCGGGGGCGGTATCTCGCCATGCGTTGAGGCGAACAGGCATGGCAATTGGTGTGCCTGTGAGTGTTGTGGAAGTAAGCTGCATGTTCATATTGAGCTCCTTTCGAGCTTGCGCGGAAACGGGGTGATGGTGCGCCCTTGCGGGCGGCTATTTGTGCCGTTCCGCAGGGGTGGTTGTGGGGTTAGAATAGAGCTGTTTGGTATACTATACAAGAGGCGGGGGGTTATTTTGTGCCGAAGACCTGTTTTAGCAGATCTGTCGTGCGGGCGGCGGGGTTGGTGCGGATGGCGGCTTCCTCTTTCCCCATATAGGTAAAGGCGCCTGCGAGGGTTTTATCCACCGCGTAGGTTGTGAGATTTTGGCCCAAGTTTGGGGCCAGCATGCTGACCATGGGGAGGCTTTGGGCTTGACTTACAAGGCCGTTATAGGCCTGCAGCGCGCCGGCCTCGTTCAGTTTGGTTTGCACGATGGGCGTGATTTTTGTGGTGAGATCCGGTGTCATCTTCTGTTTAAAATAATCTGTGGCGGCGGTATTGCCCCCGTTTAAGATGCCCATGGCATCCTGTATGCTCATACTTTGGACGGCTTTGATAAAGCTCTCCTTCGCGAGCGGCATGGAGGCCTCTGCCGCGCGGTTCATTTTCGTCTCCACCTCATCGGCATAGCTGCCGAGGCCCGCCATTTGCAGACCCGATTTGATGTTTTGCAGGCTTTGGGGCAGGGGGATACGGATATCTGTCTTGTTGAGAAATCCGCCTGTTTGCCCCAGATTTTGCGTGACGTTGGTTGCGGCGATGGTGAGAGCCTCCTTTAACCCCGCCACGATTTGGCTTTGGGTGAGGCTTGTGGCGCTGCTTGCCATGGGGCTTTGCAGGCCTGTGTTTAACATGTTTGTGGCCTGGGTCATTTGCTCTGCCGTGCAGGCGGCAAGGGCGAGCGGGAGGAGGAGGGTGATTTTCATGCGGGGAGGGTAGCAACGAGCTGTGTTTTGAGCGAGCGATTTGCCTTGCTTTTGGGCTTTTGTTTACTTACAATGAGGGCCTTGGGGGCGCACAGGTTTCGACGTGCGGCGTAAGGCCTCGAGGAGCATGCGGAGGGCGCCCTCTCCCGCCTTAAAAAAGAGGGCAAGGTCATAGATGCCAAAAAATCTAACGTGATCGCTTTCCGTCCGGCCGCAATGCCGGCAATGGCGATGGCTGCCTAACTCAATAACCTCCGTTGGTTCGGAGGCTGAGCTTCAGCCCCATCCTTCCGTTCCGCCAGTTTCCTTGCGTGCGGTCTGGGTGGCTAAACCCTTCTTGGAAACTCGGTAGCGGCCCGGTTGCGGCCAACACTTAAATCTTTTAGCAACCGACCTTTTGAGCTGGCGGGTTTCTGGGCTGGCGCTTAAGGTATTTTCCAGAAAATAAGCATGTAGAGCCTCAGCTGAACAAAGTGCGGACGCGGGTTCGATTCCCGCCGCCTCCACCATTTCTTTATCTATCCCCGTCTAGTAAAATCTACTTTACATATGAATTACAATGGCTTTATAGTCATTTCATGTCTAACATCATCTTGCCATGTACCCCTAAATCTACCCTTTTTGGGGAAACATTTTGGGGATATATGCCCCCTCGCTTATCCCATGTATCCCCATTTGGCGTTTTGTGTATCCCCAAAAACTTTTATGATATTGAAATATAAGGGTAAAGCTATGCACCTTAATGAGCTCAAAGTTAAAAACGCCAAGCCACAAGAGAAACTTTATCGTTTGTTTGATGGGCGTGGCCTTTATTTAGAAGTGAACCCTAAAGGCGGCAAATACTGGCGCTTTAAATATCGCTTTGAGGATAGAGAGCGGAGGATGGGGTTTGGGGTTTATCCTGATATCAGCCTGTCTCAGGCCCGAGAGCGGCGGGAAGAGGCCCGCAAGCTGGTGGCCAATGGTGTTGACCCTGCGGAGATTAAAAAGGCTGAGAAGGTCTCTCGTGCGGGCGGGGATAGCTTTGAGGTGGTGGCGAGAGAATGGCACGCTAAACACCTCCACACATGGACGCCTAAACATGGTGAGGCTATTTTGAAAAGGCTTTCTCAAAATATCTTCCCATGGCTGGGAGCTGAGCCTGTTGAAAAGATTACCTCACCCGAGTTACTTAAAGTTTTGCGCCGTATGGAAAGCCGAGGTGCGGTGGAGACAACTCATCGTGTGAGGAGCACATGTAGTCAGATTTTTAGATATGCCATTGCGACGGGGAGGCTGGAGCGTGACCCCGCCAATGATTTGGTGGGGGCCATACCCCCCACACGAAAGGCGCATTTTCCTACGTTGACTGATCCTAAAGAGATTGCAGGGCTGTTGAGGGCTATGGATACTTATGAAGGGAGCTTGGAGGTGCGATGTGCTTTGCAGCTTGCGCCTATGCTATTTGTGAGACCAGGTGAATTGCGCCATGCGGAGTGGAGCGAGATTGATTGGGAGAAAAAAGAGTGGCGCATACCCGCCCAGAAGATGAAAATGCGCGTGCAGCACATTGTGCCGCTTTCTAAGCAGGCTTTGGCTATTCTGAAAGTACTTAAACCTTTAACGGGGCATGGCGAGGCGGCTAAATATCTCTTCCCGAGTGTAAGAACGCTTGCCCGCCCCATGAGTGACAACACCTTGAATAGTGCCCTGCGAAGGATGGGCTTTGAAAAAGACATGATTGTGGCCCACGGCTTTAGGGCGATGGCGAGCACTCTTTTGAACGAGCAGGGGTGGAACAGGGATGCGATTGAACGGCAGCTTGCCCATGGCGAAAAAAACAAGGTGCGGGCAGCTTATAACCATGCTGAATATCTCCCTGAGAGACGGAAGATGATGCAGGCATGGGCTGATTATTTGGATAAATTGAAGGAAGGTTAGAGACTCATGGTTAGACCAAAAGCTCATTGGGGTTATAGGCCTCCTAGCATTAGTGAATTTCAACCAAAAGAAAATGAACTTTTTCTATTCAAAGAAAAAATTGAGTCATTAAGTCGGATATCACTTTCTCAAGAAACCTTGATAAAAATTTCTTGGCTTATAATTTTTTACAGATCTTATTTATATGGCAAGCATAATAACCCATCTCTTTCAGACTCAAGAAAAGAAATAGATGATTTATTAAAGCTTATGGATCAAGTTACAATGTTAGACTGGCCAAAAAAATTTAGTTTTCATATTGCTTTATTATTAAGAGATAAACCTGCATCAGACTCGCTAAAAAAACTTATTAAGAGTGCAGAAAAGTTTAGGAAAAACATTAAAGAATTAGATGATTATCTAAAGAAATTTTCTGAGCATAGCTGGAATTTGGGAAAGTATAGAGAAGCTATTTTATCAGAGTTTCTTCATTTACTTGCAATCCATGGGTACATCGCTACCTCAACGCGTAATGGAAATTTTGAAAAATGCTGCGAGCTATTTCTCTCATTTATAAAATTTACCTATCAAAATGAAACTATCTATACGCCTATACCAGATGACCTTCATAAAACGATAGTAAAGTTAGTTAAGCGTGGAAGTCGTGTGGAGGCTTTCCCCTCTTTACATAGGGGAAAATGACTCCCCATTTTGTGGGGTAATAATTACCCTTATTTTTTATCAGATACTTTGACAACATCCTTTTGTTATTAACCAAACAGGAGTTTAAAAATGTCTGATCAAATTTCTTTACCTCTTACAGGATACATACGCTTGCCAGCAATTCTCAAAGTATTCCCTATTGGGAGATCTACTTGGTGGCTTGGTGTTCGCCAAGGGCGGTTTCCTGCGCCTGTGAAGCTGGGGCCACGCACAACGGCTTGGCGCGTGGAAGATATTCGGAGTTTGCTAGCTAAGTATGACGAACAGAAGGCTAGCGCATAAGTTTTTCCCCTAAGGAGGTGACGGCGTCTTAGGGGGTTTTGGAAGCAAAACGGTTGCTGGTGCAGAGTGAACAGCGCCTGTGCCAGCAGCCTGCCGATTTTCTTATTCTGCTTCTAAAACCTTAAGCCGTCCCTGCGCGGAGCGCGCTGATTTTCAACGAACAACCGTATGGGGGGCGGGTTTTGTAACACGCCCCCCTACACATACAAGGAGATATAAAATGAAACTGATTTATCAAGGTTTTGATGGGTTAGATGTTACTTTTCAAGGGATTTTACCCAAAGAGATTTTGGCACAGCTTGCTGAGGCACGAGATCAGGCACAAGAGGCTAAAAAGCCTGTTATGTGTTCCTTAGGGCCGCATGGGCTTTTGGTTGAAGTGGCGGAGATGGGCGGGGTAGGAGGTTTTCGGTATCGTTTTAGCACGGGAGAGGATGGGGAAGTTTGGTTTGTGTCTCACTCTGACAACGCCAAAGGGTGGGGTATTCGGGTGAGTGTGCGAAGTGCCAGCTTTTTGGTGCGGACGTTTGATGAGGTTTGGGAGCGGCTTTATGACACTTTGGGCAAGCTTGGCGCATGGGGTGTGAGTGACCAGCGTTTGGGCCTTGTGGCGAAGATTGCGCGGGCGGACTACTGCTTTGATTTCTTCACCGAAGAGGCTTTTTTACCTAGGGCGGAGCTGTTTGTGGCGCATCAGCGCACGAAGAAGGGCGAGATGGGCATGAATTCTGTGACGCGGGGCGAGGTGGTGGAATCCATACGCGTGGGATCTATGCCCGGGCGGCAGGTGGCGCTTTACAATAAAAGTTTGGAGATTTTAGCGGCTAAAAAGCTCTATTGGAATGATGTTTGGGGGATGGATAAGCGGCCCAAGGGGCAAGTTTGGCGCGTTGAAGTGCGCTTGGGTAAAGAAGAGTTAGACAAATGGGACGCGAGAAGCGCCGCTGATTTTAAGGAAAAAGCGGGAACCATGTTCGCTCATGCGCTGCAAAATATACGCTATGTACGCCGTATAAGCGACGCTAACCGCTCTCGCTGGCCGTTGGAGGTGTTCTGGGAAGAGGCTCTCAGTGCTACGGCAGGCGCTTTTGGCCCCGCTCATGCGGCGCTTAAACGGGAGAAGCTTTTAGAGGGGCTACGTTTAGCGAAGATGAACGAGTATTTAACGCATATTAGCGGGATGGTAACGGCGCTTACTGCGTTAAAGCAGCGGCGTTTGGAGGAGGCAGAACTTACCTTAAGCGAGATTAGCGAGCATTTAGCGGCGCTTAAGCGCGAAGATGCGGCGCGGATGGACGCTAAATTTAGCGAGGCTGAACGGCGTTTTGGGCTTTTGCGGTGATTAGAAAGGTAAAGTAGGTTGATTTGACTCATCTTCTTTAAATAGGATCGAGTTTTTCATCAGTTCTTCGATTTCTTCTTCAGTTAGAGGCTCTGATACCTTCTGTCCATTAAATGATAAGACTCTAATAACTTTCGTGGACTGGGTTCCAGCTTGTTTTGTTTTTATCAATTCAACAAGCATTTGATCGTGAGTACTTATATTTTCTAATTTATTAGATTCTACGAACTCCCAAAATAAGTTGTCATCTATACGAAAATAGAGTTCTTTCATATCTGAGTTTTTACCTTTCCAAGGCCGTCTAGTATCGTTCTTACTCCAGTTCGGTGACTCAATGGAAATTTTATAATTTGTCTTAAAAATACGTTCGATTTCTTCCTCTGGCAAAGGAGCCATAAAATCAAAGTAATTATCTTTTTTTATTATAAAATCGTTTTCTCTTTTAAAACCAAGCCCCTTGATTTTAGGATCAAGAAAGTTTGTTTGTATGAGCCTGTTTTTAGACTCATACGCTTCTCTGAATAAAGAAAAATCTACACCCCCAGAAATTAACTCATTTGTAGATTTAAATATAAAACTTTTTGAACACTCCGCTGAAAGAGCATTAATTACTTCGCTTTGATCGCTAGTTGAAATATCGCGGCCGTAGTTTAATACAAACTCTGCGGGAGTGTATCCTGTGAGACGTTTGATTAGATTTGACGGAGTGGGGGAATCTATAAATTGCATAATGCCTGCAGCAGCTATGCAAAAACCCGCAAAATTAATGGGAGTGATTACTCCGCCAGATTCTGGGGCTTGCACCTCAAGTGTACAATTAAGCTTTCCTTGAAATAATATATTATTCAGGGCGCTTGAAATATTGCTTATTTCTTCTAAAGACTTGATATAAGTATCAATAGAAACAGCGTGGTCTTCAATAATATCAAAGTGAAATATGACTTGTGAAGATATTTGACTACTCATTTATTGCTCCGTATTTCTTTTTAAGAGTTCTGCGAGGATTTCATCATCTTTCATGTCATTTTCCCAGCCGTAGGCTTGGGAGACGGCTATGTTTAGGTTTGCGTGGGCGTTTTGGAGCCATGCGGGGTTTTCGTTATAGAGTTTGGTGAGGGTTCGGTTTTTCAGGATACCGGCGGCTTTCTCGTTTTTTGGGAGGATGCGGTCGGGGTAGCCTTCCACCACTTCGGGCAAGATATCCACAAGCTCAGGCGGGTTCAGCCAGCGCTCCCGAAGTTCGTTCAGAGTTTTGGCGGCATCGGCAATGGCCTGTGCGTGGGGGTTATCATACTCGCTGGGTTTGCGGTTGGGTTCCAGCCCTTTGGGGAAGGGGAAGGTTTCAAATGTAGTGCTAACAGTATAGCGGGGGTCATTTCCTTTTCCCATACGCCCGCTCCAGTACAATGCCCAAATATCGTGATGGCGAGAGCTTAATATTCCAAAAGCTACATCATCTTCACGAGCAATAGCAACGGTAGATATATCAGGTAGAAGACTTAGGTCTTTCCATATATAAATGCGGTGCTTGGAGGTAAACGGAGTAATAATGTAGCGCGAAAGTTGGGTTAGTGCTTTTCGCATTTCTGTACCAGCTGGGGCATGTAGCCAATAGTTCTCGCGGCGGTTTTTGTCATTATTTTTATCCCTAAGGGGTTTGATATTTTTCATCACGTAGTCAAAAGGAGCTTCATAAAAAGCAGCATCCTTTTCTGACATCTTAGCCCCAAAATCAATTATCCAAGTGTCTGTAGGTCTTATTTTTACCAAAGATTGTCCATTGCTCCAATGTTTCAGAACATCGCTGTTTTTTCTGCCGTTTGGATTAGAGGGTGTTTGGAGCCACACCCTTGCTAAATTTCCAGATATCTCAAATGGCCCTGTTTTTTGGGTGCCAGTAAAGGCAACTTTCTTATTTGAAGTAAGAGTTTGAGGTTTTACATAACTGGCAGTAGATTTTTTGAGAGGTTTAAGTTTTGAGGTTATCCCTCCAACCGCCTGCCCATCTAAAAATGGATTGGTGGGAGCGTTTTTTGCAAAACAAATAAGAGAAACACGCACGGCAGCACCATCAACTGCCCATTCTTCATCTGAGTAGGCGTTATAAATCGTTAAATTTGTAGTTATTTCTTCCATAACTTTTTGGCTGTACTTCTGCTTAATCGCAGTTGTGGATACTAAACCCGCAAGCTGAGTGTTCCCCGATTCTAACTGATTATAAGATTTTAAAAACCAGTAACAAACGAAGTTAGAGCCTTTAGCTATGCTTGAATAAACTTTACGAACTTGGCCAATATATTTCGGCGAAAGCTCTTCTTTTTGTTTTTTAGAGCCTAAAAAAGGCGGGTTACCGATGATAACGTTGGCTTTAGGCCATTTATATTCTGAGCCGTCTGGGTTTATCAAAGCATCATGGTTGGTGATGGTTTTGAGGGACTGGAGGATGGGGTCTCGTTTAATCTGCCATCCATGTTTGAGGCACCATTGGATTTCTCCTATCCACACAGTCATACGGGCAAGCTCTGCTGCGTAGCTGTTTAGCTCTATTCCCAGCATATTGTGTGGGCCTGTTTCCATGAGGTTAGGGCGAGGGAAGTAGCCTTCCGTATCTATATACGCTTTCAGCTCGATATCCTTTAGGCTTTTAAGCGCAAGATAGAGAAAGTTTCCGCTGCCGCAGGCGGGATCCAGCACTTTAAATTCTCGCAGTTTTGCAATAAAGGCATCCCGCATAGCTTTGGCCTTGGCAGCAGATTTGACGGCGGCGGCTTTAGAGGTTGTTTTGCGGCCCATTTCAGCTTCTATTGATGCTTTGACATCCTCCCACTCTCGCATGAGAGGCTGGCTAATCACGGGATCTATAATCATTTCTATCTTGGCGGCATCTGTATAATGAGCACCAAGTTGGCTGCGTTTGGCGGGATCTAGCCCTCGTTCAAACAGCGTGCCGAAGATGCTGGGGTCTATATCCTCCCAATCCATTTTTGCGGCTTCGTGAAGGAGTGCCAAATCTTCCCGCGTGAGGGGGAGCACCTTGTCATCCTCAAACAGCCCGCCGTTAAACCAGGCGATGGGTTCGTCTCCGTACATGCCGTCTTTCTGGCTCATGGCCTTAAAGAGAGATTTGAGGGCTTGCTCCACCCTTTCTGGGTGGGTGACGAGGGTATATAGACGGGAGGTGAAGAAGTTTTTGGGCAGAAGGTTCACATCTTCTGCAAACATGCAAAAGGCAAGGCGGTTGATAAAGTGAGCGACTTCTTCTGGTTTGTGGCCGCGCTCCCTTAGTTGAAGGGCAAGTTTGGCGAATTTCTTCGCCGCTTCGTCTGTGAGGGCTTGGATGGTTTTGCTGGGGCGCAGGCGCTCGGGATCTGTAAACAGCCATTTGAGAATTTGAAGATTGTGGGGATTGGTGAGATCTTCCAGCTCTATCTCATGCGTTTCTGTCACCGCATTTGTCCAGTTGGTGTGGATGATGATGCGTTTTGTATCGCTCACCACGAGCAGGGGAGGGTTCTCTAATGCCCCTGCGTAGCTTTTAAGCTGATCATACGCTTTGGTGAGATCTCCCTCTGGGCCTTTATATTCCCACCCGAAATGCCCGCGTTTCCAGACATCGGCCCAGCCCCGTGTGCCTGTGGTGCGGGCTGCGCCTTTTTCAAAACAATACCATTCTCCCTTGGGGTCGGCTTCTTGGGGTGTTGGCTCCCCCAAAAGCTGGCAGAGCTGGATGAAATGCTGGGGGGCTGCGTTGCCGTTGCGGTTTTCTCCGAGCTTGGAGTTTTTCCAGTTTTCTATAAATTGGGCGGGGGTGAGGCTCATGGGATGACTTTAGATGATTTGAGGCTTTGTGGGAAGGATTGGCTTTATTTTTCTTGACATTTCCGCAGTTTGGTGCTAAAAAAATATATCGTCGCCTTGTGCGGCTTTTTTTGTTAGTTTGAGAAGGTGGAGATAATTATTATTTTGATTTGTAGTGTTTTTGCCCTTGCTGGTATTGCTTTGTGGATTTGCTGGCAAGGGGTGCAGCGCTTTTGGGCTTATCTCGCTTTAGGCATACTCACTTTTGTTTGGGCAGGCTCTTTTGTTTGGTGGGGTGCTGCCATGATAAATGTGCGTTGGGTGGATGATGCGGTGATGGCGTATCATCAAGAAGCTCTTTTACGTGCGATTGAGGTGGGACATAAGCACGTTCCACTGGTCCAAACCCTTCCTTTTGCTTGGCGGGCTGTTTGCCCCGTGGGAGGGTATGCTCATGATTTTGATGCGCTTGAATCTAGGGCTATTTATCATGATGTTTTTGGGACAGATGATTTGAGCTTTTTGCCCTTTGGCGAAGATGAGATGCTCCTCTTTGCTACGGATGGAGGTGTGGTTAGCCTCCCCGTTCGATGGGAGCGCTTTGGAGCTGCATTTCAAACGAACATGCGTGGTTCTGTTTACTTGAGACGGCTTGGTGGACAAGGATATCGAGTGTCGCTTGTCTCTCATCCATCAAAGGACCATGCATGGCAGGGCTTGTGTTTTGCACCGCATGAAGTGTGGCTCTCTTTCAAATCACTCTAGGATACCCCACATCAATATGCTCCCACAGGGAGCTTTTTTCATAATAGGAGACATACAGATGACTTTGACAGACCGCATGGATGACGTCATTGAAGATATTAAGAAGGAATTGATTGCCGCTAAAAAAGCTATGTCTTTATGGGCTATGGAGCATGGAAGACGGCAGGGCATTAATGGCATTTCTGTCCAAGACCTCGGCGGGCGTATGCGCCGAGCAGGCGTTGATGATGACTTGGATTCTTTTCGCCATGCCTTTAGTAGCTGTGTCGTTTTGAGTTGGGCTGATTTTGCCACTTCTCTGACACCACAATATTTTAGCCGTCGTCATATTTATCCTAAAATAAACAAGCTTTTGGTGCATGTAGCTGGGTTGGCTATTGAGACAAATCTTTTAGGTGGTAGTAGTGCCGCGCCCTGTGCACGCTATATGGATATACATAATAATGGCATAGGGCGGGACTTAGTGCTAAGCGCGACTAAAATGCGTGAACTGATTGAGCAGGCTCAGAACCCCCATCTTTATATGGCGCGACTGGTTGCAGATGCTGTGCGCCAAGGCAAAACTATCAATACTTTTGATGATGTGCGAATGCCTACGGATTGTCACGCCCAAGCTAAAATAAAAAATGGCCAATATATTTGGCGCACAAAAGGAGATAAAGAGGTTCGTTTAGCACATGCTATGCGGGAAGGGACAACTTTTGATATTGCGCGGCCGCCAGAGGGTGGAAACCCTGGTGCTGATTTTAATTGTCGTTGCTGGGCTGAGCCTATTCTTGAGAAATAAGTTTATCGATATTTGGGAAGTAAATGGGGATATATGCAAAAATCGAACTCTAGTTAGCTTTTATAGATTAAGTGTTTAGGGTGTTAGTTTGAGTGACGCCGCCCCACCAATTTTACCACCTTCGGTGGGTAGGGGTATTGTGGCGGGTGTCTACGGCTCCCGCCGCCTCCACCAGATTAACTTCTTAGAGCCTCTTGCAAAGTCTCTTAACCCCGCTTGATTGCGGGGTTTTTTGTTGTCGGGTTTGCGTGGAATGGGCTGAGATAGTGTTGAATTGTATGATGATATCAAGGCTAAAAATTAATCATGATTTTTGAATTTTTTATCTTGAGAATACGATTTTTTAAGAGCATGAACTGATATGCATGCATACCCCTAAAAAACGTATAGCTGATAAAAAAAAGAAGAAGGGACTGTACATAAATGTTTAATTTGAAGAAAAGATTTGCCGGGCAGCCCCGATGGGAACGTGGAGACCAACTTTTGCTTGAAGAGTTGGAACCCGTGCTGACTGGGGTTTTAGATATTTTTTATAGCTGGCTCGTTAATCAAAATCATTTGAAAGCTATTGTTGAGTCTGTTTCTGGTAAACGTTCCATTTCTGAAATGGTGGCCCATTTGAAAGACAAGCAGCGTGTCCACTGGGTTGGACGGTTGCGTGAGGGCGAAAATGACGCGTATTTTAAGCGTATTGAAATTATTGGTGATACTCACCGCAGAATAGGATTGGGTCTTGAATCTTTTATTCAGGGCTATACTGTCGTTTTGAGAGAAGGGACTCAGGCTCTTGTGGATGCGATGTCTGACAAATCTTCCGCTTATCAGCGTGATGTTGTGATGTCTTTTGAAGAGCTTGTGCTTAATGACTTAAATAATATTGCCAAAGCCTATTTTGCCGCAGTGAAAGGGGCTTCGGATGCTCAGTTAGATCAGATGGTGGCTGAACTTCAAGGGCAAGTTGGTAACTCTGTTGGTACCATTGCGACGGCGACGGAAGAGCTTTCGAGCACCTCTTCCTCTATTGTCCAACAAATACAAAATAATAAAACGCAGGTAGATAGCGCGGCTGACCAAGTTTCTGTAGCCTTAAATTCTTCCCACTATCTTTCTGAGCTTGCTGATAAAATTAACTCTATTGTGGCATTTATTAATGACCTATCTGATCAGACAAATCTGCTTGCCTTAAATGCGAGTATTGAGGCTGCGCGTGCGGGTGAGGCAGGCAGAGGGTTTAGTGTTGTGGCAGAAGAAGTTAAAAAGCTTGCCCGTAGTACGAATAAAGCCACAGAAGATATTCGTACGCAGGTTTCTCAGATTAGTAGTGTGGCGGGAGAAGTTCAGGTTGCGATTACGATGCTTAATACTTCCGTATTGTCGGTTCAGGAAACAACGGGCGGTATTAACGCCATGATGCAAGAACAGACTTTGGCGACAACCGATATTTCTAGCCAGATTATTGAATTGCAAAACGTGATCGAACATTTTCTTTCTGGTATGGTCCGTGCGCGCGAGGCTGCTTAGCCTCCGACCTTTTTAGAAAGTCTTTTGTTCTGATAACTTAAGAAGCCTGCTGCGAGAGTGGGCTTTTTTTGTTGGTTTTTGCGCTTGCGGGATTTGTGGGGATTGCGTATAACCCCTCTCGCGTGCCGACGTAGCTCAGCTGGTAGAGCGGCGCATTCGTAATGCGTAGGTCGTCTGTTCGATTCAGATCGTCGGCACCATGTTTTCTTTGTTATTGACGGCTTTGCCGTTTTGCCTTAGGAGACTTTTGTTGGCTAAAAACCAACGCTTTAAGACCATCTGTGCCCAGGTGGCGGAACTGGTAGACGCGCTAGATTCAGGTTCTAGTGAGTAACATCGTGGAGGTTCGAGTCCTCTCCTGGGCACCATTTTTAAGTTATTGATTTTACTTTATTTATCTTGTGATGCCATTGCTCATGGAGCTTGTTGAGGT
>PFND01000083.1 GCA_002791805.1 Alphaproteobacteria bacterium CG_4_10_14_0_8_um_filter_53_9 | reverse complement strand
CCCCCCGCTCTGGTATCAGAAACCCCCGTCCCTACTCGGGAAAATACCCGCCCCCTATCCGCCTCTGCCCCTGTGTCGTCAGAGGCGTCCTATGCCCTCACTCAGGCGGCAAAATCCCGCATTTCCGCCCTGGAACAGGCGCTTGTGGATGCCGAGGGCTGGGCAGGCCAGCGCGAGGCCACGCTCGCCAAACAAACACAAGAAATTGTTGATTTAAATGCAAAAATAGAGGCTCTTCAGCGAGAAATCAGCACCAGCGCCCTTCTCCAGTCGGCAGACACCAGCACAAAAGAAAAAATTCTCAAAGAAATCAAAGAGTTTTACGCCATTGTCGAGCGGCTTGCAGGTGCCTCGCATCAAGTTCAAAAAGCCGCCCGCGCGCTTCGTAGTATGCCTTTGAGCACACGCCAAGCACTTGAAATACAAGAACAAATAGAAGACATGGATAAAAATCTCAATGCCCTCCGTGTCGAGACGCTAGGCAAGCGCCCAAAATAAAAAATACAATCTAATTCAATATCTTAACAGCTGTCTTATCCGCCACAGGCCTCTGTTGAACTGGTCTCTCCCCCCTTGCAAAAGGGCTTTTTTAACCCAATAATGTTCACGTATGGCTAAGTTTTTCGCTGTTTCCCGCCACGTTGTCGCTCTTGCGGCTGTTTTTTGCATGGCCCTTGTGCCGGCCACCGCCCCGCTCGCCCAAACAGGCAGTTATTCTGGCGGCAGCAACTATCAATATTCTCTCCCAGGCTACACAGGCCTTGGCGGCGGTGGCACAACCCCTTTATTTGAAGCCAACGTGAGCGGGGATGGCGGGTTTGATCTCGGCTGTGGGGGTATTGGCCTGTTTGATTTTGTAAAGGCGACCTTCAACGTCGGAGAAATTATGGAGCAATTCAAAGCCTCCATGCAAACCATGGTTGCCAAGTTTATTCTCACGCAGCTCATGTCGATTCCGCAAATTGCAGCGCTGTTTGATACGCTTAATGCCTTTGGTAACGCGCGGTTCGATCTCTTCCAACAAAGCTGCGATATCGGTGAAATCAAGCAGGAAGCCAAAAATCTCTGTAAAGACAGATGTCTTGCCAAGCCAGGCATGGGTCCCACTCAGTGTGAAAGCCAGTGTAACAATGGTGGCGGTATGCTGGCATCCGTAAGCAAAGAACTTAAAGATAAACTCATTAAAAATGAAGATGTCACCAACGTCCTGCGTGGCACGCTGTGTAATGATGGCAGCGGTAGCTACAATGCAGAGAAAGATTCCTGCTTTATCATGAATTTCATTCCCCAGTTTAAGCTTTGCTTGCGCTCCAGTATTGGGGAAAAATGTGTGGGTGAGTATGGCGCCAAGCCCCCACCGTTAAGTGTCGCCACCCTGCAAGATGCAGGTCAGTCCGCCACCTCTGCGTATTTGTCCCCGCTGGATAGCTTCTACCGCTCCGCAAGCCACATGGCTATTCCAAAGAGCATAAGAGAGCGCGCTGCTGCCAATGCTGCCATGCGTGCAGGTAAAGGGGAAAAAGCGGCAAGTTGCGGTGCAAAAGCCAAAAAGAAAGACGAAAAAACACAGCGTCTTATTGATGAGTATTCAGGATCAATAGGCTGTAAAGAAAGTACAGCACTTAACGTCTCCTGTTTGTATCAAGAGGAGTTGGCCAAACTGTCCCCCAACGCCCCCACGCTTAATGCAGACGTCGATATTTCCGCCATTCAAAACACCTTTGGCGCCAAACTTACGGGCAATATGCAAAGCATTATGGGGAACGATTTGGAAGGCCTGAAGGAGGTTCTCGCTGTGGGCGTTGCCTGTCAGTTGAATGAAGGGATGAACGATCCGTTCTTGTGGAATGATATTGCCACCACCAATCCATCAGAAGGCAGCTCTTTTGTCGCCAGCATGTCGTACGAGACAGGCTATCAGTTAGGGATATCTGTCGCGAGTTTTGTAAAAAACTGGATAAGTGGAAAGCTTCCAGAGATTGGCCTGCCCGTTCAAGCAGATAACCCCGTTGCCGCCATGAAGGAAGCAGAAGCAAGGGGAGAAGAGTATGCAGGGCAATCCGAGCAGTTGGATAATCCAGATCAAATCATTAAATCCAAGCAAGAAGTTATCAACACAACGGTAGATATGTTGGATGAATATATTAACGGTGCAAAAAGTCGCTACAAAGCAAGGCAAGCTCAGCAAGCAAAGCTGTGCACGTTAAATGCAAGGGCCAACACAAACAGAATGGATAATGGAATCTCTCCCGTTCCCTCCTGCCCCGGCCTCTACTAGCTGCCCAAGCCCTGCCCATTCATGCCAAAAAAGCCTCTAGTCAGGGGCTTTTTTATAGGCCATAGTAACCGCAATCAAGCGTTACAAACATGGCACAAAAAGTTACTTATAAAACACACAATACCCCAGAGAGCGAGGATGCTTCGGCCTTGCCTGTAGGTGTGTGGCGTGTGCTTATGGGGGGGCATCCTAGGCAGGCAGGGGCGCTCTGGCCCTATGCGGAAAAAATTTTAAGCAAAGGTGCTCATTTAGGAGAGGCTTGTCATCTCCCCGTCGTCATATCGGGGCATGGCCATCATGTTGCCATAAGTGCAGGCCCGCGTCGCGCTGCGTCAGATGACAGGCTCCCGCAAGAGGATGTCTGGCCGCTCTCTCCCGCCGTGGTGAGAGATCTGGCAGGTCGTCTCGTGCATACGGGTCTTAACCCCCTGCCGGAAGATGTAGCGCCCCACATGCCGGCTCAGGCAAGGTTGCTCCCGCCAGATCATGCTCTGAACATGCGGCCGGATGAGGAATTTATGTGTCTCTTTCGCCTGCTGGAATGGTCGCCCTACGGGGGGATAGAGCTTACGGGCCAGCCCACCACACTAGTGCGCGCTCTGTACCCGAACATACAGGATTATCCCTATAAAATCAGGGTGGATAGCTTTTATCAGGATGGTTTTAGGCCCCCTCAAACAGAAAGGCTGTATGTGGAAAAATCCGATGCCGCCACAGCCGCGCTGGCAGCCGAGGAACTCATGGCCCGCTGGGAGAACAAACCAAACACTCAAAGCTACGAGGAGTTTTATACACAGAACAAGGGCGGAGAGTGGTTTGAGGATATGTTTATGCGGGGGTGCACCGTCATCCCCACGCTGGAGGGGTTTAACGGGTATTTCAAAGTCACAGAAGATTTCGGCATGCTGGATGTATGGCCGGGGCGCGCCGTAGAAGGTCTGCACGATGTGGTGGAAGAAAAAGCAAGCGCAGCCCCCAAGGACACAATCTTAAGCGTTCTTGCGCCGGGGTATCTCACCGCGCAGCAATGTGTGCCTGCGCGGGTCGTGGTCAGCAGTGGGGAAGGCTATACCTCACCGCACGTGGCCGATCCTTTGCCCCAGCTCCCCAATCTCACCTTGCCGCACCCGCGCCTGGCACTGGTGTGGGGGGCAACATGGCTGCCAACGCACCCCTCTCACTTTGAGGCTCCCGCCTTGTGGGATTGGGATAAAACAGGCTCTTTTGTGCAAATGAGCGGCCCCGTGTGGGATCCCGTTCATTATGTTTACGCAAGTACGGCAGATATTTTAAAGGCCTATCGTCGCCCGCTGGAGGGCGCGCCTCAGCGGGCAGCGGTGCCGGAAGCCATGCGCCCACGGTTTCATCCCGTCATATCGCCTACGGGGTACGATACGGTAAACGAGCTGACCGAGCAGGCGCGCCAAACCCAGCCAGAGGCCACTCCGTGGCAGTTTTCCAAGCTGGATAGGGTGCCTCAGGGCAAGACTGCCAGCACGCTGGGGTATCACCCCCTGCCTGTGATATATGAATATGAGCTGGCGCCAGAGGCCTTTCCGCAAAAAGATCCCCGGCATCAAAATCTGGCAGAGTGCCCGCCCGAAGTGCAGGCCCGGCTGATGGATCCCATCGTGTCCCACATCAGTGCCGAGCAGGCTCAAAAATCAATGGTCATTCTGGGAGAAAACCCAAGGCAGGAAATTTTGGCCGAGTCATGGTGGCATCAAGAGCCTTTTGAGGATCTGTATATACGGTACGATGCAAAAATACCTGCGTGGAAAGAAGGGGAGGAGCCAAAAAGTCTGGCGCCAGAGGCGGTCGCTTTGGTAAAATGCTACCTGCCGGATGTGACAGCGAGCCGCTTGGCAATGAACCCGAAAAGGCTTTTTAATCAGAATTTAAACAAAGCCTTGGAGGATGTTGCCTCGGGGCTCGCCACCGCCACCCTTAAGTGGCAGGAGGCCTCGTTGGCCGTATGGCGCCGTAATCATCGTTTGGTGCGCAAATATCCGGGCTGGTATGCCTATGCGTGGGTATGTAATATAGATGATGTGCTGGAGTTCCAGTGGCAGTCTCACCCAGGCTATATGGCCGAAATATCTGCCCAGGCACTTCAAAATCAGGGGGGTGCCGCAAAACAGGTGAGTAAGACGGGGGCACCCAAACGTACGGGTCGTTTGCCAGCAGGCCGTGTGTCGGCTAAAGTTAAGCAGAAGAAAAGTATATAAAACCCATGGCTGTTCCTCCTCCTCTTCCAGGCTCTCCCTCAACAGGGGCTATTCCCGCGCGTCGTGCCCCTGCTGGTGGGGAAAGTTCTGGCGTTATGGGCGGTGTGGAGCGCTTTAAAGCGCTGCCCCGCCCCGTCCAGATTGTGGTCGGTCTCGCCTTTGTAGGGTTTGTGTATTTGGCCTTCTCAGGTCGTGGGGGAGATGTCTCCGCACCCACAGAGGCCACAAATCTTACAACGCCAGATGCGCTGCGTGGTGGGCAGGGAGAGGTGTTTGCAGGGCTGGAGACAGATCGTCCCGCACTTATGCAAAGCTGGCTGGAGCAAAACCGCAGAGAAATGTCCTCGCTGAACGAAAAGATTGAAGAACGCTTTGTGCAGAGAGACCAGGCGCTGACAGAGGCGCTCCAGCAAAATGCAGAGCTTCAAAGGCAAATGCGCCAGATGATGACCGATTTCACGTCAGAAATCCGGAGCATTCAGTCAGAAAGCGCCCAGGATAGAGAGATGCTGGATCAGCTGGCAGAAGAGCAGCGCCGCATGCAGCTGGATGCACCTGTAGATGGGACGAGCGGCCAAGGCGCCATCAACACGCGGAGGACAAGGATAGAACAAACCCCTTTAGGTAGTGCGGGGGGTGGGCCCGCAGTGGATGGGAGTAACGCGCTGCTGGCACCCTTTGGCCGCGCGTTGAAGGAAGAGGGCTACGCGGCGGATACTTTGCGGGCGGCAACGGGTCAGGTGGTCACTCAAAAACAGAACAATCCATTTTTGCCGCCGTTGGGGTTTATTCACGGTACCCTGCTTAACGGGGTGGATGCGTTGGTGGGGGGGCAGTCAACACCCGCATTGGTGCGTCTCCAAGGGCAATATAAAACCGCCATGAACAGTACCGTTAATCTGGATGGTTGTTTTGCACTGGTAGAGTTTCAGGGTGAAATCAGCACAGAAAGAGCCATCGGCAAACCCAGCCGGATGACCTGTGTCTACCCCGATCAAGGCGCCGTTACCTATAGCATTTCGGGCTACGTGGTCGATTCTGAGGACGGCATCATAGGCATTCCCGGTATTTTTTATGAAGGAGATGCAACGCGTATTGCCACAGCCATGCTGGCAGATTTTGCCGTAGGTGTGGCAGAGATTATTAAAGAGAATCAGGCAAGCATTAGTGTGGATAGCGAAGGCAACGCCACGCAAACAGTAACGGGGGATGAGCTTAAAGGCGAAATCGCAGGAGGAACCTCAAAAGCCATGGGCTCGTTGAGAGATTACCTGCTGGAGCGCGTCAATCGCGTTCTTCCCTTTATTCGTCTGGATACCACGCGGGAGATCAATCTCGTGTTACTGTCGGGCGTAGAGCTTCGCGCAGAAGGCAGTCCTTGGACACTCCTGTTTGATGGAACTGCCGCAAAAGCCGCCCAGCCTGCCGAGGGAGGAGCGCTGTCTAACGGCAATAAAACCCAAGCAAAAACAAGCTTGTAAACAGGGTTAAGGAGAAAAAAACATGAAAAAATATACAGCCTTTACCTTCATGGCAGTAATGTTGCTAAGCGGGTGCAAGTATTATGGTAGCGCCTTGCCGCCAGAATATCCCCTCTCCATGAACGATGCACTGGCCGTCGCCAACGATAATACCGCAGGCGCAGGGGCAACGCAGCGTCCTGTTGTGCGTAAACTTACCCGCCCCCGGGTAGAGCGCCCAAGCTACCTGCCGGAAAAAGAGCTGGCTGTCGTCGCCCCCCCGCAAACCCTTCTGGTATGGACATATCCCCACGTGACGGATGATAACACCCGCGTATTTGGGAATTGGAGCACAATTTTCCTGAACGATCGTTATGAGTGGGTTCGTCCCACCAATCAGCTGCCAGATGGCGCAGACGATGCAGGCGTGCCGGCAGGCCGCCCGGGCTTGGCCAACAGCCCGCCGGATCGTCCCTAGTCGCCCGTGCCGCCAAACATGAAAAAAGAAAAATAAAATTGCGTGTTTAACAAAGATACCTTCACCCCGTTTCGCCCCAACCAAATAGGGGAGCAGCTGCCGTATCTGGAGTTTAACGAAGACGAATCATCGCCGCTGTACCGGGTTCATTTGCTTAAGGATGGCGGCCTGGGTATCTGCTGGCAATGCCCCATTCCCGCAAGCTACAGTTACGATGGTGGGGTGGAGAGCACAATCAACGAGCTAAGAACCTATCTGGAGAGCCTGCCGGAAGCGTACGAGTCGCAGCTTATCATCACCAGCCACAATAACCTGACCAAGCCGGTAGAAAAGTATCTTTCCGCCAATCCGGATATGCCAAGGGCGCAGGTATTGCGCCAGTCTCGTGCAGATAAAATCATGGAGTCGGGCTTCAGGGGCTATAAAGTGTCCGAAAGGGGCTATACCCGTCTGAGAGAAACGTACGTCATCATCACCATGCGCGCGCCGGAGCAAACGCACAGGTTTGGTCTGTTCAAAGTAGTAGTGGATATGATGTTTCAGTCGGCGAGCCTCATTCTCACCACACTGGGCATGGATATGTCCAAGTATGTGGGTAAGTTTTTAGAAGAAACGCTCCGGGTCTCTCTGGCCGATTTCAGAGAAGCGCTCATGAGCGCAGAAAACAACCTCGGCGGCATGTTTGATTTACGCCGGATGACGCTGGAGGAGTTGAAGGAGCACTACTGGCAGGCCTACGCCCCCAGTTATAAAGATCCACGGCAAAAAATCACCATAGATAAACGCATGGCCTATAGCGATCAGATGTTCCCGCTCCCCATAGAGCACGAACATCATATCATCAAGGTAGGTAACGATTATCACGGCCTGATCATGATGGCCATGATGCCAGATCACGTGCACGGAGATTTTCTGTCCTCTCTGCGCCGTACGCTCGTCGGCCAAACCACATATTTTTGTAACTTCACCAGCGTCAATCAGCTGATAGAAAAAATGTCGCTCACGCTCTCCAGCGCGCTCAAAAAGCGGGTGGCCAGCGCCTTTAACCGAGAGGATGCGGAGGCCTACGCCCAAGAGGCGTCAGAGGTGAAAAGCCGTCTCTTCACGGGTCGTAAAATCATGTATTGCATGGTGGGCCTCATGGTGCATGGCTATAGCAGAGAGCAGGTGGAGGAAGATTTGCTCCGCGTTAACGCCGTGCTCAAAAAAATGAGCATCGTCCCGGATATTGAAAAAGGCATGGCCCTGCAAGGCATCAGCTATTCCTGGCCCCTGGTCTGGAGGAAAGAGTACAGCAACCCCTTCGCCCGTACCCGCCGTGTCTTGTCAGATGATATTTCCGATCTCAACCCCGTGCATGGTCACTGGGGGGGGCATGGTCAAATCGGCACCAAGTACGAGAAAAATGCCCCGCAGTGCATGTACGTGAACAGAGACGGAGAAATTACGTTTTTCGATCACACCTCGCCAGATTTCATGAACTGGCACTACGCCATCACCGGAACCTCCGGTTCAGGGAAAAGCTTCGTGGTGGCCGATCTGACGCTTCAGCTTTTCAGCGCGGGGATAGAAAAGCAATATCTCATGACCATCAAGGACGATTACGATCGTTTTGGAGAAACCATGGGCAAGCTCATCATTATCGATGTGGATAGACAAGATGTGTGTATCAATCCCTTTACAGGGGAGATGAACAAGCACCGCCTCCAGCAGTGGAGCACCACCGTAGAGATGATGATTCAAAAAGGAAATTTTGAAACCAGTCGGATTGAGCAAAGGCTGATAGAGCAAGTGGTGCAATATGCTTACGATATTGTCCCGTCAGACGATGTTCTCCGCCCCACATGGATTCAGCAAGCCTTCCAGAAGTTCCCCTATTCAGATAGCGCCAGCAGAGACGCCGGCATGCAAATGGCGCAAGAAATCGGCTCGTATTGCGAAGGCGGGATTTATGGGTATTTGTTTGATGCACCGCCAAGCTTCTCAGAAAAAGATAAACTGGTGGTCTTCAACCTTCAAAACGTGTTGAACGAGAAAATCGCAGATGTCATCATCAACAGCCTCTTCGTGATGATCGATAACGTCATGTATTTAGGGAACAGAGGCGAGAAAAAGCACCTGCTGGTGGATGAAATGGTGAGTATGATCTCTTCCAAAGGTGGCCCCACCGTGGCCAACCAGCTCAAGCGGGCCTTCCGCACCTATCGCTCGCTCAACTGCATGTGCGGCATCTCCAGCCAAAACGAAGAAGATTTGACGACAGAAGTTGGCCAGGCCATCATCGGTAACATTACCAAGCGCATTATGCTTAAACCTCGCCGAGAGATGATTCCCATGCTTATGCAAACGCTGGGCTTAAAGTCAGAGAGACATGCAGGCAACGTCGGCAGCCTCATTACCGCCCCTGGCTTTTTTTCAGAGTTTTATCTCATGTCTCCTCATGGAGAAGTCGTCTGCAGGCTGATCCCCGATCCCCTCACCTATGCCATGGCCACCACCACACCGGATGATGTGGCAGAGGTAAAACGCCTCAAAGAAGAGCTGAACACCGATTGGTGGAAAGCCACGGTAGAGTTTTCAAGGCGCTATCCTCACGGAGTGCGCGCTGCCCGCGCTGCCGCACAAAAATAAACACCCGTAAAAGGGTGTTTGTTTTTGAGGAGGAGGGGGCTACTGAGCCGCCGCCGCCTTCAGGTCGTCAATCGTGCGTTTGATCTCTTTAATGGTGTAGCCTTCCACAACATCACCTTCTTTAAAGTCGGTAAAGTTGTCAAAGGTCATACCGCATTCATAGCCAGAGGCTACTTCTTTGGTATCATCCTTGGCACGGCGGAGGGTTCCAAGCTTACCGTCATGGATAACAGTCCCCTCGCGGATAATACGAATACGGCTGCCACGGAAAATTTTACCTTCCGTCACCATGCACCCGGCAATACGGGTTTTGTCAAAGGTGAACAAGGCACGAATCTCGGCTTGTCCTGTAATTTCTTCAACTTTAGAAGGCGCAAGCAAGCCAGACATCGCCGCTTTAATATCATCAATCACGTTATAAATAATGCTGTAATAACGCAGTTCAACACCAAGGCGGTCGGCAGCGGCACGGGCCGTGGCATCGGCGCGCACATTAAAGCCAACCACAAAGGCACCAGCGGTGCTGGCAAGGTTAACGTCATTTTCCGTAATCACACCCACAGCCCGAGAGATAACTTTAACCTGCACCTGCTGTTGGTCGGCATTCAGCTGGCCTAGGGCGTAAGCAAGGGCTTCCACACTACCCTGTACGTCCCCTTTAATAATGACGTTAAGCTCAAGGGTGTCATGGTTGGCCAGTTTCTCCATAAGGCCTTCAAGGCTCATTTTACGGGCCGCCTGGGCGCGCTCGCGGTCAAGTACATTACGGGCATAGGCCACTTCTTTGGCTTTGCGTTCATCTTCGGCCGCCACAAAAGTATCCCCGGCGGCGGGCACACCTTGCAGGCCTAAAACTTCTACGGGCATGGAAGGGCCGGCTTCGTCAATCTGTTCGCCGCGGTCATTAATCAGGGCGCGCACGCGGCCCCAAACAGAACCCGCAACCACAATATCGCCAGCACGCAAGGTACCGCGTTGTACAATCACGGTGGCCACAGGGCCACGGCCTTTGTCCAAACGGGCTTCTACCACAGCACCATCCGCACGGCGGTTGGCGTTTGCTTTCAAGTCCAGCATATCGGCTTGCAACAAAACAATCTCTTCAAGCTCTTCCAAACCTGTACGCTTAAGGGCGCTCACAGGCACGCAAGGTACATCGCCACCAAATTCTTCCAACACAACATCTTCGGCCAAAAGCTCATTTTTAACTTTAGTGGGGTTGGCGTCAGGTTTATCCATTTTGTTCAGCGCGACAACAATCGGCACACCAGCAGCGCGAGCATGTTGAATGGCCTCTTTCGTCTGGGGCATAATGCCATCGTCTGCAGCCACAACCAAAATCACCACGTCGGTTACTTGGGCACCACGGGCACGCATCGCGGTAAAGGCGGCGTGTCCGGGAGTATCTAAAAAGGTAATCATGCGGCCGGAAGGCGCTTTCACCTGATAAGCTCCAATGTGCTGGGTAATGCCCCCCGCCTCACCAGAGACCACATCGGCCTTGCGCAAGCTGTCCA
>PFND01000094.1:8428-10622 GCA_002791805.1 Alphaproteobacteria bacterium CG_4_10_14_0_8_um_filter_53_9 | reverse complement strand
ATGAGGAAAAACGCGTTTTGGCCGCACGGCCTGTGCCGCAAAAAAACATTGCCGTGCGCGATGACCGCCCTGTGATTGATGAGGCGGCTTTGGCAGACATCTCTCCGGCGGCGGGAGGACGTGTGGTGACGGCGATGGCTTCTGTTCCTTCTGTGGAAGAAGAGGTGAGACCCGTATTTTCTCCTATTGAAGTGACGGGGGATGGCACGTACCGCGTTGAAGAAAAAGACACGCTCTACAAGATTGCCCGTGCACACAATGTGACGGCCAGAGATCTTATGGTGGCCAATGACTTGGACAGTACGGCTGCGGTGTTGCCAGGAATGGTTTTGCGTGTGCCCCGCGCGGATGCGGCCCCTGTGATGGCCAGGCGGACGGTGCCGAGTGTGGTGACATCTGTTAACAAAGCTGAAGCGGCTTTGGCCCGTTTGGAAGGTAAAGCGGAACCCCGTGCCCCTGAGCCATCACGTGTCGTTGCAACTTTGGACACAGAAACGGAAACGAAGCTGGAGGCGGCGGCATCTCGAGTGGAGCCGGCAGCCGGAAAACTACCAACGACAAGCATGACCACGGCCAAGACGACGGATTCCGGTGTGGGCTACGTGGAGCACCGGGTGGCTGCGGGTGAAACGGTTTACCGGATTTCTCAGAACTATAAATCTTCGGTTATTGATATTATGGCCCTGAATGATTTGCAGACCCCTCAAGACCTTAAAGCCGGCACGATGATTAAAGTGCCTGCGGGAAGCGGTGGAAATACTTCTTATGATGAAACGGCCCCTGCCTTTGAAAAGGCCGAAGTACCTCAGACGGTAAGCCCCTATGCCCAAGATACTGCCAAAATAGAGGCTACAGCAGAAACAAAAGTGGATGCTGTGGTGGCGGAACAGGAACGGATTACGCTTATGCAAAAAGGGCGGATTGACCCCTTGGCGGCAAAATCCAAGGGTTTGGCCTGGCCTGTGAAAGGGAAGATTATCCGTAAATATGGTGACCAGGGAGCGGGTGTGGCCCATACAGGTATTAACATTGCTGTGCCTGAGAATACGCCTGTTTTAGCCGCTGAAAACGGGAATGTGATTTATGCAGGAAATGGATTGAAAACCTATGGTAACCTTGTGCTTATTCGTCATGCTGATGGCATGGTGACGGCTTATGGGCACAACGCCAAGCTTTTGGTGGCTAAAGGTGAGACGATTAAGAAGGGGCAGGTTGTGGCGCTCTCTGGCAAAACAGGGAATGTGGAAGTGCCTCAGGTTCACTTTGAAATCCGCAAGGCAGCCAAGGCTGTTGATCCGCTGAGAGTTTTGGCGGGCCGATAGCGGAAAAGCCAACCCCGTTTAGTTTTGCTGCGGGCTTGGGCAGGTTTGCCGTTTTCTTTATGGATGTTTTGGGCGGAGTGAGGTAGGTTTGCCTCACTAAAAAGAGAGAGAGTATCCATGAGTTTGTTTATGAGTGTGGCCCATGCGGCTGAAGGTGGCGCTTCTGCCAGTGCGGGAGGTATGGGGGTTTTGATTTCGTATCTGCCGATTATTCTTATTTTCGCGGTGTTTTATTACCTTGTATTACGTCCTCAAAACCAGCAAGCGAAGGCTCGTGCGGCCATGTTGGCTGAAATTAAGCCCGGTACGACCGTTGTTTTGCTGGCAGGCTTTATTGGTGTGGTGCGCAAGGTGATGGAAAAAGAAAAGCTTGTGGAGCTTGAAATATTGCCATCTGGTGACCGTGTGTGGCTGGAACGCGCTGCGATTGAACGCATTTGGGATGATAAAATGCCCTTGCCCAAAATGGCTACCGATCCTGAAAAGAAAAAACGATAAACTGAGGCGCAAGATATTATGAGTGAGACCAGGCTCAGTTTTCTCCAAAAGTTTATGGCTGTTTTGGTGATTGGTATGACATTTTTATGGGCTTTGCCCAACGTGATACCTGCCGAGATGAGAGACAGCTTGCCGGATTTTATGCCCAAACAGGCGATGACCCTTGGGCTTGATTTGCAGGGGGGAGCTCACCTTGTTTTGGCGGTGGATGTGGATGATGTTTTGCGCCATGCTTACGAAAACCTTGAGGATTCTATCCGCGTGGTGGCACGTGAGAATAAGATTTATTACCGCAACCTGCGCACCACAGAGACGGGTGTTATGCTGACGTTGCGTGATCCGGGGCAGATTGGCGCATTACGCGACGGTGTACG
>PFND01000094.1:3767-8408 GCA_002791805.1 Alphaproteobacteria bacterium CG_4_10_14_0_8_um_filter_53_9 | reverse complement strand
ATGAAACAGAGAACGGTGAGTATCGGTTTTATTTTGATGATGTGGCGGTACTGGAGATGCAGCGTTTGGCCATGCAAAAAACGGTACAGGTTTTAAGAGGCCGGGTGGATGAGTTTGGTGTGGCAGAGCCTGTTGTGCAGCAACAAGGTAATGACCGCGTGATTGTGGAGTTACCCGGTGTGCAGGATGCTGCCCGCGCCAAGGCGGCGATTGGACGGACGGCACAGCTTACCTTTCATTTAGTTGATGAGAATGCTGACCCCAACGGTGTTTTGCCTGCGGGCACCATGCGTATGGATGAAAAGATTCTTTCCCCCGATGGAACGGTGATGGCGACGAGGCCTCTTATTCTCCAAAAACGGGCGGCGCTTACCGGAGAAATGCTGACCCGTGCGGGGGCTTCTTTTGACCAAAACGGCAGCCCTGCCGTAGACATTGCTTTTGATGCCCGCGGGACGCGCGCTTTTGCGAAAGTATCCACCGAGAATGTGGGGCGTCGGTTTGCGATTGTTCTGGATGGCCAGATTTACTCCTCGCCCGTTTTCAGAGAGCCTATTTTGGGGGGGCGTGCCCAGATATCCGGGAGTTTTACAACACCTGAAGCGCAGGATTTATCCGCTATTTTAAATGCGGGTGCGTTGCCTGCCAAAGTGAATGTTGTGGAAGAGCGCACAGTAGGGCCGACGCTTGGTGCCGACAGTGTGGCGGCCGGTAAGCTTGCTTTGGGGCTTGGATTTGCTTTGGTGCTTGTCTTTATGGTTCTGTTTTATGGGTTGTTTGGCCTTTTTGCCAATGTGGCGCTTGTGATTAACTTTGTTATTTTGCTGGGTGTGATGAGTTTGTTTGGATTTACGCTCACCTTGCCCGGCATGGCGGCGATGGTGCTGACCTTGGGGATGGCTGTGGATGCTAATGTGCTCATTTTTGAGCGGATACGCGAAGAAGTGGCCTCGGGCAAAAAATCTCTCAGCGCTTTGGTGGGCGGTTTTGAAGGTGCTTTCTCTACCATTATGGACAGTAACATTACGACCTTGATTGCTGCGGTGGTTCTGTTTGCTATTGGGAGCGGCCCCGTTAAAGGTTTTGCCGTGAGCCTTGGTATTGGGATTTGCGCCAGCATGTTTACGGCCATTACCCTCACCCGTTGGCTGTGCCTGACCTACTACCACGCGCGACGACCCAAAGTTTTACCTGTTTAGGAGATTTATCATGTTTGCCTTCCTTCCCTTTAAACCCTTTGAAAAGCTTCCTGCGTTTGATTTTATGGCGTGGCGGCGTTTTTGGGTGGCCAGCAGCGTTGCTTTTGTTGTGATTGTTTTTGCTTTGCTTGTTATGCGTGGCTTGAACTTTGGGATTGATTTTGTAGGCGGTAAGTTGATTCAGGTGCAAACGGAGCAATCGACTCAGGTGGCGGTGATACGTCAATCTCTTGAAAGTGCCGGGTTTGGTACGGCGACAATTCAGGAATATGGTGGTGACCGCGAGTATCTTATCCGGTTATCCGGCAATGACCCCAAAGCTTCTTTGGAGACTGCTGAACAAGATGTGCGAGATGCAATTATTCAGGCTGTGGGGCCTGCAACGCTGGAGCGGGTTGAGTTTGTGGGGCCTCAGGTTGGTAAGGAGCTTAGGTTTAAAGGCTTTTTAGCGATTGGTTTGGCTTTTGCCGCTATTTTGATTTATATCTGGCTGCGTTTTGAGATGCGGTATGGTGTGGGGGCTATTGTGAGCTTGTTTCATGATGTGGTTCTTACCGTTGGGGTTTTAGCCCTTTTGCAGACGGAAATTACCCTGACAGTTCTGGCGGCGATTTTGACCCTTATCGGGTATAGCCTTAACGATACGATTGTGATTTTTGACCGGATTCGTGAAAACCGTGGCCGCTTTCCTAATCGTCCTTTAGATGAAATTCTCAACATGAGTGTGAACCAGACGATGGCGCGCACGATTATGACGGCGATGACGACGATGTTGGTTCTGTGCGCTATCTTCTTTGTGGGCGGCGAAGTTATTCATGACTTTGCCTTGGTTCTTCTTGTGGGTATTCTGTTAGGTACGTATTCTAGTGTTTTTGTGGCAAGCCCTGTTTTGCTGCTTTTGGAACAATATTATAAAAAACAGGAGTAAGGCTTATGACAGGAGAGGTTCAACAGGGTGTTTTGGTTGATTTTCAACTGAAAGACCTTATTGCCACGGGTGAAATTAGCCTCGCTCCAGACGCCGCAGACTGGACAGAAGGGCAGGTTCAACCTGCAAGTTTGGACTTGCGTCTGGGTACCAAGGCGTATCGCTTGCAAGCCACAGTATTGCCCGGACAAGGGGTTGAGGTTATGCAGCGAGCTGAAAGCCTTATTATGGGCGAGATGGATTTAACGCAGCCTCAGTTACTGGAGCGGGGCGGTGTCTATCTGGTCCCCTTAATGGAGACCCTTTCTTTACACAAAGGCCTGGCGGCAACGGCCAGCCCCAAGAGCAGCACGGGACGTTTGGATATTTTTGTGCGCCTTGTGACGGATGGGTGCACAACGTACGACACGGTGGTGCACGGCTACAAGGGGCAGTTGTTTGTAGAGGTTTGTCCGCTGACTTTTCCGATTTTAGCGCGGGCAGGTGACCGCCTGAACCAGATACGCTTTAGGCGGGGGGATGTGCGGGTGAGTGATGCCGATATGGTTTTGCGTCATGAAGAGACGCCCCTTATTTACTTGGAAGATGGAACCCCTATGCGCGATGCCAAAATGGAGCAAGGGCTTTGGACCAGCATTGATTTGGGTGGCAGTTTACCTGGAAACCCTGTTGTGGGGTATAAGGCGAAATACCACACTCAGCCTGTGGATTTGGCCCGTGTGGGCGGCTATGGGTGGGAGAAATTTTGGGAGCCTATTTATAAAAATGATTGTGCCCCGTTGATTTTATACCCCGAAAGTTTTTATATTTTTGCGAGCCGTGAGCGTATTTGTGTGCCGCCGGATGTGAGCGCTGAGCTTGTGGCTTATGATACGCGTATTGGAGAAATTCGGGTGCATTATGCAGGCTTTTTTGACCCCGGGTTTGGATTTTCTGCTGGCGCGAAGGGGACGACAGCCGTGTTGGAAGTGCGGGCCCATGATGTGCCATGTGTGCTGGAACATGGACAAGTGATTGGCCGCTTTGTTTATGAAAAGCTGGCCGGGACGCCAGAAAAGCTTTACGGTGCGGAGATTGCAAGTAACTATGCAGGGCAGGGGCTTAAGCTCGCCAAGCAGTTTTTGATGGAAAAATAAAATGTATAGCTTTCCGTGGTCTATGTTGCCAGGTTGTCATGAGTTTAATACATGTTCTCCTTGGCAGCATGAGGTGTTGTGGGGTATTGGTTATTTATTATTGACATTATGTATAGGTATGTTGTGCTTAGAATTGTATAAAAAGTTTAATAAAAGGAGAAAATAACATGGTCATCTATGAAGCTCAGGCACAATTTAAACCCCAAGGACTGGTGGGTATCAGCGATAAGCAGATTGATGAACACTGGAAACTTTACGAAGGATACTGCAAACAATCCAATATGTTGAAATCTGAACTTAAAGCTATGCGTGAGGGTGGCGAAGGTGGTAGTTTGCTTTATGCAGACCGTAGACGCCGGCTGGCTTTTGAGATGTGCGGGATGCTGGTGCACGATTACTATTTTGCCAACTTAAAGGCGGGTGTGGCCCGTGATGTGGCCAAGGAATTTACGGCTTTAGTTGCTGAAAAATATGGAAGTTTTGAGGCCTGGCTGGCAGACTTTAAAGCCTGCGGTGCGACGCGCGGTGTGGGGCATGCGATATGTTATTTTGACCCGATGACGGGTGATATTAACAATCATTTCATAGAGTTACACAATGACGGGCACATGCCTGGATTTGCGTGTTTGCTGAGTATGGATGTGTGGGAGCATGCGTTTTTGCTGGACTACTTGCCAAGTGAGCGCGCTAAGTACATTGATATGTTTATAGAAAATGTGAACTGGGAGGTTGTTGAGCAGCGGACGCAAGATGCGAAAGCGAAGAAAGCCAGCCTTCGGTTTTAGGGGGCAAGAGGCGGATAAAGGTGTGGCCAGCTGACGTGAAAAACGGCGTTAGCTGCGGAGGATCTTGAGGTAAGAGGCGGATAGGAGACGGAGGGGGGCTTCTTTTCGTCTCTTCTTTTGTGTTTCCGAGTATTTATGTATACATTTTGCGGGAGTGGGAGGTGGGGGGAGGGATGCCGTTTTGCCCAGACAGGCGATCCCGTTTATTGCCAACTTTATTGCTACCGCCGCCATGACGTTTGGGCGTGCTTTACCAGACACGCAGGTGTGAGCGCCTTGCTGATTGCTGTATTTGCTTTGGGAGGTCATTTTTTCTCTTAAAAGCCACATGTTAGGAGGATGGGCTGAGTCCCTTCCTTTTTTAGTTGAAAAAAATGACTGTGGAGTGGTGGGCAGGAGTATTCTCGCTGGGTGAGAATGGATGTATGCTTTTGATTGTGAAAAATATTTTATGTTTTGCTTTTGTTCTGACGCTAGGATTTAGACTTTCTTCTTCCTGGGCGCAGGTGTGTGTGACCCTACGGCGGCGCCGACGCCGGTTGTGCCTGCGGCCATGACCCCTGCGGAGCCGGGTGAGGGGAGTTGTGGAGGAG
>PFND01000094.1:0-3743 GCA_002791805.1 Alphaproteobacteria bacterium CG_4_10_14_0_8_um_filter_53_9 | reverse complement strand
GCAGGACTGTGCCTGAGGGAAGTGTGGCGGGTTTGATTAAAGGCTGTGTGGGGAGTATTGAACGTACGGCGGATGAAGGGGTGTGCTCAGGGGGGGATTATATCTGGTGCGAGATATAGTGGTAGTAACCTTACGGCTTATGTGAGTGCCTGCCCTGATCCTTTCGGGTATGCGACGGTGGGTTCTTCCTGTGATTTTGTCCCGCAAGCTTTGCTTAAGGTTTCGGCTATGCGACGCTCTCCTGGCGTGATGTTTTTTTAGCAGGCGGCTTTCTTCTGGGTTGTGGTTTTCTGCTGAAAAGGTGGGCAGGGGAGGGTGTTAACACATGGGGATGGGGTTAGGATAGGGGCATGAAACGATTTTATGCTTTGATGGCGGTGATGAGTTTTGCGGCTCTTTCTTCTTCCTTTGCGCAGGTGTGTGACCCTGCAGCGGCGCCGACGCCGATTGTGCCTGCGGTGGCGCCTGTGGCCATGACCCCTGCGGAGCCGGGTGGGGGGAGTTGTGGGGGCGGTGGAGGAAGTACGTGTGCCGGGAGCATGAGCTCTTTCTCGGTTTGTACGGGTGGTAGCTCTGTAGGTATGCAAGGAAGTACTTTGTCTGAAGCAGCTTGTTTGACGTATTGTGAAGGTTTATCTGGAGTTACGTGTTGTTATCTGGATACTTCCAGTGATACATGTATGGCCTATGGCAGTGGCGCTTATGAGGACGCCAACGGCGGGCCACCTGAGAAGGCGGCTGCTTGCAGCTAGGGGATTTGATTGGGGGCTTTGTGCCCCCCTCCTTTTTAAGATGATTTCATGATGAGCAGGGGGGTGGGGGAAGTTCTTGCGATGCTGAATATGCAGATGTTGGCGCGAATTGTCTTGGGGATAGTGGTTGTATCTTTGCACCATAAGATACTGAATTTGATGACCACATCATTCTTTTGGTGTTATCCGCTCATAAAAATGATTGTGGGGCGGGCAGGAGGGTTTTTGTTTGGGGGGGAGGGGTGTAAGGTTAGGGTTATGAAAAAGATGATGCGCGTTGTTTTTGTTGTGGCCCTTGGGTTGTTTTTGGCGGTGCCTGAGGCCCGTGCGGCGGACCCTGCGCGCGAGATGAGCCTTCAGATGAGCCGCTATGAGCAGATGATTGGTAAGTTACAAGACAGCATTGAGCGTTTGCAGAGCGACATGCGGGCCTTGCAGCGAGAGAACAGTATTTTGGCCAAGGATGCGGCGGGAGCCAAGGCATCTGCTGCGCGCGTGAGTGACCAGATGCAGACTATCTCCAACGTGGAATTTGCCCGTTTGCAGGCCCAGCAAAAAGACCTTGCCACCAAGCTGGTGACCCAGAAAGAGGTTTATGACTGGGGGAGTGGCCAGCGAGGGTGTCAGGTGCTCGGGGTGACGCATCAGCAGATTAAAACGACGGTATCTCCCGATGGGTTGAAGGCCGTGAAATACCTTTGCTTTGACGGGCGGGTTATTCATTTAGGGACCGCGCTTAATACGGTGGAATAGACCCTCTGGATGATTTGATGGGCAGCTTGCGGGCTGCCTTTTTCTATTTATCTTGATGTGTGAATGGGCATGGTTGTTGTGTTTGCGTTACGGCGGGGTATGCTTTTACCCCATGCGGAAGTTTAGTCTTTTTTCTATTTTCTTTATTGCCTTAATTAGCCCTGTTTTAACGTGGGCACAAGTGTGTGATGCGGCCCTTCCACCACCTGCTGTGACCGCGGCGACGCCGCCTGCGGTGCTTACGGCTGCGGCGCCGGGGGCGGGGAGTTGTGGAGGTGGCACACCTTGTGCTGTGTATGGGGGAACTGTGCCTGAGGGAGATGTTACTGGATTGGTTGCAGGGTGTGTGGGGACTACCCAATATACTGCTACGGCTGGCACATGCTCTGGCGGCGTGTTATCCGGCTTGATGTATGGTGGGAGTAGCTTGGTCGTATACCCTGCGGGCCCTAGCTTTTGTGCATCTGACTATGCTTTGACGGCATCTGCGTGTGGTAGCACTGCATGTCTTAGTGGTGGTGGGCCTTAGCCACCAGATAACCTTTCTGTAGGTTGACATGTTATCTAAGCGGCTTGGGGGGCCGCTTTCTTTTTGAGGAGAGGGGCGAGGTAGTGGCCGGTGATGCTGGCTTTTGATTTTGCTATAGCTTCTGGTGTGCCTTCTGCCACCAGCTGGCCGCCTGCGTTGCCGCCTTCCGGCCCGATATCGATCACCCAATCTGCTGTTTTAATGACATCCAGATTGTGCTCGATAATCAGCATGGTATTGCCGCCATCCACCAGTTTGTGCAGGGTTTTGAGGAGCTGCGCAATATCGTGAAAGTGGAGGCCTGTGGTGGGTTCATCCAGAATATAAAGGGTGTTGCCCGTGCTGCGCGTGGCAAGCTCTTTCGCCAGTTTGATGCGTTGGGCCTCGCCTCCGCTGAGCGTTGTGGCGGATTGACCAAGGCGGATATAACCAAGGCCAACCTCCTGCAAGGTTTTTAATTTACGGGCGATGGGGGCGAGGTTTTTGAAGAAGGCGTACCCTTCGTCTACGGTCATGCTCAGGACATCGGCAATGCTTTTACCTTGATGGTGAATTTCCAGCGTTTCTCTGTTAAAGCGTTTGCCACGGCAGACCTCGCATTCCACATAGACATCCGGCATGAATTGCATATCTACTTTGATGAGGCCGTCTCCCTGACAGGCCTCGCACCGGCCGCCCTTGACGTTGAAGCTGAAGCGGCCCGGGCCGTAGCCGCGGGCTTTGGCATCCGGCAGCGCCGCGAACCAATCCCGTATCGGCCCGAAGACGCCTGTGTAGGTGGCGGGGTTTGACCTTGGGGTGCGGCCGATGGGCGATTGATCGATGTTCACGAGTTTATCTACATCTTTCTCTCCGCTGATGTGAGAGTGGGGCGTGGGCATGGCCCGGCTTCCGTTGAGTTTGACGGCGAGGGCGTTGTGGAGCGTATCCATCACCAGCGTTGATTTTCCGCTACCGCTGACGCCTGTGATGCAGGTGAGGACGCCGAGTGGGAAGCTCACCGTAAGGTTTTTAAGGTTGTTACCGCTGGCGTTATGCACGGTGAGCTGACGCTGCGGGCTGGTGGTGCGGCGCTTTGTGGGGACGGGAATGGATTTGCGGCCCGTGAGATAATCGGCTGTGAGGCTGTTTTTAGCTGAGAGAATATCCTCTATTTTACCCTGTGCGATGATTTCTCCACCGTGTTCGCCTGCAAAGGGGCCGATATCCAGCACCCAATCGGCCGTTCGGATGGCGTCTTCATCATGCTCTACCACTAGAACGGTATTATCCAGATCTCTCAGATTTCTCAAGCTTTCCAGCAGGCGGGCGTTATCTCTCTGGTGGAGGCCGATGCTGGGTTCATCTAATACATACAATACGCCTGTGAGACCGCTGCCGATTTGAGAGGCGAGGCGGATGCGCTGGCTTTCTCCTCCGCTAAGGGTGCCTGCGGTACGTGCGAGATTGAGATAACCGAGGCCCACGTGATTAAGGAACCCGAGGCGTGCGGTGACTTCCCTAAGAATAGGGGTGGCGATGACGGCGGCGCTGCCCGTGAGGGTTTGTTGCCAGCCTTTTGCGGCCTCCAGCGCTTGGGTGATGGGGAGCTGGCTGAAGTGATTGAGATTGAGCTTTTTATAGTGAGGTGTTGCTGCCGTTGTGGGGAGGAAGACGGAAAGGGCAGCCTCGTTAAAACGGGCGCCTTTACAGGTGGGGCAAGGGGCGGT
>PFND01000097.1:5139-11569 GCA_002791805.1 Alphaproteobacteria bacterium CG_4_10_14_0_8_um_filter_53_9 | reverse complement strand
TCACCGACGGCGTGGCCATGGAGGTCGTTGACCTGTTTGAAATCGTCCAGATCGACATACATGACGGCCAGTGAGAAATCTTCTTCCGCCGCATGCACCATGGCTTCCCCCAGCCGGCGATAGAACAGCACCCGATTCGCCAGCCCGGTGAGCGGGTCATGGGTGGACTCATGTTCCAGCCGGGTGCCCACTTCTTCCAGTTGATGCATCTGTTCGTAGATGGTCAGGGCGTGGCGCCGCAGCAGGCGCCGGGTGGTTTCGGAAATGACCAGGGCTAACAGGATCAGCACGCCGCCCAGGCCGAGGTGCAGGCTGATGGCGTTTTGCGTGGCCTGTTGCGTCTGTTCCAGTGCGGCATGGATGAGGTCGCGTTCGTGGCGGCGCAAGGCTTCGACGATCTCGGTGTAGGCCAGGTTGAGCGGGCGCAGATCCGCCGCCAATCGGGCTCGTGCTTCATCCATCAGACTGCGTGCGGCCAGGTCGCTGATGCGTTCCTGTTCGTCGATGATCTGTGCCACCAGGCGGTCCTGCCGCAGCAGGTTGGCACTTTCAAAAGCGTCCAGCGGCAGCGATTTCAATGCGCTGCGCGCCAGGCCGACTTGGTAGCCCCACTTGATGTATTGCTGGAAGTTGTCGTCGCGCTCGAAGGCATCGCGCGCCAGTGCCTGATAAACCAGCGCGTTGTGGCGGTTGTAGGAGGCCTCCTGCAAATCGGTGGCAAGCTGGATCTTGCGGTTACGCAGTTCGACGATGTCACGCATCCGCTCCTTGAGGTCGCCGATCTGCCACACCGCATCCCCGATCAGTCCGCCCATCAGCACGATGAGCAGCGCGAACCCGGCCAGCAATTGCTGGGTCATGCGGCGGGGCAGTTGCGGATTCATTGTGGCGGCGTCGTGGCAGGAACAGGTCAGGCCTTATCGGCGACCGTGACCATAACTTGAACGGCCTAGACCGGCCGGTGCTGCCCGTACAATGGCCGCGTCACGTTTTCCCACCCGATCCGCCATGTCCGCCTTCTTCGCCGTCATTCCCGCCCGTTACGCCTCCACCCGCCTGCCCGGCAAACCCCTTGCAGAAATTGGCGGCGTGCCCATGGTGGTGCGTGTGTGGGAACAGGCCATGAAAGCAGGCCTTGGCGATGTGGTGATTGCCGCCGGCGACCAGGAGATTGTAGACGCTGCCACGGCCCACGGCGCCAAAGCTGTTTTGACGGATGCGAACCTGCCCAGCGGATCTGACCGGATATGGCAGGCTGTTCAACGCCTGATGGCTGAAGGCATGGCGCGGCCGGATATTATCATCAACGTGCAGGGCGACGAACCCCTTATGCCCCCCGAACTTATTACACAGTGCCTTGACGCCTTTGCCAAAAACCCCGACGCCGATGTGGTGACCTTTGGCCATATCATCACCAACCCTGCCGACTTGGGCGATGAAGCCAAAGTTAAAATTGCCATTGCCAACCTGACCGATGCGGGCGGCCGGGCGCTTTATTTCTCGCGCTGTTCTATACCCCATGGGGCGGCGAAAATGGTGCGGCACATTGGTTTTTACGGTTATACTTATGACGCCCTTGAGCGCTTTGTGGCCGCCCCGCCCAGCCCGCTGGAAATGCAGGAAAAACTTGAACAGCTGCGGGGTGTGGAAATGGGCATGCACTACCATGTTTGCCTGACCCACCACGAGCCTATTGGTGTGGATACGCCCCAGGATTTAGAGCGCGTGCGCACCCTGTGGAACAAGGCCCATGGCGGCTAACACCGCCCCCCCTGTGTGGTGGGAGACGGGTTTGGCCCACTTGTGTGAAGGTGATGCCGTGATGGCGGCGCTTTTAGCGCGTCAGCCGCATTTATCCCTTACCACCCGCGGTGACCCCTTCATAACCCTCATACGTGCCGTGGTGGGCCAACAGATTAGTGTGAAAGCTGCGGACAGTGTATGGGTAAAAACCCTTGCGTGCATGGGCGATACGGCCACGCCTGAAGGTGTGCTGGCGGTGCCTGTTGATACGTTGCGGGGGTGCGGACTCTCGGGCCAGAAGGTGGGGTATATTCTGGCCATTGCGGAGGGATTTACGGATGGAACTGTTCACCCTGATTTGTGGGATGGCATGACGGATGATGAGGTTATTGACGAACTTATGGCCCTTAAAGGCATTGGGAGATGGACGGCCGAAATGTTTTTGATTTTTAACCTGCGCCGACCTGATGTGCTGCCGCTGGATGATTTGGGATTATTAAAAAACTATGCCCTTGCTTATGGTAATGTGCCGCCCCCGAAGCCCCGCAGCAAGTTGACCCCGTATGAAGAAAAAAGCCTGAAGCGTGCGCCCAAGGCTTACCGCGATGTGGCGAGGCGGTTGCTGCGTCAGGCACGGGTATGGCACCCCTACCAAACCCTTGCGACCCAGGCGCTTTGGCGGAGTTTGGACCCTGTGGATGTGTCTTATTAGTTTTTGAGTTGATAATCGGCGGTGATGATTTGATCGGTGGAGAGTTTAAAGACCTCGCGGCCGTACGCATCATACACCACGGTGATGCCTGTGGTGGCGACGCGGACGAGCGGCATGTGATTCTCTATGGCGCGGAGGCGCGCAAGCGCAGCGTGCTGACTGAGCGCGATGGTGCCTGTGAACCACATATCGCTTGTGAGGTTCAGTAGAAAATCGGCATTTTGGGCGTGTTGTTTGACATAGGGCATGAAAATACCTTCGTAACAGACAAGCGGGAGGGCTTTTTGACCCCCGATGGTGAGGAGGGCGGGCGCTTGTGCCGCTGTATAATCTGTCCGGCCCTGTAAGAAGGTTTTGAGCGGCGCGGGAAGCGGGAGCACCATGATGAGGCTGCGCAGGGGAATATATTCTCCAAAGGGGACCAGAAGCACTTTATCGCTCTGGCTTTCTACGCCGTTTTCTCCCAGCACCACAATGCGGTTGGTGTACTGCCAGCTGCCGTCCTTCTGTTCGTCTCTGCCGACTGTGCCTGCCACCACCTGCTGATTTTTACCAAGGCCATGGCGCAGCATATCCACCGCGGCGGTCTCGCGCTCCACATCCAGCGGGAGGGCATTTTCCGGCAAAATAAAGGCGTCTACCAGTGGCCAGCCGGGCGTTTTCATCATATCGGCCGTTTGGGCGACAAAGCCCCAGCGGGCTTCAATATCCCACTTTAACGGATCTTGAATATTCGGTTGCACGAGACGGAGCAGCGCGCCTTGCGATGCGGAGACAGCAGGTGCCCCCGCCAGACGCCACACCCCAAAGCCTGACCAGACCACAAACAGGCCCAGTGCTGCGCCATACCATACTTTTTGATGTTTACCGCGCCCTGCCATAACCCCTTCTGCCCCCAAAACAGCCAGCGCCAGCACCATGAATGACAAACCAAAAACACCCCACGGGCCTGCGGCCGCCTGGGCCAGCACCGGCCAGCCTGAGACGGCGGCTCCCAGAAGAAGCCAGGGGAAACCAAACGGAGAGAGGCTCCTTACGACTTCTACCCCCAGCCAAATGCTGATAAATACCCCCCCCCGTCCTGCATGATTCTTAACCTTATAGGTTGCCGCCCCTGCAACCACCACGCCCGCCAACCCCCAGATACACACCACCACCAAGGCGGGAATACCCCCGAAAACAGCTGCCCCGACATCTCGCCCCGCATCTATATAAAACGACCGTGGCAACCAGTGCAAACACGCGATTTGCCACCCAAAACCCCAGAGGGCACAGGCCCCGACAAGCTGCCGCCACCCTGCGGCCCGCACCACCAGAACATACAACCACGCCAGCGATGCCGCCCCCAGAAACCACAGGCCAAACGGCGCATAGGCCAGCACCATGGCCATACCCACCAGCAAGGTGAGCCCCCCCAGAGGTTTATTTTTCCACATGCAGTTCCAGCTTCACCAGACGTTTGGGTGTGGCCTGCACGACGGTGACTTTAAGACCTTTGGCCAGACTTACCACGTCTCCCCGCTGGGGAATGCGCTGGGCGGCCTGCATGACCCAACCGCCAAGCGTATCGACCTCATCGCCGGCCATCTCCTCCAGCGGGAGGACGAGCTTCTCTCCCAGATCTTCCAGTTCCATCCCTGCATCCACCACGTAAATGCCTTTGCCTTTTTCGATAAAATCAAAATCGTTATCGCTTTCGTGCTCGTCGTCTATCTCTCCGACCAACTCCTCTAAAATATCCTTGAGCACCAGCACGCCCGAGACACCCCCGAACTCATCCATGACCACCACCATTTGCGTTTTGCTCCGCTTCATGACCTGCAGGACTTTGGGAAGGGTCATGTTCTCGGGTACGGGCACGACCTGACGGAGTTGTTTCTCCAGCTGAAAATCCTGCGGCTTATCAAAAAACTGGGCCATGTCTTTCAGCATGACCATGCCTTTGATTTCGTCAAGATCTCCCCCATATACCAAGAGGCGGCTGTGGTAGGTTTCTTTAAACATTTCCATGACATAGGTGAAGTTGGCCTTGAGCGGTACGGCCTTAATCTCGCCACGGGGGACACAGACATCCTCGGCCGTGATTTCACTCATATTTAAGGCGTTTTCCAGCAGTTCTCTCTCGTGGGGGGTGAGGGGACGGTCCTCCCTTTCCTGCCAGACATTATGCAGATCATCCGCCAGCGGGGCCAGCGCCAGCGTTTTGCGCATGGTGGCAAACGGATGCCATATTTTTTTCAACACATATTTCATCGGTCAGTCCATCTTTCGTGTATAGGGGTTTTCATCTCCGTAGGCGGCGAGCCACTCGGCCTCTGCTGCCTCCATCTCTTCTTGTTCTTTTTTATCATCATGATCGTGCCCCATAAGATGCAGCGCGCCATGAGCTAACAAATGCCGACCCATTTCATCTGCTCCCCAGCCACGGGCGGCGGCTTCTGCCAGCACCACGGGCTCTATGATCACGATGTCTCCCATATAAAACCAGCCCTCTTCCTCATCCCATGCATCCTCGTCTTCGCTTTCGAACGAGAGGACATCCGGTACGTAGTTTGCCTGCCTGAACTCCTGATTCATCTTTAAGCCTTCGGCGTCATCCACCACCCTGATACCCATGGCAAACGGCCCGCCCGCCCCCCGCTTGACCCACTGAGACGAAAAATGGGCGCAAAGCGCTTCAAAATCTTCTGCCCAGGCTGGCAGTATCTGCTCATCGTAACAAAGGGAAAGTATGGGTTTCATCGTGCTGTGTGTGCCACCATACGTGATGTTGGCGCATGCGTCTAGCTTGCATAAACTAAAAAACGAGGGTAACACAGCGCCTATGAACACATATCTCTTCACCTCTGAGGCTGTCTCTGGCGGCCACCCGGATAAAGTCGCCGATCAGATCTCTGACGCGGTTTTGGATGCCTACCTTACGGGCGATAAGAACTCTCGTGTGGCGGCAGAAGTTCTGGTGACCACCGACACCGTGATTTTAGCCGGCGAATACCGCAGCACGGCCACTGTGGATATTGAAAAGACCATCCGCGATACCATCAAAAACATTGGCTATACCGGTGGAAACAACGAAGGATTTGATGCCGAGACGGCAACAATAACCAACCTGATGCATGCCCAAAGCGCTGAAATTGCCCAAGGCGTGGATGCCGGTGACCGCGACAGCGAAGGCGCCGGCGACCAAGGCCACATGTTTGGCTATGCCTGCGACGAAACACCCGAACTGATGCCTGCCGCCCTGCATTATGCCCATGACGTGCTTCATCATTTAGATGCCAAGCGCCGCGCCGAGCCTGCGTGCGGCTTGATGCCCGATGCGAAATCTCAGGTGACTTTGGAATACCGCGATGGCAAACCTGTGCGGGCGCACACGCTTTTGGTGTCGCATCAACATGCGGCGTCGCTTACGAAGGATGCGCTGACGGCGCTTGTTAAAGATGCGTGGCACGCTGTTTTGCCCCAAGGCTGGATTGATGCGGACACACGCTTTTTGATTAACCCGACGGGGAGCTTTGTGCTGGGCGGGCCCTCTGGCGATACGGGGCTTACGGGGCGTAAAATTATTGTGGATACTTACGGCGGTGCCGCCCGCCACGGCGGCGGCGCTTTTAGCGGAAAGGACCCGACGAAAGTTGACAGATCGGCCGCGTACACCGCCCGCTACCTTGCTAAAAATATTGTGGCGGCAAAGCTTGCCGCGCGCTGCGAAATTCAACTGGCTTATGCCATTGGCATTGCCGAGCCCCTTGCCCTTTATGTGGACACCTTTGGCACCGCAGCCCATGGCGCCACCGATGAAAAACTGGCCGCGGCGTTGCAGGATATTTTAAAACTCACCCCCCGCAGCATGCAAGACCACCTGGGCCTTGCCGCCCCCATTTACACCCCTACCGCCACCGGTGGCCACTTTGGCCGTGCGGCAGGCAGTGCCGGTGCAGGAACTTTCCCTTGGGAAAAAACCGACCTTGTGGC
>PFND01000097.1:0-5070 GCA_002791805.1 Alphaproteobacteria bacterium CG_4_10_14_0_8_um_filter_53_9 | reverse complement strand
GTGGGCGGGCGTTTGACACGCGAGGAGCAGGTGGTGGCCAAGGCGAGTTTGGCGCCTTTTTCTCCCCGTGACGAAGATTGGGCGCACCCGTGTATTGAGCTTGAACTGGGGTGCGGCAACGGCCTTGCTTTGCTGGCGCGCGCGAAGATTTCTCCCGATACTTTATTTGTGGCGAACGACCTGTTTTTACCCGGTTTGCTCACCCTTAAAAACCATCTTCAACAAAGCGGGTTTACTAACGTGCGCATTGCGGCTGAAGATGGGCGCGATGTTCTGGCGGTGATACCTCCCCATCGTTTACACCGTGTTCTTATCCCCTTCCCCGACCCTTGGCCCAAGGCGGCCCACCACAAACGCCGTATTGTGCAGCCTGAACTGCTTGACCTTATCTTCCCCGCCCTTAAGCCTGACGGTGAGCTGTGGGTGGTGACCGACTGGCCAAGCTATGCTTATCATGCCATTTCTGTCCTCCATACTCACCCTTTATTTGCCTTGCAGGGCACGACCGTTGCGGCGGCTGAATGCAAGCCTGCTGCGGATGCGGAAAGCTTTGAGCTGGGGCCTCAACGCCTCGCCCGTGCGCCTGACTGGTGGCAGACGACGAAATATCAAGAGAAAGCCAAGATGGCAGGGCGCGGGACGTGGTATATCTCTGCCACGCCTAAAAAGCCCAAATAAATTCTTGACGGGGTGTTAAAAATCGTTAAGGTGGCGACAAGGGGCAGGGAGGAAGCGTAAAAACGTCTCCTCATCTTGCAAAGTTATTCAAGAGATTTCGGTATTAACTCTTGGGTGCCCGCGTGGCCCCATGGCTACTGCTGTAACAAATAGACAAGGATGGATGACCGATGGCCATGACGCCGCTGGAACAAAAGATTGAAGAGTTTGCCAAGCAGGCTCTTGCTGCACAAGACCTTGTGCTGGTAAGTGCACGCCTGATGGGAGGCGCCCGCGCGCTGACCCTTCAGGTGCTTGCTGAAAATGAAGACGGCACCGGTGCCAGCATTGAGGCGTGCAAGCAGGCATCTCGCACCCTTGCCGCGCTTTTGGACGTGGAAGAGCTTATCCAGAGCCGTTACTATCTTGAAGTTGGGTCTCCCGGTATGGACCGCCCCCTTATGAAGCCTGCCGATTACAAGCGTTTTGTGGGCAAACAGGTGAAGCTTCAGTTCTCTCGTAAACTTAAAGTGGCCGACGAAATGCTGACCACGCTTACGGGCCTGATTGACGCCCCGACCGATACAGGCTTTACCCTGCTTACGGGCCATTGGAAAAACCCTGTGGAAATTGCGTTTGCGGATATTCGATCCGCCAACCTGCACCCCAGCGAGGCCGAGATTGATGCCGTGATGAGCGCTGCCAACCTTAAAATCAAGGATGAAAAGCGCGAAGACCGTGGCAGCACAAGCTACACCAAAACCCGCCAGGAAGGGGACATAGCCCCCCCACCCCGCGAGCGCAAGCCCGCCTTTAAACGCGGTGATTTTTTGCTGAACGAACGCGACCGCAAAGAGCTGGGCGTGATGTCTGACGAAGAAAAAACGGCCGCCAAAACCGAACGCCGCACCCAGTTTAAAAAAGAAGCCTACAAAGCTCCTTTTAAAGCGGCGGCAAGGCAAGCCTGGGGAGAGCGCAAGCAAGTCGACGCCCCTACAGGCGAGAAAAAGTTTGGCGACAGAAAACCTGCTGGCAGCAAACCTGCCGGCAAGTTTGGCAAAAAGCCTGATGGCAAGCCCTCTGGCCGGCCTGCGGGCAAACCTTCGGGACGCCCTGCCGGTAAACCCGCCGCCCGTAAAAAGTTTTAATCAACCACTCATCTAACAAGGAGGAAGCCCTATGGCACTAGAATATTTACAAATCGCAGAGCTTGTTGCCCGAGAAAAAGACATTGAAAAAGAACAGGTTATTGAGGTTATGGAGCAAGCCATCCAAATGGCGGCTCGTAAAAAACTTGCCGCCAAGCTTGGCCTGCACCCCCATGAGCTGACCGTACAGGCCAGCATTGACCGCGTGACCGGTGATGTGACGATCAAGCGCCTTATTGAAGTGGTGAAAATGGTTATGGAAGTGACCAGCCCCGAAGAAGCCCGCCTTGCTGTGCGTGAAGGCCGTGAGCCCGAAATGCGCCCTGCAAGCGACAAGCGCGGTTACCCTCTTCAGGAAAACCCCAGCCAGATTATTCTTGCCAAAGCGCAGGAAACAAACCCCAACATCCAGATTGGTGAGTTTATTGCCGAAGAGCTGCCTGCCAGCTATGCGGACGGCCGCGTGGCCGCCCAAGCGGCTAAACAAGTCATTTTCCAGCGTGTGAAAGATGTTGAGCGCGCCAAGGAAATGGATTTGTACAAAGATTCTGTGGGCACCATCGTTTCCGGTATTGTGAAGCGCGCTGACCACAACGGCGCCCTTGTTGACCTTGGCCGTGCCGAAGCGTGGCTGCCCAAGGACGAAATTATCCCCCGCGAGATGCTGAAAACCAACGATCGTGTGCGTGCCTACATTTACAAAGTGAACCCGCAGGCCCGTGGCCCGCAGATCTTCCTTTCTCGGACACACCCGCAATTTTTGGTTGAGCTTTTCCGTGAGCAAGTTCCTGAAATTGCCAATGGCACCATTGAAGTGATGGGCGCCAGCCGCGACCCCGGTTTCCGCGCAAAAATCGCTGTTAAAGCCTATGACCGTAACCTTGACCCTGTGGGCGCTTGCGTGGGTATCCGCGGGATACGCGTACAAGCTGTGACCACCGAACTGCAAGGTGAGCGTGTGGACATTATCGAGTGGTCTCCTAATGCTGCCGAGTTTTTGGTGCGCGCCATGCAGCCTGCCCAAGTGAGCAAGGTTGTTCTGGATGAAGATGACAACCGCATTGAAGTGGTTGTGCCTGAAGATAACCTGAGCCTTGCCATTGGCCGCCGCGGCCAGAACGTGCGCCTTGCCAGCATCCTCACCGGTTGGGACATTGATGTGATGACCGAGGCGGAAGAATCGGAGCGTCGGGCCCAAGAATATAAAATTCTCTCTGCCAACCTTATGGCCAGCCTTGATGTGGATGAAGTGCTTGCACGTCTTCTCATTACCGAAGGCTTCCGCAGTGCTGACGACCTTCTGAAAGTCTCCGCTGAAGAAGTGGCGGCGATTGAGGGCTTGGACGAAGGCATTGCCTCTGAGCTGCAAACCCGTGCCCAGACAGCCCTTGACGCTGCCCGTGCGCGCCTTGAGAAGCTTGGTGTGGCCGAAGACTTGAAATCCATGCCCGGCATTACAGCCGACCTTGTGGTGGCGCTTGGTGAAGCCGGTATTAAAACCCGCGACGACCTTGCCGACCTTGCCACCGACGAGCTGATGGAAGCCCTGCCCGAAGGCACCATGACCGAAAAACAAGCAAGCAAGCTGATTATGGCCGCCCGCAAGTACTGGTTTGATGAAGAGGACGAAGATGAAGACGAAGACGAGCTTCCTGCTGCTGTGCCGGCAGAAGCTGCGGCTGAAGAGCCCGCCCCTAAAGCCCAGGCTTAAGGGATAATGCGAAACGCCGCCGGAGATTCCGGCGGCGTTTTTTTATACCGATGCTTTTATGATGGCCCTTGCCAGACATAACCCTAGTTGTTACATACATTTTATGACTGAACGCATGTGCCAAGCCACCCGCCAAAAACTGGATAAAGCCACGATGTTGCGCTTTGTGGCCTCCCCCGAGGGACAGATTGTGCTGGATATTGCCCATAAGCTGCCGGGGCGCGGGTTTCATTTGCTCCCTGAAAAAGAGGCTTATGACAAGGCCCTTAAAACAAAGGCTTTTTTGCGCGAACTTGAGGTGCCTGCGGCCCCGCCTGCGTGGGCGGATATTGTTGCTCAGCTGGAAAAAGACGCCCTGAACCGTGTGGGCCTTGCAAAAAAAGCAGGACATGCCCACCCCGGTTGGGACGCCGTTAAATATGCGCGGCATTTACAGGGGGTTCTGGTGGCGACAGATGCCGGAAAAGACATACAAAACAAGATTTTAGGCCTTGATGTGCCTTGCGCCACTTTGTTTAATAACCAGCAACTCGCTGATATTTTAGGACTTCCTGCTGTTTCGCTCGTGGGTATTTCTGCCCTGCATACATGGCAGGCCTTGCAAAAAGTGGCTAAAGCGCGTACAGAAGGTTGAAAGTATTTAAGGAGAGAGCATGACAGATACCCCTAACCGCCCTAAAGGCACCCTTTCTCTGGGTGGCACACTCAGCGTGGGCGCGGGTTCCGGCTCCTCTCGCCCTGCAGCGGGTGTGGCGGTTGAGGTGCGCAGACGCCGCTTTGACGCTCCCAGCATGCTTGCCCCCAAGCTTAACAAACCGACGGCCCTTTCCTCTGATGAGATGCAGCGCCGTATGGACGTTCTGGAACAAGCGAAATCTGGCGCGGCTGATGCTCAGCTGGCCCAGAAATCGGCTTTTGAGCTTGCCTCCAAACTCCAGGAAGACCGGGTAAAAAACGCTACCGAACGGGCGGCCAAAGAAGCTGACGAAAAAGCCGCGCGCGAGGCTGAAGCGGCGCGTCTTAAAGAAATCCAGACCAGCAAAGCGGGCAGCGGTGCCGGCGGTGTGGGATCGGGCACATTGGGCGCTGAAAACAAGCACCGTGCTGTGGATGCCAAAGATTTTACGGCAAAAAAAGTTTTCTCGGATGATGCGCGGAAAAAATCCTCTGCCGGTGGCAGGACCGATGCGCCTACGGGCAACAAAAAACGTCGCGGACGCAATGCCTACCTTGGTGACCTTGAAGACCGCGCACGCGGTGGCCGCCGCAAAGTGGGTGACCGTCGCGACCAGTCGGCTTCCTCCGCTGAAAAGGTTTACCGCACTATTAACATCCCCGAATTTATTACTGTGGCTGACCTTGCGGCCCGGATGTCTGAAAAAAGTGCCGATGTTGTTAAACAGCTTATGATGATGGGCGAAATGGTGACGGCCAACGAAACCATTGACCAAGATACTGCCGAGCTGATTGTGACCGAGATGGGCCACACGCCTTTGCGCGAGCACGCTGAAAACCTTGAGACTGTTCTGCTTGAAGCGGATGACCAGCCTGAAG
>PFND01000080.1 GCA_002791805.1 Alphaproteobacteria bacterium CG_4_10_14_0_8_um_filter_53_9 | reverse complement strand
CCCACTGCTGCCTCCCGTAGGAGTCTGGACCGTGTCTCAGTTCCAGTGTGGCTGATCATCCTCTCAGACCAGCTACTGATCGTCGCCTTGGTGAGCTCTTACCTCACCAACAAGCTAATCAGGCTTGGGCCGATCCTGAAGCGCTAAGCGCTTTGCCAATGTGGATTATGCGGTATTAGCAGCCATTTCTGGCTGTTATCCCCCACTTCAGGGCACGTTCCCAAGTATTACTCACCCGTTCGCCGCTCGGCTCGTAGCCTCGCTCGACTTGCATGTGTTAAGCCTGCCGCCAATGATCACTCTGAGCCAGGATCAAACTCTCAACTTGATGTGGACCCTAAATAAATAGGTATCTTCCAAGCCGACCGATGTTTGATCAGATGCGGGGGAAAAACCCCGCGCTGACTAATATGTTGCTTATATTCAAGACAACACAAAATTTTGATTTCACTATGCGTCAATATATATTTTGGGGTTTACGTCGTCAATTCTTAAAGAATTTCCGAGAACCTTTACCTAAGTAAAAGTTCTTGTATGTAAACCTATGTATCAACACTTAAATGTGAATCCATCGGCCGACCGGTTATTGAGAAAGAAGCGTAAACGCTTCAGTTTGATAATGGCTACCAATGAAACCTCACAAAGTGCTGAACATGTTTATTGTGTATAAACCTATTTGTAAGTCACAGATCTCTGCCTCGCCAGAACTTCTAAAGTCTCGGGAGGCGTTGCGGCGGTTTTTGTTTCCAATCACTGCAGCGAGGGGGGATATAGACCACCCCCACCCCCCTGTCAACACATAGCCCGTAACTTTTTTCATTTTTTATTGACGCCCCGCGCCTGCCAGCCCCAACAACCTATAAAAATCATACGCTTCGCCTTTATGTATAAAGCAAAAGAAAAAGAGACACCTTGGAGGCCCCCCGCCGCTATAAGCAAAAAAGGCTGCCGAAGCAGCCCCACTCCGCCGCCAAAAGGCGGCAGCGTTTCGCGTGTTACGCCAGCACAACATTGTGCTGGGTAACAAAAGCTTCCAAGCTGAGGGAAAGCGTCACAGACGCCTCCCCTTCAACCTGAATCCATACCCCATCGCGCTCCAGGCACACTTGTGCCTGAACGCGAGCACCGAACCACGACATCTCCACGCGGGAGATATCGTTGGCACGGCTGGCGGCCTTGAGGGCCGAAATGGTATTTTCCATAATAAAGTCCTCCGGAAAGGTGCAGCGTTCCACCCCCACCATGGGGGCATGTAAACATTTATGATGCACCTAGTAATTAGTTAATTCCTTATAACACCCCCCAAAAAGGGGCTAAACGCTTTTCCTGACGGACCCTTCTTACCTCAACACATCCTCTCAAGTGCCTAAAAACCACGCACCTCACCTTATGTTCTTAACAAGTTCTTGCATCATTCTATACAATACGACAAAAGAGGCGCTATGTTATCACTTATGAACAGAGAGACCTCCCTCACCGCGCTTGCGGCCGTATTGGCTTTTGCCGCCACGGCAAGCTACACGCCCCCTCAGGCAAGTGCCCCTGCCCTTCAGCTTGCGGCGAGCCCTTTTGCTTTAATTAAAGATACCTCCTCAGCATCCCTCCCCCCGTTGGAGATTGAACGCACCTTTGAAATAGAACGGGGCGAGACGCTGGATAAGGCACTTACCCGCATCGGCGTGCCTTCGGAGGATGTGAAAGCCTTCCTCTCAGACCTTAAAACCATGCCGAAGCTTGAAGCAGGCAAAGAGCTGACCCTGACGTACACAGAGAAGCCCGAGGCCCCTCAACGCCTGAGCACCGCCGCCATGACCGTGCGCACCGCGCCCGATGAGCTTCTTCATCTCTCCTTAAAAGAAGATGGTACCGCCATTGCCAAAACCGAGCACCGCGCCCTTACCAACCACCGCAGCGTGGCTGTGGGCACCATCAACCATTCTCTTTATATGGATGCGACGGCGGCAGGCCTGCCTGCCCGCCTGATCAAGCCTTTTGTGGATTTGTTTGCATGGGATATGGACTTTACGCGCGACGTGCACCCGGGCGATACCTTTAAAGTGATGTTTGAAGAAACTCAGGATTTTGAGGGCGAGCGGGTTAAATCCGGTAAAATTCTGGCTGCTGAATTTTATGTGAAGGGCGGCAAGCGCACTGCTTATTTGTTTGATGGTGAATATTATGATGAAAAAGGTGAAGGGAAGAAAAAGCTCCTCCTCAAAACACCTTTGGAAACCTACCGCATTTCTTCTGGCTTCAACCTGCAACGCAAGCATCCTGTGCTGGGCTACACCCGTGCCCACCGCGGAACCGACTTTGCCGCCCCCACAGGCACGCCTGTCAAAGCCAGTGGAGACGGTATTGTGCAGCGGGCCGACCGTTTTGGAAGCTTTGGCAACTATATCAAAATCAAACATACAGGCACGTACAGCACGGCCTATGCGCACCTACACCGCTTTGCACGGGGAATACGCCCAGGCAGCCGGGTCAAACAGGGGCAGATTATCGCTTATGTGGGCTCAACAGGCCGATCCACCGGCCCCCACCTGCATTACGAAGTGCACGTAAAAGGTAAACAAGTGGATGCCATGCGCACCAAGCTGCCCACCAGCACCTTGCTGGCAGGCCGGCAGAAAACACAGTTCCGCAACCTTGTGGCCGAGGCCCAGACCAAGTGGAACAAGGCGTTTGCGGCCATTCAGCTGGCCAGCCGGTAGTCTCCCTTCTTTTCATCCTGTGTCTATGGTAGTCTCTCCCCGATACCAAGGGAGAAAAAGCCTATGAAACGTTTTGTTGCTATAGCCCTCATGATGGGAAGTATGATGATAGGAGGAACACCGGCCATGGCTTATGAGACAGCGGACTATGAGACATTAAGAGAAGACATCGCCCGCAGCCTATCTGTACGTCGCTACGCCCCTGCCCTTGTGGTGCAGGTAGATGCCGAGGCAAACACGCCGACACATAACGAAGCGTTTCGTCTTCTTTTTAACTACATTCAAGGCGCCAACACCACCTCTGCCACCGTCGCGATGACGGTACCCGTCACCACAGCACCTGAAACACAAGGCCAGAAAATTGCCATGACTGTCCCTGTCACCACCACCCCGGAAGGAAGCAGCGGGCCAGCCATGCGGTTTTACCTGCCTAGAAGCTTAACATTAGAGACCGCCCCCAAGCCCACAGACCCGCGTGTAAGTATGGAAAAACTGCCTGCAGAAAACATGGCTGTCATATCTTTTAGTGGTTTTGGCCGGAAAGCCCTTATGCATAAGAAAGAAGAAGAGCTGCGCACCTGGGTAAAACAAGAAGGAATGACGCCCACCGGCCCTGCCCGCTGGGTATACTACAACAGCCCCTTCACCCTGCTGCCATGGAACCGTACCAATGAGGTGTGGATACCTGTAGACATAGAGTAAAAGACTATGTACACTTAGACCTATGACAACAATGTGTCCCACCGTTAACATTTTCCCTCGCGTCGTACGCGGGTAAATCTATGGTGCGGTTCACGGTCTAACATTAAAAAGTTTTCACCAAGGAGCCGCAGAGCTCCTTTTTCTGTCCATGGCAAAAGAGGAGACCCCGCCATGTATGCTTGTAATTATAATGATAACCCTGCTGCCGAAGCCCGCAGAGACGCTGTCGCCGCCAGGCGCCGCGCCAAGGGGCCGTTTGGCCCGTTCAAAACCGAGATGCGCGCGCTGGAAGAACGCATCCGGCAGCACAACCGGCAGGCCACCGGTGCGCAGGCAGACTACGCCTCTTGCGTCCTGAACATTCTGGACAGGACCGTGCAGGCGGTCACCAATGAGAATGAAAAATCTTTTCGCCCCAAGGTGAGCCGCCTGATGCGCCATGCCGAGGAGATCCTGACCCGCCACCCCGGCGTGCACGAGACGGAGGACCACCGACATGTCCTCACCCTCGCCTGTTTTCATGTGCAGGGCGACATCATGCCAGAAGAGATCATGGAGCCTCTGCCACTGGTATTGGTGGCACCTAAAGTGGAACAGCCCGCCACCGCCGCCTGAAAACGGCCGCCACGCGAAAAAGAAGAGGGGGGGGCCACGCGCTCCCCCTTGTTTTTGGGGCCTTATGCCCCTATCTCCTCCTAGAAAGGCGCACGCGCCTTCCGTTTTTCCGCCCATCCGGGCGATATCCCTAGCCGGCAGGGTCCGCCGGCGACATCGAACAAGAAGGAAAATCGATGTCACGCATGAAAAATTATGATGTGGTGATGGTCGGAAGCGCCAGCCTCAAGCTCCTGAAAAATGCAAAGCGTTTTCCAAGGGATATGAGCGCCGAGGAGCTTAACGGTCAAGTGGCCGACAAGCTCATTGATATCGGCGTCAAGGCCGCACATGCGGACGATATTGCCGCACGGATCATCCAGCACTTCACAGCGCACATGGGCAGCGCTCCTGTACAGGTGGCAGATGTTATCATCGCTCTGCGCACGGATAAGGGGGTTGAATGGTTTGAGGAAGCGCATACTGTCGTCTCCGATCGAGCAGCACAATTGCGCCTTCACAGGCGTGAAAAACGCAAAATGCGCCGAGCCCCCCGAAACCTCCCCCATGTGGAAAGGGTAACGACCCGGCAAGCTATTCGCCGCGGTAATAATGCCCTTCATTAAAGGGCGCAAAAAAAGAGAAGGGGACCCTTGGGTCCCCTTCTCTACTTCCTACTCCCTACTAACTACTGACGACTCAATCACCCTCCCCCCAGCAAAAACCCTGCCGCGACAACCAGCAGGCCCCCGATGATGATTTGGACAACACTGCTCCAAAAACCGCTTTCCATCCATTTCCAGCGTATCCACGCAATGGCGATAAGCTCCACCACCACCACGGCCAGCGCCAGCATGGTCGCTGTGCCAAAATGAGGCAACAGATACGGCAGCGCATGCCCCACACCGCCCACCATGGTCATCACCCCGCACACAACACCACGCAGCCACGGGCTGCCCCGGCCGGATATTTTACCATCATCGGCCATGCCCTCTGTAAGGCCCATGGAAATACCCGCCCCCACGCTGGCGGCAAGGCCCACCAAAAGGGTGGCGTGAGGATCTTGCGTGGCCATGGCCGCCGCAAACAAGGGGGCAAGGGTGCTCACACTCCCGTCCATCAGCCCGGCAAGGCCTGGCTGCACCACTTGCAGCACAAACTGACGGTGAGCCTCAGTCTCTTCCGCGTGGGCAGCGCCCCCGGCCATGCTTTCTCTTTCAAAGGCAAGGGCGCTGTGTTCGTGCTCTCCTTCGGCGGCGGCAAGGTCTTCCAGCAGTTTTTTAACCTCTGCCTCTTCCGCCTTACCGGCGGCCAGCTCGTAAAACCGTCGGTTCTGGCCTTCCACCTGGTTGGCCCAGCGGCGCACATCTTCGGGCCGGAGCTCCGGCAGGTTCACCACAGGCTCCACATGCACAAAGCCCACCACATCATCCCTCGTAAGGAGAGGGATATGATCGCCAAAACGCTTTTTATACACGGTGAGCAAGGCTTTTTTATGCTCATCTTCCTCACGGGCCATACCTTCCAGCATCTCGGCTGTGGCGGGATAATCGGATTTAAGGCGAAGCGCCACATCCAGATAACGGCGGCCGTCTTCTTCCTCGCTGGCAATGGCAAGGGCAAGAATCTCTTGCAAACTCAGGCTTTCAAAGCGTCTTTTCCCGCGTGGCATGATGGATATCATTATTTTTCTCCTTTATTAAAAGCTAATCTAGCGCTATCTTCGCCTCATGTCACTTCCACAAAACACCCTTCTTTCAGGAAAACGCGGCCTTATTATGGGCATCACCAACGAGCGCTCTATCGCCTATGAGATTGCCAAGCAGGCCGCCGCCGCAGGGGCCGAGCTTTGCCTTACCTACGCGCACGAAAAACTAGCCCCACGGCTGGAGCCTATTGCGAAAGAGCTGAGCGCCAGCCTGTGCCTGACCTGTGATGTGAGCGACGATGCCGCCATTGAAAAAACCATGGCCGATGTGAAGGCCGCATGGGGCAATATAGATTTTATCGTGCATGCCATTGCCTTTGCCCACAAGGATGAGCTGCGCGGCGGCATTACCAACACCACGCGGGAAGGCTTTCATCTGGCCATGGATGTCTCGGCCTATTCGTTCCTTGCCGTCACCAAAGCCGCCCTGCCCTTGTTGAACGACGGCGCCAGCCTGATCACCCTCACCTACCTTGGCAGCAACAAAGTGGTGCCCAACTATAACATTATGGGGGTAGCCAAGGCCGCATTGGAGAGCACCACGCGCTATCTGGCGGCCGAGCTGGGGCCTCGTAACATCCGCGTCAACGCGCTTTCTGCAGGGCCCATTAACACGCTGGCCGCCCGGGGGATTGGCGGGTTTAACGAGATGCTCGCCCACCATGAGCGCACCGCCCCGCTCCGCCGCTTAACCACGCAGGAAGATGTGGCCGGGGCTGCGCTGTATTTCCTCAGCCCTCTATCTCAGGGCGTAACAGGCGAGGTGCATTACATTGATGGCGGCGCCAACACGCTGGGGCCAACCCCTGCTTTATAGCCCCCTTTAAAGGGATTTCTGTGCATCTTTTTTAAGCGCTTGACAGAATCTCCAACAACCCCTATACACCCTCTCCACCAAACACAGAGGCTTTGATCCGCCTCCATGGTTTCCTTTTAAAACAAGTGATAATAATCGCTTGAACAGCTTGAGTAAGCGGTCTTAAAGCGCGGCGCGAATTCCTATCGGAAACGAGATGAAACCTGGGGAGGATATATCTCCTTCCGGTACGCAGCCCCACCCTTACTCTCCCCCTTACCCTCGTGTAAGGAATTGCCTGCCAAGGATTAAGGCCACCCTCGCCTTTGCGTACCTTAGTCAGGCATGCCGTAGCAAGCTCCCCGCCACATTTTGGCTTGCTGCACCCGCTGGTTCCACCACACTTCGCTCTGGCGAATGGAACCAGCGGTCTTTTTTTATGGCTTATGATGATCGTCTATCGAGACGCTTTATGCGCCTCGCCATAACGGGCCCGCACAAAACCACCCACCATCACCGTATCCATCAGCCCTTGGGCGGGAGGCCGCAGGGTCAGCAGACCTTCCCATGTGGCCAAACGGTGTTGCGCCCGTAAAAGGGCAATAAGTTTCCTGAATTTAGTTGGTAATTTTTTCTCTTCTGCTCCCCATACATAAAGTGGCTTGCCCGCCGTAGCTACCTCGCTCAGCATGGCCATACTGTCTACGGTCACCACGGCGCCATCGCACCCTGCAAGGTAAGCAAAATAAGGGTTGTCGCGCTCGCCCTCTCCCGGCGCCCACCAGTGCACAGGCACGGTTTGCTGGTCTGTCATTTTTGTTTTAAGGGCTTTGCGCACATCAGGTGGCGTACGTCTGCTGGCTGTCATCATCACGCTGCCGCCGTGTTTTTTCGCCCAATCCAGCACACTATCCGCAAGCTCCATAAACATAGCGGGGGTCACCTTGCCATGGCGGCTGTCTCCCCCCAGCAGCACGGCAAGCCGCGGCTCATCACAATGAGCAAGACGGCTTTTCCAGCGTTCCCACTCCCGTGCCAGCAGGGCACCTTTCACACGGTTGAGCATCCCCACCGTCAGCACCACATTTTCATGAAACCGGCCCCATTTTCCCTTGGCATCGTGCTTGGGCAGCGCCACCACATCATAATCCCGAGGGCCACCGCTGGGCTTCATCAGCTGAACAGTAAAGAGAGAGGGATGTTTGCGCTTAAGCCAGCGTATGGCACGGCTCACCTGCCAGCCCGCCCCGATGACAATACCGCTTTTAATCTCGGCAAGCGGGGCCACATCGTACCCCCAGCTGACCGGTAAGAGAGCCGCAAGCCACGGAGAGACCACAGGCCGCAAGGTAAGAACCTCAGGATCTTCCACCCCCAACGTGGCCGCAAGGCCAAGAGACTGATTTTCGTGACCCATGCGGCCTTCGCTCACAACCACAATCTGGCCCTCTGCCACGGGGGCCAACGGAGAGGGGGGCCTTCCCGTCAATAGCTCGCGCATACCTTGATTCATAAACTATCCATCATTCTTTTTGTTATCTCCCTCACCCTAACATGAGAAAACAAAGGCTAAAACGTTCTTTGCGCAACAAAAGCCAAAATTTGGAACAGAAGAGACCCTTTATCCTCAAAAACAGAAAGCGAAGTCTCCCCTTCCGCAAGCAGACGCGCCACATATGCGGTGGAAGCCTCCATACCCAGGCAGGTGACAAACGTGGCCTTGCCCTGGGCGGCATCTTTACCGGCAGTCTTACCAAGTGTCTGACTATCTGCGGTAACATCCAGCATATCATCTGTGATCTGAAAAATAAGCCCCAAGGCCGAACCGTAGGCTTTTAAGGCAGAAAGCTCGGCCTCACTCGCCCCGGCCAAAAGGCCTCCCATTACACAGCTGGCTTGCAAAAGTGCCCCTGTTTTTAAGTTTTGGAGGTGTTTAAGCTCGGCTTCGTTGGCCACATATTCCTCTTTTTCATAAAGAATATCGATCATTTGCCCCCCCAGCACCCCCCGTGCCGAAGAAGCCTCTAAAAACACATCCAGCAGGGCAAGGCGGGTATCGCTTGGCACGGGAAGCTCGCAAGCGACAATTTTAAAGGCCTCCACCTGCAAGCCATCGCTCGCCAAAATCGCGGTCGCTTCATCAAACGCCACATGGGTGGTGGGCTTGCCGCGGCGCAAGTTATCATCATCCATGCACGGCAAATCATCCTGAATAAGCGTATATGTGTGCACCATTTCTACTGCGGCCCCCAGGCGCAGGGCAAGGGCACGGTCCGTCCCCCCGCAGGCCTCGTACGCAGCCAGCACAAGCGCCGGGCGCACGCGCTTGCCACCTGCCTGCACGGCATAATCCATGGCGCTAAAAAGGCGTTGTTCTGGCGGGGTAAGGCCGGCGGGAGGCGTTAATATTTCCTCTAAAACGTGCGAGATATCCTCGGAAACACGGGCTAAAAAGGAGGAAATCATCACCGTATCTCTCTAGTTATCTACGTTGAACAGATCGGTCTGCACACGGCCTTTTTCATCTGTCTCGGCCTCGGCGCCTGCACGCACGAGAACTTTCTCAACCCGAAGGCTCAACTCTTGAAGTTGCTTCTCACAGACTTTAACAAGGGCCATGCCTTCTTCAAAGGCTTTGAGAGACTCTTCCAGCGGAAGCTCCGATTTTTCAATCTTCCCGACAATATCTTCTAGTTTTTTCATGCTATTTTCAAATGTCATGGGTCAGGCCCCTTCCTTGTTCATAAGCTTACGGTAAAATTCGATAAACTGGGTGACAATCACCTCCTCCGCATAATCCTTAACAAAAGAGTCATAGCCAGCCTTGGCTAAACTGGCAGCCAGCGCGCCATCTGTCAAAAGATGATGCAACGCTTTTTCCAATCCTCGGACATCATCAATCTCAAAAAACAGGCCGTCTTTGCCATCGGTCATCAACTGCAGCGGGCCCTGGGTTTTGGTGGAAACGAGAGGAACATGATGCACCCACGCATCCAGCACACTATTGCCCAGCGTTTCTTGTCGGCTGGCCACCACCCATGCATAGGTTGCGGCGGCATAGGGGGTGACATTATCTGCCCAGCCCACAAAAACCACGCGGTCACCTATCCCAAGCTTATCCGCCTCTACGGCGAGCGCCTCCCGCAAGGGGCCATCGCCCAGCACCCAGATCCCCACATCCTGCCCCTGCTTAACCAAGGCGGCGGTGGCGGCAAAAAGCACATCCCACCCTTTAACCTGATGCAGCCGCGCCGCCATAAGGAACATACGCCGCCCCGGGGGAACCCCCCATGTGTGACGCACCTCCTCTTCCGCCTCTCTCCAGTCTTCGGGAGGCTCTGGAATAAAATTTCCAAGACAAAAAACGTGCTCTTCCGGCCAGCCTTCTCGTTTCAAATAACCGCATAAATCCTGTGTATTACCAACAAGATATTTTACTTTATTGATATAATACTTGAGCTTATAGTACCCTCCCAAACGCGCCACTTTCACCCAAGGGCCGCGGGGCACAAAAGCCGTGGCGCGGTTCATCCAACTCATCACCACATCCGCCTTGAAGGCTTTTGTTAACCGGGCAACGCGTCGTTTACCGAGAAGATCCCACCATCCCCCAAACCGAATCGTCTCAAAAGGAATACCCTCTTCCGCAAGGCGGCGGGCGGCCCAACTATGCTTGCGAACAATCGGGAGCGCTTGAATAAGATGGGGACGCTTGGCAAATGCCACCATCAGCCGAATAAAAAACGTCTCCGCCCCACCTGCGTTTTTAGCCCCTAACAGCTGAACAACCCGCAACGGATGCGCCATAAAACCTAAGCCCCGTGCCCGCCAGAAAGCAGGGAGGAACGCTTAAGCACGCGAGAGGAACGGCCTTTGCGGCGGCCATCCTTCGGGGCCCAGGCCACCCGCCAACCGATAAGGCTGATAACAGGTAAAAACGCCAGCCACCACGCATTAAAAATACTGGTGTTGGCAAGGCCTGCAATAAGAAAAGCCGTAAGCGAGCACAAAGCCCCCACGCCATAAATACCTGCGCGAGACAGCGCCCAAAGCCGCAACCACACAACCCCTGCAACCGCGGTGAAGAGAAGGGTACCCACCACACCAACCTCCAGCAGCATTTGAAGAAGCCAGCTGTGCGGGTGAGCATCCAATGCCCCCGGCACATAACGGTACCCCATGGGGCCAATGCCCATCAGCCAGTTTTCCGGGATCCATGTAATGACCTGCGTCCAGATATCCAGCCTGCCGCTCAGCGCGCCGCGGCCGCCTTCTTCCACCAGGCCCACACGGGCCATCATAAACTGCCAGCCGTTGGCAAAGCCATAACCCACAAAAGCCAGTACGCCCCACAGCGCAGCCCCCAACCAATGCCGCGCATGGAGAACAACCTGATGGAAGCGCGCCACTAAAAACCAGAACATGGTAAAGCTGATGGCTGCGGCCACCCAGCCTGCACGGCCACCGCTCACCACCAGCGCAAACATACCAAAGCCCACGGCGGGCCACAAAATACGCACGGCAAACGGCTCAAACTCCCGCGCTTTCACAAGCAACCGAGACCACACCAAGGGCAGCACCACCACCAGCACCGAGGAGAAAAAGTTAAGGCGGTACGCGCTGCTAATCTTATCTGCATCATGCAGGGCAATGGCCAGGCGCTCATAGCCCGTCAACGCATCCAGCACCGCAAGGGCGGCCATGGCATAGGTGGCCACGGCAAGGGCTTTCATCATTTTATCCACATAAGCGCCGGGCATTTCTCTCAAAACAAAGAACAGAAAACCGCTCGCCAGAATAATACCATCTATTTGCAGCCACTTATCAAAACTCACCGCCGGCACAACGCCCAGGGAGCTGCTGGCCAGCATTGCCCCCAAAAAGGCAAGAATAAGAAGCACCAGCCAACTATCCAGAAGGAGACGCACGGTGGCGCGGATACTCTCTCCCTTCGTGGCCAGCACCCCCAAGATGATACCCAGCGCCAAAAGCACTGTCATCACCATACGGCCCACCAGAACAAGCGGCAGGGCCGCACCAAGGCTCACCGCACTGGCGCGCCACAACATTGCTTTCACTTCACGTAACATGCCGCCATGCTACCCCAAGCCATGCGCCCCCACAACCGCCATGCTCAAACATTTGACAACCCCTGCCCTGCCCCCTAATCTGAGTGCATGAGCGACAAGACAGTTACCCTCTTCAGCGGCCTTGGGCGTTAGCCCCTCTTGTTATTTCCCCCATACTTTGCTACCCACCTTATAAATAGATAAAAGAAAGTTCATCCAATGCCTGCAAAAAGCATGCAAGATCTCACCGCCCTGTGCCAACGCCGTGGCTTCATCTTCCAAAGTGCCGATATTTACGGCGGCATGAAAGGTTTATACGATTTTGGTCCGCTGGGTGTGGAGCTTAAAAACAATATTAAAAACGCCTGGTGGCGTGCCATGGTCTATAAAAGAGATGATGTGGAAGGCTTGGACAGCGCCATTATCGGCCACCCTCTCCTGTTTAAATATTCTGGCCATACAGAGACGTTTAACGATCCGCTGGTGGAATGTAAGGATTGCCACGCCCGTATGCGCGCCGATAAAATGATAGATTCTG
>PFND01000058.1 GCA_002791805.1 Alphaproteobacteria bacterium CG_4_10_14_0_8_um_filter_53_9 | reverse complement strand
TCATATTCCGCGGGGGGTTGAGCCTTTGATTCAGATGCAGATTATTCAGAAAGCGGTGGACCATGTGCATATTCTGGCCATGGTGGAAGAGGGATTTGAGGACTCTGTTTTTGCGGCGCTGGCGGAGAAGGCTGCATTAAAAATACCTGCCGGCATGCGCGTGACTTTTGAACGCGTGGACCGTTTGGCGCGAGGGGCGAATGGCAAGACACCCTTTGTGGTGCGGAAGTTTAACGAGGTGGGGCATGGGTAAGGTGGTGGTTCGGGTAGCTTATGCGGGGCCTTTGGCGGAGGCGGGCAAGCCTGCAGCGGGGGGATATGCGGCAGCGAACCTGCGCACGATTTTGCAGTTGCGCGCGCGGGGAGTGGAGGTTTTAGAAATACGCTACCCTGCGGGAGGGCTTGGGTTTTGGGGGTATGCGGTTGGGTTTTTAACGGTATTTTGGGGATTATTTAAGGGGCGGGAGGGATATGATATTTTGCATATAACGCCCTTGCGGCGGCATTTTGTGGTCGTGGAAGTTTTGCTTTTGAGCATGGTGCGCGTGTTTGGGAAACGTGTGTTTTTAGATGTGCGGGCGGGGACGTTTATTTTAAATTATACGCGGCGCGGGGCTTTTTACCGTTTTTGGATACGGCGCATGCTGGATTTGGCAGATGCGGTGGGGGTTGAAGGTGAGGTTTATATGGATTTTTTAGTGGGATTGGGGGTGGCGCGGGCGCGGATTTTATATTTTCCGAACTATGTAGTGTGGGACGAGACGGTAATGGGTGCCGCCCGGACGTTAGGCCAAGGTGAGACGTTTAACATGATTTATGTGGGGCGCATGGTGCCTGAAAAAGGTGTGGAGACGGCGCTGGATGTGGTGCGCGATGTGGCGGGGCGCGGCGAGCGGGTTCTGATGACGTTTGTGGGGAGTGGAGAGCCCAGTTACATGAAAAAACTGCAAAACCTTGCTGACGGCTTGCCTGTGGTGTTTGCGGGAAGTTTGAACGACGCGGGCCTTGCGAGTTTGCTCGCCGTGCAGCATCTCTTTATATTTGCGACACGGCATGAGGGGGAAGGGCACGCCAATGCCCTGACCGAGGCCATGAGCTTTGGTGTGGTGCCCCTTTGCAGCGAACAGGGTTTTAATGCCAGCGTTGTGGGTGATGCGGGTGTTGTTTTACCCGTAACGGCACCTGCGGACGATTATGCGACATCTGCTTTGCGTGTACGGGACAATTGGGCGGCTTTGAGTGCGGCTGCAGCGGGACGGGTGCGCGCACGATTCACAGAACGCGTGCTGGATGATTTGATGGACGCTTATGTGAAGTCAGGTTTTTCGTAGATAGAAAGATAGACGGCTAGGGGTGTGCCTTCTCATCTTCTTCTGATACGCCTGTAAAACTTGCGGCATTGACATTTTTTTTGATGACTTTGGCAGGGACGCCCACGGCGAGGGCCTTGGCGGGAATATTTGTGGTGACCACCGCGCCTGCCCCGATAACCGCCCCTGCCCCTATGGTCATGGGACCCAGAATTTTACAGCCTGCACCAAGGTAGGCGCCTTTTTTAATAACCGGAACACCTGCCTTGCCCGACGTGCCGCCGATGACGACATGGGGGCCGACGGTGACATTATCCTCTATGACCGCTTTGTGATGTATAACGATACCCAGACCGCCGTAGGCAAGGGTGACCCCCTGCCCTATTTTGGCCCCTGTGCCGATGTGACAGCCAAAGAGCAAGCGAATGAAGATTTTATTAAAAAGATCTGGCACGACGGGCATGCCTGCAGTGTGCATTTTATAAATAAGCTGGTAGATGGCGAGGAGAAGTGGGGACATTTTTGTGACCTTGCTTATAGGGTTAGTGTGGTGTTTTGGATGGGGATGTCAAGAATTTTAGAGAGAGGCTCGGCCCCAGGTAAAAAAGGCTATCGCGCGGGAAGCACGCTTTGATAGACGTTTTCTGTTTGTGCGAGGTAGCTTTCTAAACTGAAGTGAGACTTGAGATAATGCTGAGCTTTTGGGGGTGTAGTGAATGCCTTGTGCATGATGATTTGGCTAAGTGCCCTTGCGGCGGCGACAGGATCTCCTACAGGTATCATATGCGCCCCCAGCGGTGCGAGATCGGCCGCGCTCCAACTGAAAACACCGACGCTTGTGGTGACGATGGGGAGGCCGCGGGTCATCATCTCTAGCGGAGCGAGGCCAAACGTCTCCTCCTCCGACATGCACAGGCCGATGTGGCAGGTGGCCATGATATCCCTTAACTGCTGAGGTGTTGTGTGACCATGAAACGTGACGTGCTTTGTGAGGCCCTGCTTTTTGATTTGGTTTTGCAGGGCTTCCAGATACCCGCCCTCTCCTGTGTGGCTGCCCACGATATGAAGGTGCGTATGAGGATGCGTTTTGTGCACGAGGCTGAGGGCCATAACAGCCTCGTGAGGGCGCTTGCGCGGTTGCACATGGCCCGAGAGCAGAATATGCACCGTTTTGTTTTGCGTGGGGCGGGGAATGGGCCGCGAGAAAAAACTTTCGGCCAGAGGGTTGGGAATATAGGTGATATTCTTTTTGCGGTTTTTTAAGCGACCTTCTATCTCTTTGCTTACCGTAATCAGGATATCTGCCGTGCTGAGACCTACCGGCTGGAGGATATATTCGTGCAGAATATTATTCCATAAACTGCGCGGGCGTCTGCCGATTTTACCGTAGGTGTGGAGTGTGAGAACCTTTTTCTCTCCGCTATATTTTTTAAGATGCCAGCCGGGGACGTGGCTGTGAACGAGGCCAGGCTTATGTGTTTTGATATGCGCGCGAATGATTTTTTCCTGCAGGGCGATGTTGGGCAGATATTTGGCTTTGCCCTGCGCTTCATCCTTTTGATGGAGGTTATGCCAATAGAGCGTGATGTGGGGGGTGAAATGGTGAACCTCTCCCCCTGCTTTGCACGTGTTCTGTGGATTAAAGGCCAGAATGTGAATGGATTGTTGGCTGTCTCCGTACTTTTGGAGAGCGGCGAGGTGCATACTGCACACGGTATCTACCCCGCCTGTGGATGTGCTGCCATCTAACGAGGAAAGCACCATAATGAGCATGCGCGGCGTGTTACTGTTTGTGCTCATGACCGCTTGGCCTCTGTTTTAAGCCCGAGAGCAGGCAGGAGAAAAAGCATGAAAGCCAAGGTTTTTGTGCTGAGCGAATTGTTGGTGCTGGCGATAAGCAGAAACCCTATGAGCGCGGCGACGGTTGCGGGCGAGGCTTTATGCGCCATGCCCCTGAAGAAGATGCCCAAAGAGATAAGAAAAGGCACAAACAGAATGAGGCCAAAGCTTGCGAGGAGGTTGATCCAGAAGTTTTCGATAATGCCCAGCTCGGGGTTCATTTCCAGAAGGAGGCTGTAGGTGCTGAAGTTGATACCTGTGATGAGTTGGAGCGGGCTTAGATAACCAAGCAGGTTAAAGGCCTTGAAGCGGTGAGCAACGGAACTATCTGACAGACCGAGATCTAGAAAGCGGTCTCCCATGGGGGTGGCGAGGAGCAGGAGCGCCAAGGCGCCCGCGGCGATTATCCCCATGAGATAGCTGCTTGTGATGTGCGTGAGGGAAAGGGTGTTGTCTCGCTTCATCTGCCGTGCTTTTAGCAGCACGGCGAGCAGCAGCGTGAAGCCCCCTGCCATGAGGGCACCGCGCGCGCCATAGGCTAAAAGTGACACCAGCATGAGGCTGAGGCTAAGAATTTTTTGCCATGTCTTCCATGATGTGTTCATCACAAAAGGTGCGACGGCGGCCGTGATAAGGGCATTGTTTAATGGATGACCGAACAAGGCTGATGCCCTGAAATGGCCAAAACTTTCAAACTTGCCGTGAGGGAGAAAGTGGGTGCGGCATGCAAATTCTGCCATGGCTATGCCGCTGTTGATGGTGACGATAACAAGTGTGAACACCCCAAGTTTGCGCATAAATACCGCCGGCAGTGTGCTGAGCAGGGCTATGAAGAGGAGCGGAGCGATAAAGGTATCCACCACATACGCCATGCCTGATGTGCCAAAGCGGACGGTGTTGATGAGCGCGATGAGCGTTATCAGATACAAAAACTGCATGAGCCCTTTGGGCGGTGAAACGGGCGAAGCGGAAGCGATATGTGTGGCCTTGCGAAAGAGATAGAGGCCTGCGGTGAGGAGGATGAGATAACTGCCCGGGTGGATTTTAAGAAACGGATTGCCACCAGGTGCTGTGTAGGGAATGAACAGATTGAGCATTTCTGTACTGAGGCCTACCCTGAGCATGAGGGCCAGCCAGAGGACTTTATACAGGGCGGGCGTGGGGCTCATGCTTGGATTTATGGAACGGATTGGCGCCTTTTGCAAGAGGAGATACTTTTATGCTTTTGTTGTATTATCTCTATTATATCAACACTTTATACGATTTATGTTGACAGGTTCCGCATTTTGAGGTAGAGTTTGTTTATTCTTGAGATATTTAGATGCGGCGCCGATGGCGTCTTTTTTTGTATCTTGTTTTCAAGATTTTTCTCCCCCTGCCCTGCTTTTCTGACTTGAAAGGCAGGGTTTTTTATATCCCTGATGGAAAGGAAAATAACATGTTGACCATAGATGTCGTCTCTTATGCTGCGGAAACCGGACTGACCACCATGAGTAAAGCCATGGTTTTTGACGAAGGCGCCAGCAAAGACATTACCGTTGCCTGCGTTTTGGAAAGTGGCAGCCCCGTAAGCGGTGCCTGCCTTGAAATAACCCTGGATGATATTGCCGATATTGAGGCTGATACCGCCACATGGATTGCCAGCCCCTTTGGCCACCACACCGAAAGCGGCATGGAAAGTTTACCCGGCCCGATTACAGGGCTTCGGCTGAATGTGGCCGATGCCATATGGAGCCTTAAAGTTTTGCGCGGGCGCGATTAAGAGAAACTCTTGTGAAGGATATTACCCATGAATTATGGACAAACAACGTGCGCTGACACACCTGTGCGCGCCGTAAGCGCCCCCCCTGTGCGCACCCGCGGTGTGCGCACGTGGCGTTTTGATGCACGTGGAGGATTGCCGCAGGGATGCACTTTTTCTCGCGCGAGTACGGCCACCCGCTTTGACGAAAATGGTGACCTTGTGGATGTACCCACCGGGCAGGTACGGGCTGGTTTTGACCCTTTGGGTACGGGCTTTAAAGGCTATATTTTAGAGCCCCAGCGCACTAACCTTATCCCTTACAGTGCGGCGAGCACGGCCCATTGGACCCTGATACTCTCCCCCACGTTAACAAACCTTAGCCTTAACGCCTTGAGGCGTTTTGACGGTTTGAAAGTGGCCAGCGGAGGGGCTATCTCTAGTGCGGCAAAAAGCGGAACCTATACGGCAAACCGGGGCGAGGCTTATGCCCTGCGGTTTTATTACAAAGCAGGAACATCCGGTAAGGCTTATGCGACGTGGGGGGGGGATATGTCCCTCTCTGGCCCTGTGGGGGCTTTAGCTGTGAGCTTTACCCATACGGCCATTGGCCTTACGGTGAGTGACCTTGTGAATACCGACTTTGGCGGCGGAATTTATGCCGTAAGTTGTGTGGTGCGCACCACGGGGACGGGCACGATTAATTCTTACCTCTCTTTTGGGCCTTCTACCTCGGTAGCCGGTGAAGACGTGATTTTGCTGGGCGCCCAGTGCGAAGTTGGGGATTACCCGACGAGCTATATCCCGACATCCGGCGCGGCGGGAACACGGGCAGCCGAGGCATTTACCCTTACGATGCCTTTTTTGACGAACGGGCTCTTTTATTCCTCTGCCTCTGCGACGGATGTAAGTTTGGGGAATTTCTCTCAAAACGAGGTGATGGTGGACAGCCTTGCGACGCGTTCTGCCACCTCTTTTTATGCCGAACTGGGATAATGTTGCTTTTTACCTGCTTTTACGGCAAAAGAAGAGGATGAATTCTCATCTATCTCGGACGGTATTGGTGACGGGGGGGGCCGGGTATATCGGCTCTCATACCGTTAAGGCCCTTGCGGCGGCAGGTTTTGAGCCTGTGATTTTTGATGATCTTTCTACCGGCCATGCGGCCAATGTGGACGGATTTACCCTGATACAGGGAGATATTTGCGACCGCGAGGCTGTGCGCGCGGCCCTTGCTGAACACAAACCTATAGCGGTACTTCACTTTGCGGCCAAGATTGCCGTGGGAGAATCTCTCGTCTCTCCTTCTGAATACTACTACACCAATGTTTTTGGCACGTGGTGTTTGCTTGAAGAGATGCGGGCGGGCGGTGTGAACAAGCTTATCTTTTCTTCTTCGGCCTCTGTTTACGGGATGCCTGATGTTTCTGTTGCTTCTGAGGATACGCCGAAGAACCCTATTCATCCTTATGGGCGCACCAAGTGGATGACAGAACAAATGCTGGCGGACTATGGCCATGCTTATGGCCTGAAGAGCGTAAGCCTGCGCTTTTTTAATGCGGCAGGTGCTGCTGTAGACGGCACGCTTGGCAACCGCAACCCTGCCCCCACCAACCTGATACCCGTTGCGGTGGATGTGCTGGCGGGCGCCCAGGAGCAACTTAAGATTTTTGGTGTGGATTACCCGACACCCGACGGGACATGTGTGCGCGATTATGTGCATGTGGACGACCTGGCCGATGCCCATGTGCGCGCCCTTACCTACTTGATGGATGGTGGCGATACGACCGCCCTTAACCTTGGCAGCCATGAGGGACATTCGGTTAAAGATATTGTCCAGATGCTAAAAGGTTTGAGCGGCCTGCCGCTTTCTGTTCAATATGCCGAGAGGCGCCCGGGAGACCCTGCCACTTTGGTGGCAGATGCCAGACGGGCCAAGGATATTTTGGGATGGGTGCCCCAACATTCTGACCTGCGCACCATTTGCCAGACAGCGTGGAATTTTAGAAAAAGTTTGGTGCCGCCGTTGCCTACGCCCCCAAATGCGGTGTAGGGTGCGGCCGCGCGTGGTTGTGGCGTATAACAAGAAGGAGCTAAACCCCTTGAAACCCCTTTATATTCTAACTTTAGCAGGAGCTTTATTTATGACATCTGTGCAGGCCGCTGACCTTGAAAACACCCTTTATCTTGACCTGAAAGATGGCCGTGTGACCATTGAAATGATGCCTGAAGTGGCCCCCAGCCATGTGGCCCGTATTAAGGAACTTGCACGATCCGGCTACTATAATGGCAAGCTTTGGCACCGCGTGATTGACGGCTTTATGGCCCAAACCGGCAGCCCCCGCGGCGACGGCATGGGCGGCAGCACCCTGCCCGACCTGAATGCTGAATTTAACGATGTGAGCCACAAGCGCGGTATTGTGAGCATGGCACGCACAGGTAACCCCAACAGCGCCAATGCTCAGTTTTTTATTATGCTGGCAGACAACACAGGGCTGGACGGCCAATACACCGTGTGGGGTAAAGTTGTGGATGGCATGGAGCATGTGGACGCCATTAAAAAAGGCGACAAGTACGACAACGGCAGCGTTGCGGACCCTGACACCATTGTAAGCATGACGGTGGCGGCGGACGCTGAATAACGCCCTCTTTTGCCCTTGTGGCAACATATAACGGAGCTATGGCTCCGTTATTTTTATATTTTATACTTATTTGCTATACAAAAGGGCAAAAGAAGCGCATGGTGTGCGCGGTTGGGTATTTTAATGTAATACTAAGGAATACGTCTCATGGCTAAAGGAACCGTCAAATGGTTTAACGAAACTAAAGGATTTGGCTTTATTGCCCCCGAAGAAGGAGGTAAGGACGTGTTTGTACACATTACTGCCCTGCAAGCCGCCGGCTTGAAATTCTTGAAAGATGGTCAACCCGTGACCTACGAGCTTGAAGAAAGCCGTGGCCGCGATGGTTCTACCAAACAATCTGCCATCAACCTTAAAATTGAAGACTAAGGTTTTTACGATTGTGCCTCCCTCGGGAGGCTTTTTTTTTGAGCTGTTTTGGGATATGGGTGAAAGATGAACTTTTCTTTTTTGAGCAGATCTTGGCATAACATACGCTCAAAACGTAAAACTCTCCTTGCCAAGCATGGCAAGCGCGCCTTTTGGATCTGGATTACCTATCAGGCTATTAAAGGTACGCTCACCACCTCTCTCATTTGGGTTCCTTTGATTTTGGCGACCTGTCATTTTACAAAATAGCCCCTTCCCCCTTTGATTTTTTTGTTGACGCGGGCGGCTCCCATGCTTTATGAATTTGTTTGTCGTGGGGGTGCCCACCCAACCACCCACCCCTACGGCTTTTTTTATATGACGCTTGCCCTGACGGGCTTTTTTTGTGCCGTGTGCCCCCCCTTTTTACTTATACCTTGACGCTTGTGCGTGCTTGGGGTATCTCGTTGCTCGTTGTGGGCGGTTAGCTCAGCGGTAGAGCACTACATTCACACTGTAGGGGTCACAAGTTCGATCCTTGTATCGCCCACCATTTTTTGATTTTTTCTAGCTACTTGACAGATATGGTAACTTAACGGAAAAGCATAGGTTATATGAGCACTACACACACCCTCTCCTCCTCCGATGTGCGCCGTGGCGCCGGGTTACTGACCATCCTTTCCCTTATTCCCCATATTTTCTGCTGCTTTTTGCCTGGCGTGGCGGCCCTTATGGCTCTGGGAAGCACCCTTGGCCTTGCTGCCACCCTTGCCGACAACCCCTTTTATACTTTTGTGGATACCTACCATCTTTGGTTTTTGACCATTGCCATTGGCAGCGTGATGGTGAGTGCTGTGGCCAATTTTATTGCATGGCGGATGGATTGCCACACACCGACGGTGCTGAACCCTGACGGGTGTTCTCATGGTGATTGCACGCCTAAAAAGCGGACGAGCTTGCGAGTTTTCTTTATCTCGCTTGCCTTCCTGGCAGTGGATATAAGCTGGTTTGCCTTTGAGCAGAATATGGGATTCCATGGGAACCATGCTGAAGCAGCATCTGGCGATGCCAGCCACGTGCATCATCACTGATGAAGTTGGTGGCAGAGGAGGCTCCAAACGGAGCTTTTTTTGTTAGCCTGTCCTGGATTTAACAGGACAAGGATACCCTCTATGACACCGACTTTTGACCGTATTGCCTCCCCTGCCTTTGGCACCCCGATTACGATGGATAACGGCCAGCTTAACGTGCCCGATATGCCTATTGTTTGTTTTATTGAAGGCGATGGCACGGGGCCGGATATCTGGCATGCGAGCAAACAGGTTTTAGAGGCCGCCGTGAGCAAAGCTTACGGTGAGGCGCGCAAAATTGACTGGCTGGAAGTTTATGCTGGTGAAAAAGCCAACGCCGTTTATGAAAAAGAAGTTTGGCTGCCCGAAGAAACTTTAACTGCCTTCAGGCACTACCTTGTGGGGATTAAAGGCCCCCTCACCACGCCTATTGGCGGGGGTTTTAGGAGCCTTAATGTGGCCCTGCGTCAGGAGCTTGACCTTTATGCCTGTGTGCGGCCTGTGACTTACTTTGACGGTGTGCCCGCCCCTGTGAAGCACCCTGAAGATGTGAGCATGGTGATTTTTAGAGAAAACAGCGAAGATATTTATGCGGGCATTGAATGGGCCGCCGAGACGGATGAGGCGCGCAAGGTCATCAGTTTTCTCCAGAATGAGATGGGTGTGAAGAAAATACGTTTTCCGGAAACCAGCGGCATTGGCATTAAGCCTGTAAGCCGTGAAGGTACGGAGCGTTTGGTACGCGCCGCCCTTGATTATGCCCTTGCCCAAGGTGCCGAAAGCCTGACCCTAGTACACAAAGGCAATATTATGAAATATACTGAAGGCGCCTTTATGCGCTGGGGATATGATGTGGCCAAGCGCCTTTATGGCGACAAAGTGGTGGCATGGGAAGATTGCGGCGGTGTGGCCCCTGCCGGCAAACTGATGATTAAAGACGTGATTGCTGATAACTTTTTACAGCAAATCCTCACCCGCCCCAAAGAGTATGACGTAGTGGCCACTCTGAACCTGAACGGCGATTACATATCTGACGCGCTGGCGGCCCAGGTGGGCGGCATTGGCATTGCGCCCGGTGCCAACATTAACTACACCAGCGGCCACGCCATTTTTGAGGCCACCCACGGTACGGCCCCCAAATATGCGGGCATGGACAAGGTAAACCCCTCCTCCGTCATTCTCTCCGGTGAGATGATGCTGCGCTATATGGGATGGAACGAAGCGGCTGACCTTGTGCTTAAAGGCCTAAAAGGCGCCCTTGCCACCAAGCACGTGACCTACGATTTTGCGCGCTTGATGGACGGGGCGACGGAAGTTAAATGCTCTGCCTTTGGTGAGGCCATGATTGCGGCGATGTAGCGCCCCTTCATAAAAAAAGAGGCCCGATAAGGGCCCTTTTTTTAACAGCTAAGCTTTAGGCTTGGGCTGAGATGTTCTTTTTAACAAGCTGAAAGCGAAGTTTGGCCAGCAGAGGGCTAAAGTTTTCGCGCACGCGCTTGTTTTTGACTTGAAGCAAGAAGCTTTGCAGACCGCTGTGCTTATCGATTGTACGAATGGCCTGGGTGCTGAGTTTGAGCGTGACACGACGGCCAAGCATAGGAAGCTCGAAGCTTTTCTCTTGCAAGTTGGGGCGGAAAGTCCGCTTGGTGTGGCGGTTGGAGTGGCTCACGTTATTACCCGTGGCGGTCCGTTTTCCTGTAAGTTCGCAGACGCGGGACATGGTTGTTTTCTCCTTTAATATCTCTTTATCTGGGGCGGAATAGCGCCTTGGCGTGAGAATGTCAAGAATATCTTGATGATTATTGTGCAGGAAGCGTTATGGTTGCCGTACATGCCAACTTTCTGTACAGCCCTTGGCGCGTTTGCAATGTGACAACGCCTGCCTTATCCACATTAAGCCTAAGCGTGGAAAGCGGGGCACCGTAGCCGGTGAGCATGACGGAGAGGTGGGGCTTTGTCAGCATATCCCCCTGCCCTTGGGCAAGATTTTGAGGTGTGGCCACCTGCGTGCTGCACGGAAGATTCAGGCGGCTCCATGTTTGATCTTTCGGGAGTGCGAGATGAAGGGTGAATTTGTTCCCCAAGACGAGTGCCAGAAAGCTGACGGCCACAAAAGCAATAGTTACCCAGAAAGGAATGCGCTTAATTTTGCCTGCGAGCGGGGCAAATAAGACCGCGCTCCCTAATGTGAAGGCTGCTGCGGCCAGAACATCTGACAAGAAATGAGCCCCCAAAACCATGCGGCTCACCCCGAGAAGCGCCCCCCACACGAGGCCGATAAGCAGGAAAGTTCCCCTTGCTTTTGAGCCCCCCGCAAAGACAAAGGCAGGGGCAGCGAGCGCAAAACCGATGGCTGCGTGGCCGCTTGGGAAGGAATGGCCTGAAAGTTCTGTTTGGGTTTGCTCTTGCTGCAAGACGCTATCTCGCGGGCGGGGGCGATCCACCGCATCTTGCACCAGTACCTGCGCCAACAGGCCTACCCCAAAGACTATTGTGAGCAGACTTGCGAGCGCTGCGTGATGCACTGTTTTATATTTTTCCTGCCCGAGGGCGCCTATACCCATTAGAATGACAATAACCAGACCCCCTACCCCCAGTACATACCCAGGAAGGGTGCCATTTTGCCTGAACCACCAGGCGACAGAGCTTTCTGGCGCGTAAACCAAGGTTGCAAGCGCATTATCCAGACCGCTCCACCAGCTTGCCAAAGCGAGCAAAAGCGGGATAAGCCCCCATTTGACGAGCTCATGTTTAAAAATGCTGGAGGATTGGGCTTGTTTGGCCTTTGGCCGCTTGTTGCGAGACTGTTTTTTCTTCACCATGGGCGACATGATACGTGAAAAATCCGACTTTCAAAAGTTCTCTGCCTCTTTTTGGCGCTCTGATGCTTTTTGGCTTTTAACCCTGAGTTTTGGCCTTCTTGTTTTCAGGTTTTTTTATCTCGCCTTTTGGACGCCCTATACCCTTGCCCCTGATGAGGCCCAATACTGGCACTGGCTACAACGGCTGGACCTGGCTTTTGTAACCAAGCCAGCCCTTACCACCTGGCTGATGGGAATAAGCACATGGCTTTTGGGTGATACGCTGCCGGGGGTTCGGCTTTTTTCTCTTATGTCTCAGTTTGCTGTTCCGCTTTTGGGTTTTGCTTTGGTGAGGCAGGCCCATGCGTCTCGCTCCTCCTCGTGGATTGCCTTTGCGGCGCTGACCACGGCTCCCCTTATTGCTGCGGGTGGCTTGATTATGAGCCCGGATGCCCTTCTCCTCCCCCTATGGCTGGGTGCCTTGTGGTTTGTGGGGCGCGCTCTTGAAAAGAACATCTGGCGCGACTGGCTGATTGTAGGCCTGTTTGTGGGACTGGGTGGCCTTGCCAAATACACGGCCGTTTTGTTCTTCCCTCTCCTTGGTCTTTATCTTTTACTTTACCGACGCGATGTTTTGCGGGCCCCGCAGGTTTGGATCGCCGGTTTGTTGGCCCTTGCCCTCCAGACCCCGACCCTTTACTGGAATGCCAC
>PFND01000070.1:12396-12553 GCA_002791805.1 Alphaproteobacteria bacterium CG_4_10_14_0_8_um_filter_53_9 | reverse complement strand
GGTAGTTGAAGAAGCTGAAGAAGGTGTAAAGCTAACCAGAAAAGAATATATAGAAGCATGTAAAGAGCTTGATATAATGGAAAAACATAAGGAATTGTGGGCTAAAAAGGTGCGTGATGAATTAAGTAAAAAAGAAGAGCGCGAAATGGAAGAGATT
>PFND01000070.1:12102-12253 GCA_002791805.1 Alphaproteobacteria bacterium CG_4_10_14_0_8_um_filter_53_9 | reverse complement strand
TGGTGGTGTGCCTGAGGATGCTGAGTTTGTTGAGGTTGCTGTAGAGAAAGACTCAAACGAAGCCAGTAAGTAATAGACTTGATATAAAATAGTAGGGGACGTTGAGATCAGACGTCCCCTTTTTTATATTCAATAGAACAATGGAGAATAC
>PFND01000070.1:164-12042 GCA_002791805.1 Alphaproteobacteria bacterium CG_4_10_14_0_8_um_filter_53_9 | reverse complement strand
ATGGACGCTAAAAAAGCCCTTGAAGAAGTGGGCGGCGACATTGAACAGGCCATTGACTGGCTCCGCCAAAAAGGCATGGCCAAAGCGGCTAAAAAAAGCGGCCGTGCGGCGAGCGAAGGCATTGTGGCCATTAAAACCGCAAATGGTTGTGGTGTGATGATTGAAGTGAACTCTGAAACCGACTTTGCGGCGAAAAACGACACATTTTCCAGCTTTGTTTCTAAAGTGGCTGATTTGGCCCTTGCCGCCAAAACAGGCGATGTTGAAGAGATTAAATCCCTTGAATTTGAAGCCGGCAAAACTGTGGGCGATAAGCTGACCGACCTTATTGCGACGGTGGGCGAAAACATGACCCTCCGCCGTGCTGCCATGCTGAGTGTGGCCCCCGGCCTTGTGAGTGGTTACGTTCACATGGGTGGTAAAATCGGTGTTCTGGTGGCGATTGAAGGCGACGGCAACATGGAAGATGTGGCCAAGCAAGTGGCCATGCACGTTGCGGCCACCAACCCCCAAGCCCTTGACCGCGACAGTGTTGACCAAGATCTTTTGGCCCGCGAGCGAGCTGTTTATGAAGCTCAGGCTGCAGAGACAGGCAAGCCTGCTCCTGTGATCGAGAAAATTGTCGAAGGCCGTGTTTCTAAATTCCTGGAAGAAATCTGCCTTGTGGACCAAGCCCTTGTGATGGACCCTGACCAAAAAGTCGGTGAGGCCGTGGCCAAAGCCGGTGGTAAAGTGGTGGCGTTTGCCCGCTTTGGCCTTGGTGAAGGTGTGGAAAAAGTACAGGAAGACTTTGCGGCGGAAGTTCAAAAAGCTATGGCGGGCTAAAATGCCCTTGCCTTGCTGCAAATCGGTTTTCTCTGCGCGTCTCGGCCTTGTGAACACAGCATGTTCACGGCGCCTTGCGATGCTCGAGAAAAACCGATTTTCGCTGACGGCAGGATGCATTTTATCTTTTAGCCTCTAGGAGATTTAGGAAATGACCCCAAAAGAGCCCCTTTTGCCTGTGGTAGAAGGGGCATCTTTTTTTGCCGTGGATATGAGGGTGGGCGTTGTGGTGAATGTGAAAGATTTCCCGGAAGCCCGCAAGCCGGCTTATCAGATCTGGGTGGATTTTGGCGAGGCGGTGGGTGTGCGGAAGACGAGTGCTCAGGTAACAGTGCATTATACCAAAGATGACCTGTTAGGCCGCAAGGTGGTGGGGTGGGTGAATGCCGCCCCGCGCCAAGTGGGGCCTTTTATGAGCGAGTTTTTACTTTTGGGCAGTTATGATGCTGCGGGGGCGGTCATTTTGATGAACCCGGGGGTTGATGCTTTGGTAGGGGCGAGAGTAGCCTAAACATATTGAACAAGGATGGATGTTATGGATTATAAACGCGTGATGGTTAAAGTGAGTGGTGAGCGTTTGGCAGGAGCTGAAGGCCGCGAGGCGACGGGTAAGATTTTGGAGATGGTCTCCCTCACCGAGATTGCGGATGAGTTGATTGCTCTGCGTGCGCAGGATGTTCAGGTGGCGGTTGTGGTAGGAGCTGGCAATATTTTGCGCGGGAGCGAGATTGCTGCGACCGGGATTGAGGCTGCTACGGCTCACCAGATGGGAATGCTGGGGATTGTGATTAATGCGCTTGCTTTGCAAAGTGTGATTGAAGGGAAGGGAGTGCCTTGCCGCGTGCTTTCTGCTTTGAGCATTGACAACGTGTGCGAGCCTTATATTAAGCGCCGGGCGGAGCGTCACCTTGAAAAAGGCCGTATTGTTATTTGTGCGGCGGGCACGGGGAACCCCTTCTTTACATCTGATACTGCGGGTGCGCTGCGTGCTATTGAGCTGGGCGCCGATATGCTGATTAAAGCCACCAAAGTGGACGGCATTTATGACAAAGACCCTGCCAAACACACGGATGCGGTGCACCAGCCCACCATGACCTACAAAGATGTTCTGGTGGGAGACCTTAAAGTGATGGACGGCACCGCGATTGCCCTGTGCCGCGAGCATGGTTTGCCCTTGATGGTGTGCAAGGCGGGTGAGCTTGTGGCCGCTGTGAGCGGGACCGCTAAAGCGACGATTGTCCGGTAAGGTTTGCGCTTGAGGCGTAGGGGTGGTTAAAAAGTTGGCATAATGTATGCATCCTATCCTCCGAAGAGGAGAATGACTGATGACAACGAATGCTTTTAACCCTGTAACCCGCGCCAAGCTTTATCGTTTTGGCCATGCTGAAGAGGTGGGGGTTTCTGTCGAAGACTTGCGTGAGGATATTGGACGGCTTGAGGCTATGTTGGCGATGCAAGCGTATGAAATTCAAATGCTTGAGGCGATTGCTTTACAGGATAGATTAACATCAACCTTTAACCGGATGGGCCTTGAGCGTGAGCTGGGGCGTGTGTGGGCGGATTATGCCCGGCATGGGCGGAACGGTGCGGTTTTGCTTTTTGACCTGGATGGATTTAAAACGATTAATGATACCTTTGGCCATGCTGCGGGAGATGCCATGCTGAAAGCTGTGGCGGCGGCGCTTATGGGCCATGTGAGGGCCGGAGATGCTGTGGGACGCCTTGGAGGTGATGAGTTTTTGGTGGTGCTGAGCGAGGTGAATGAACACACTATGGCACGCAAGCGTGATGAGTTGCTGGCGGTGGTATGCGGTGCTGTGTGCCGCTTTGAGGGCATGGAATTGACGGTGGGTGCCAGTGTGGGAGGGGCATGTTTTGTAGAAGGTGCCGATGTGGAAAGTGTGATGGCGTTGGCAGATGAGCGGATGTATGACGCGAAGCGTGAGGGAAAATAAACCTATCCGCCCTTTAATAAACAGCTTTAGCGGGAGGGGGTTGCATTTACCCCTCTTTCGCGCCATTTTAAAGCCATGACAGACACCCTTAAAAAAACAGACCCTTTGACAGGCATGATGCAGGCGCGTCGTGCTGAGGATGTAAAAAACCTGAGTGAGCCTGAGATTGAGGCTATGATGCGCGAGCTTGCCGAGCTGCGTCAGATTGTGGCCGCCCAGCGCCTGCACATGGAAGACATGGAAGATGTGGCAGCGGCCGACCCTATGACAGGCCTTGCCAACCACCGTGCGCTTGAGGAGGAACTTGCCAAGAGTATCTCCACCGCCAAGCGCTACGGCCGCACCCACGCCCTGATTGCGTTGGAAGTGGATAATTTTGACGGCTACCAAGCCCTTGATGCCGAGCTTGCGGGCGAGATTTTGCGCTTTGTGGCCGGTGTGCTGCGCCAGAACATCCGCCCCACGGATATTGCCAGCCGCCTTGAAAATGGCCAGTTTGCCGTGATTTTGAATGAGCTTCGTGTGGTGGAAAATGCCAATATGCGGGCCAAAGAGCTGGCCCGTTGCCTGGCGGCGACCCCGTGTGTGGGCAAAACGCGTACCGTGCAGCTGAGCGCTCATGTGGCTTGCGTGGGCTTTGGCGCCGATGATGATGTGGGCAGTGTGCTGGAACGTATGCGCGAGGTGCCCCCTTTAACCTTGGGAAAATAACTTTTAGGACTTTAGGGATGAGGATATGAGGGGAGGCGGGCCTCCTCTTTTTCTGCTACGGACCTTATGAAAAAAAGCGGCTCTTCGGAGCCGCCTTTTTTCTTGGTTCATTCAGGATTCGTTTATTTGAGGATAGCGTTGGTTTTGGCCAGCGTTTCCTTTGTGATATCCACGACTTTATCGCTCACAAACAGGGTTTGGGCTTTGGGCATGACGATATCGTAGCCTTTTTCCTTCGCAATGGAATCCACCGCAGATTGTACGGCTTCGGCGATTTTTTTGCGGGTCTCGAAGTTTTCTTTATCCAGCGCTTCTTGGATATTGCGAGCCTCGGTACGGAAGCCGATGACATCCTTCTTCAGCTCTTCCTGCGCGGCTTGAAGTTTGGCTTTATCCATCACGGAGGCTTGCTCGATCAGGGTTTTTTCTTTCTCGGCAAGGGGGGCTTCCATGGCTTTGAGTTTTTTCTGGGCGGCATCTCTCTTGGCGGAGAGGCTTGAGACGGCCGCCTTATAGGCGTTGGTGCCTGTGACGACGGTTTGCGCATCCAGCACGGCAACCGACAGCGCCATGGCGGGCAGGGCGGCAAGTGTGCACAGGGTTGTTATGGCGAATAGCTTGATTTTCATGGTGTATCTCCCTCTTATTTTCTTTTCATGATCTCCAAAAGCGATAGTAGACTAGGCTTTTTGTTGGGGGGATGCAAGGGGGGCAGGGCGGGAGGAGTGAGTAGAGAGTAGGCGAGAAGATAAGAAAAACCCGCTGGGAGCGGGCTTCTCTTTGGGTGTTGCCTATGCCTTTTTAGAAGGAAGAACCGACACTGAAGCTGAAGATCTGATCTCTATCTTCATCCGCTTTGACGAGCGGGAAACCGAACTCCAACCGGAGGGGGCCGATAGGGCTGCGCCAGAAGATCCCGGTACCGGCGGCGATGCGGTAGGTATCGCTATCGGTCACGAGTGAGGTTGCCCCTTCAAAGGATTTGACGATACCGCCATCCACAAAGAAGAGACCGCGGATGCCGAGATCGTTAAACGCATTGGTGAGCGGGAAGCTGACCTCGGCGTTGTTTGTCATCATATATTTCCCGCCGAGGGCATCTCCTGTGACGCTATCCCGTGGGCCAATACCCCCATATTCAAACCCGCGAAGGCCACGACCACCGCCTGTGAAGTGTTCGTAAATGGGAAGATCTTCCCCGAAATCCGAGATGGCACCTACGGTAGAGCCGAGGCTCAGCACCCAATCTTCTACCACCTCTTTGTGCCAGCTTCCTTGAGCTGTTCCGCGGAGATAGTTGATATCTGACCCGAAGCCCGAGTACTCTCCCGTGAGAGAGAGGCGATAGCCGCGTGTGGGGGTGAGATAGCTGTCTCTGTTGTCGAATGCGTAGGTGTTGGCGAGCGACACGCTGTTGCGTTTGCCGGCTTCTCTCGCCACAAACTGCGAGGCGGCGGTGCCGACGTTTTCGATTTTTGTCTCTTTATAACCGAGGCGCAGGCCGTTGGAGGTATATTCATCCAGCGGGAACTTGAGGCGCAGGGCGCCCCCTGTGCGGGCTGTATCGTACGAGGACTCGTCCTGTACGTCTGTTTTCTCGTTAAAGGCATCCACCCCTGCGGCGAGCTCCTGACCCAAGAAGTAGGGTTCTGTGAAGCCGATGTTAAAATCTTGCTTACGTTGAGATAGTGCAAATTTAACGCCGATCTCTTGACCTTTACCGAGGAAGTTACGCTCCTTCAGATCGGCCGTGGCGAGGAGACCATCGTAGGTGGAGAACCCTGCACCGACGTTGAATTCGCCTGTGGATTGCTCTTTCACCTTCACATTGATGTCCATACGATCGGGCTCGGGCGTTTCTGAGCGAGAGACATCGACATTTTCAAAAAAGCTGAGGTAGGTGAGCCTATCCTTGCTGCGCTTGAGTTTACTGGCGCTGTAGACATCGCCCTCGGCAAGGCGCATCTCGCGTCGGATCACTTTATCCAGCGTGCGGTCGTTTCCTTCCACGTTGATGCGGTTGACGTAGACCCGTGGCCCCGGTGTGATGTTGAAGGTGACCCCAACGGTGCGGTTGGCTTCATCTTTTTGGTAGCTTGGCTCCACGTTCAAAAAGGCAAAGCCTTTATTGCCAAGGGCATCGATAAGATTACTTTCGGTCTTTTCTATCCGTGAGGCATCAAACATATCCCCTGTTTTAAGGGTGACGGTGTCTTTGAGGGCGGACATATCCAGACCTTCGGCCTCTGCCTTCAGGGCGACATCGATGGCGCCAAAATCGTACCTTGGACCTTCATAAATCGTATAGGTGAGGATGAACTCGTTACTATCGCGCGTGATCTCGGCCACGGCGGAGGTGATTTGAACATCGGCGTATCCGTTGGCCAGATAATACTTGCGGAGAAGCTCTTTATCCACTTCCAGCCTTGTGGGATCGTAACTATCCGACATGCTCATAAAACGCCACCAGGCACTGGGACGTGTGGTAATGACGACGCCGAGATCACCATCCGATATTTTGCTGTTACCGACAAAGTTGATATCTGCAATTTTGGTTTTGGCGCTCTCGGTGATTTTATAGATGATATCTACACGGTTTTGTTCGCGCTCGATAAGCTGGGCATCCACCACGGTGGTGAAGCGCCCGCGTGACCGGTAGGCGGCTTGCAGGGTTTGCACATCCTGCTGGATTTTTGCCGGGCTATAAATACTGCGGGGTTGTAGCTGAACAAGCTCTCTCAAGCGTTCATCCACAATGGCGTCGTTCCCCTCAAACACCACTTTGTTGACCATGGGATTTTCCACCACGGTGACGAGAACTTCTCCATTGGGGGCCTGGCTAAGCTCTACATTTGCAAAAAGGCCTGTGGCGTACAGGCTGCGGATGAGGGTCCCTGTTTCTTCTGCTGTAAACTCGTCTCCCACTTTAAAAGGAAGATACGCTGCGACGGTTTGTGCCTCTACCCGCAAGTTACCTGCAACCTTAATGGCGGTGACGGGCAAGGCAAAGGCAGGAACGGTGAGCGCTGTGGCAGCCAGAAGTGTGAGAGCGAGGGTTCGCATGGGGGTCCCTTTATTATTCATTGTTTTGGACTTTAGGCGAAAGGCTTAGGTTAGGCAAGCGCTCCGCACGTTTTGGGTGCTTTACTCGGTAGCAGTGTGTTCTGTTTGTTCATCTGTTTTATCAGAGAGCCAGCCGAAACGATTGATATCGTTAAACGTGCTGAACACAACAAGCGCTAAAATAAGGGCGAGGCCTGCACGGGCCAGCCACTCCTGCGTGAGGGGGCTTAAGGGCTTGCCGCGCAGTTTCTCCAGCCCCAGAAACACAAGATGTCCGCCATCCAGAATGGGCAGGGGGAACAGGTTGACGATGGCAAGGTTGATGGAAATAACCACCATGAACATGAGCACCGCAAAGATACCATTGGCAGCGGTTTGGCCTGCCATATCCGCAATGCCTAATGGCCCTGTGAGATTATCCGGCGGGATGGCGCCGATGAGCAGCTTGCCAAGGGCGGTGACGGTGAGGGCGGTCATCTCCCATGTTTTTTCTGCTGCACGGAAGATGGCCAGGTGCGGGGCATAGGTGGTGACAAAGGTGGCATAACTGGGGGCCACACCAATACGGCCCACGGTGTGAGATTCTCCCAACAGATCTGTAAACTCGGTTATTTGAGGGGTGAGTGTGACGGTTTGGGCTGTGTTCTCCCGCTCTACCGTGAGGGTGAGAGGGGCCCCGAGATTATCGCTGATGGCTTTTTGAAACGCGTCCCAATCTTCCAGCGGTTGGCCGTTAAAATGGGTGATGAGGTCTCCTTCTTGCAGCTGGCCCATGGCGGGCATATCGGGCATGACTTCGCCCACTTCGGCCTTCAGGCGGTGCTCGCCTGTGAGCATAACTGCGGTGAGGAGCACAAAAGCAAAGACCACGTTCATGGCGGGGCCGGCAATAACCACCCACGCCCGCTGCCAGATTTTTTTATGTGTGAAAGCGTGAGGGAGATCTTCCTTTTGCAGAGGCGTTTCGGGAGATTCTCCCAGCATGCTCACAAACCCGCCGAGGGGCAGGGCGGCGATTTGCCACTGGGTGCCGCGTTTATCCATCCACCGTGCCAGCACGGGGCCAAAACCGATGGAGAATTTTTCCACCTTGATGCCCACGCTGCGGGCTGCGAGGAAGTGCCCCAGCTCGTGCACGAAGACGAGCACAGCGAGGACGATAACAAAGGTGGCTATGGTGAATATGGTTTCTCCGCCGGGGAGAGACTGGATGGTTTCGGCCGCTTGGGCGAGGAAGTCTTTTTGCATGGGGCGGAGTGTAGGGGAAAAGAGAGGGCGGATAAAGAGATTTATGGTTGATTTTTACAGGCTATTAAGTATACATATAAGAACTTCTTATTTTTTGTGCGGCCAACAGAAGGAGAGCCGATATGCCTGGAGGTAATGCAACTATGAATCCGTGGGGAGATAATGCGGAAGTTATTCCGCCAGAACTTGAAGCCCAGCGGGATGCTTTGGCTCGATTGCCAGAAAACCTCCTGTGGGCGGCCCGCGCCCACTATTGGGTGACAATTTACCAGCGGGGCCATATACCCGAGAAGATTCTCGTGGTGCATAGCTTTTGCTGGCGGACGGGAGAACACCTGTACTTTGTTCCTGTGATGCATGCGCGGGACATGGCCGATGCCTACAAAAGACACGATGTGCAGCGCGGTGAGGGGGTAGAGGCTTACATGACCTCTTTTTACGAGCTCCACTGGAGCGAATTTGAGCGGCGTTTTTCCCCGCCTGCAGATATGACGGCGGCGTCGCAGTTTTTGCGCCAGCAAAAAGCCTAGGCGCACAACGGCCTGATAAAAAACGGCGCCCTTTGCGAGGGGCGCCGTTTTTTGTGGAGTTAGGCTTTCTTTTTAGGAGGCGCTTTTGCTTTAGGTTTGGCCTTTGGTTTCGCTTCTGTATCCTTGGTGGCTTTGGGCTTTTTAGCGGCCTTTTTCGCCTCGGCTTTTTTGGCTTTTGTTTCTGCTAAGCGGGCTTTGAAAGCCTCGGATGCGGCTTTGGCCTGTGCGTTGGACCAGTGGCCGCAAGAAGGGCACTTCTGCACTTCTCCGTACCGTTTGGTGGTTTTCCACGCGGTGACGGGGTAGGTGCACTCCGGGCAGGGTTCTGCGCGCGGTTCATCAGCCACGCTGAACTTGCAATCCGGGTAGCCAGCACAGCTGTAAAACTGCCCAAAGCGGCCCTGGCGAATGATGATCTCGTTCTTTTTGCATTCCGGGCAGGTAACGCCTGTGCTCTTGACTTCGGCCTCTTCGCCTTCTTTTTTCTCGATATAATCGCACTCCGGATAGCGGTTACAGCCTTTGAAGGAGCCGTATTTACCCAACCGAATGGCGAGCTCGCCCTCTTTACATTTAGGGCAGGGCTCTCCGGTGAGTTGCTGAGTGACGTCTGACTTCTTCACGCTCTCCTGCTTATCCTTCACCTGAGTGATGAAGGGACCCCAGAAGCTACGCAGCATGGGTTTCCAATCCTTCTCTCCACGGGCGATGGCATCCAACTCTTCCTCCAGTCCGGCGGTGAAGTTATAATCAACATAAGTTGTAAAGTGCTCCGTGAGGAACCGGGCGACGACGCGGCCGACATCTTCCGGAAAAAAGCGTTTTTTATCCAGCTTCACGTAGCCCCTATCCTGCAGGGTGCTGATGATGGTGGCATAGGTACTTGGGCGGCCGATGCCGTATTCTTCCAGCGCTTTGACAAGTGTTGCCTCGGTAAAGCGGGGGGGTGGCTCTGTAAAGTGCTGGTTGCCGTGGATATCTTCTGTCTTCAGTTTTGCCCCTTTGGAGATGTTGGGGAGGGTGGTTTCGTCATCATCTGTCGTATCGTCTTTCCCTTCCTGATACACGTTGAGGAACCCTGCGAAGATAATGACACTGCCTGTGGCGCGGAACTGATGCTTGCCTGAGGGCTCCCCTATGGTGAGGGTGGTTTGCTCCAGCTTGGCGGGGGTCATTTGACAGGCAATGGTCCGCTGCCAGATGAGGGTATAGAGCTTGCGCTGGAGATCGTCTCCGCTAAAGTTTTTGGGATGCAGGGCTGGATTGGTGGGGCGGATCGCCTCGTGAGCCTCTTGCGCGTTTTTGGATTTTGATTTGTAGAAGTTGGGCTGGCTGGGAAGATTTTCGTGGCCGTAGTTATCCTCAATCGTTTTGCGGATGCTGCTGATGGCCTCGGTTGCCAGATTGACGCTATCGGTACGCATATAGCTGATATGACCTGACTCGTACAAGCGCTGGGCCACTTGCATGGTTTGACGGGCACTCAGGCCAAGCTTGCGGGCGCCTTCCTGTTGCAATGTGCTGGTGATAAAGGGCGGGGAGGGGAAGCGGCGCTTCTCCGAGACATCTTTATCCGTAACTTCCCATGTGAGGGGGCGTAGTGTATTCGTAACGGCGTTGGCGGCGTCTTCTGTCGTGAAGGTAAACTTCTCCACCTTTTTGCCATTATAGACAGAGAGATTGGAAGGGAGGGCTTTGCCTTCATCCGTGCTGAAATCTCCGTGAATGCTCCAGTATTCCTCTGGCTTGAAGGCTTCGATGGCGTCTTCTCTCTCGGCAATGAGGCGCAGGGCCACGCTTTGCACGCGGCCTGCGGAGAGGCCGCCTTTAACTTTACGCCAAAGCACGGGGCTAAGATTAAAGCCCACCAGATAATCCAGCGCGCGGCGGGCCTGCTGCGCGTTAATAAGGTTGAGCGAGAGTTCTCGCGGGTGTTTAATGGCGTTTTGAATGGCGGTTTTGGTCACCTCGGTAAACTCGATCCGGTGTACGTTGAGTTTGGCGGCCTCTTTGGGGGCGCGGCGTTTAATCTCTTGCCAGACGTGCCACGAGATGGCCTCTCCTTCTCTATCCAGATCGGTTGCGAGATACAGTGTCTCGGCCTGCTTTACTTCTGCCATGATGGCTTTGAGCGTTTTCTCTGACCCGGCGCTTACCTGATAGTGCATGGCAAAATCGTTATCCGGCTCCACTACACCTTCTTTACTCGGGAGATCCCGAACGTGGCCGAAGGAGGCAAGGACTTTATAATCTTTACCCAAATAACCTTCTATGGTTTTGGCTTTGGAGGGGGACTCTACAATGACAAGATTCTTCATGCGGGCAGAGTTAGGGGTGAGGGGGGGTGTTGTCAAGCCTCTAAGTGATTGGAGAGGGAGAGAAAAAAACTCCCCCTTTAGGGGGGAGGTGTCTTGGCACGTGTTTAGCTGGCAGGTTTGGGGGCAAGGATGAAGTAGACATCATCCGTACCACCGGGTGTGAACTCGATACGGAAAGCCCCGCTGTTGGCACTTTCTTCGCCATCTACATTTTTATCCGCCTCGGCCGCCAGGCTATCCTTCACCCGTGTGAGTTTAAGAAAGACTGAGCAGATGCCGCCGCCTGTACATTCTACCGGGGGGACGCCCGGGACATCCTGACGGCCTTCTATAAGAGAATAGGTGCCGTGCTGACGGGAGCGATCGGACGTGAGATCGATATATGGGCCGGCCCAGCCGGGAATGCCGCTTTCGTTATCTATCAGATCTTTAAACCGAGTGGTGTGGTCTCCGGTGGCCAGATGAAACTCCTGATAGGATTTTTTGACGTTGTTGAATTCTGTCACCAAGGCGGTAACCGCCGCCCCGCCCAACACGTTGATGGCTGTGGCCCCGGCCACAACAGACAGCATGCCGAAGATAGCGAGTGCAATGCGGGCATCTAACCCGAACATCGCCCCCCGACAGGCCACGGAACGGCGTGCTTTTTCCGTTAAACTTGAGCCTGCGATACGCACGTACGTATTTTGTACGCTTGCGTTGTTCGGCTCTGCGTTTACCGAAAAAATCCCAGACCGTTCCATGTCTGTCGGTTGCGCTGAAGTTTGAACATTGCTGGTGATGTTTTTAATGATCATGAGAGGTCTTCCCTATTTAAGTGTTTTGAGATAGGCGACGAGATCGGCGCGATCTTCGGGTTTTCTCACCCCGTTAAAGGCCATTTTGGTGCCTGGGATGGTTTTTTTAGGAGCTTCCAGGAAGGCGTTGAGGTGTTCTTCTGTCCAGTTGCTCCACTCTTCTTTTTTAGACATGAGGGCGCCTGAGTAGCTGAAGCCTTCCGCATGGGCCAGCGGTGCCTCTACAATAGACCAAAGGTTGGGGCCTGTGCGGTTGGCGCCGCCGTTATCAAACGTATGGCAGGCTTTGCACTTGTTGGATATTTTTTGCCCCAAAGTTGGGTCGCCAGCTGCAAGAACAACAGACATATCGACGTTTTTCGCCTCAACTCCGCTGGCATCGCTGTCCGACGCTTCTGCAGTTTCGGGGGTAAGGGCCGCCAGAACAGGGT
>PFND01000070.1:0-149 GCA_002791805.1 Alphaproteobacteria bacterium CG_4_10_14_0_8_um_filter_53_9 | reverse complement strand
GCTGTGCAGGCAGGAAGTGCCCCGTATTTACGTAATGTCCGGTAAAATACACAATGGCAAACAGGTCTGCGGCCAGAACGGTCACAATAAATACACGCATTAGGTTCTTCATGTGAAGGCGCCCCCTCAGGCAAATAGTTTGTTTTTAT
>PFND01000007.1 GCA_002791805.1 Alphaproteobacteria bacterium CG_4_10_14_0_8_um_filter_53_9 | reverse complement strand
ACTATCTCCCAGGCAGCAAATTACCTCAAAACTCATCTCCCTACCCCTTCACCCATATCCAGGCCCCACACAGCAGCACAGCGCCCACAAGCACCACAAATCCCCGCGCCGCATAGGTCGCCATCACATAATCAGTGTTCGGCGCGCATCGCCAAATGGCCACAAACCAAAGCAAGGTAAACAGCCCAAACGCCACCGCATCCACCACGTTCACCACGGCCGCACCGCCTTGCACCACTTTGCCAAGCACATCGGCTCCCGCCAGCTTGGCCTGCACAGGCGCCAAAATCTCAAACCCGAATTTATACATCGTAAAGTAAGCCGCCATAATCAGGGCATAAATCCCCTGCCCATAAACCCAAAATGCCACCCATAGAGGGGCTTTCCCTGTCCAAAGCGCCGTCACAAACCCAACAATGCCTTCCATACGCCCCTATCCCCCGTTCACAAGTTGAGAAACCGATTCAACAATATCCTCAACCTGCGGAACACATAAGGTCTCAAGGTTCGCCGCATAAGGCAAAGGCACGGGCAACTGGCTCATGCGCTTCACAGGCGCATCCAGCGCATCCCAGCAGTTGTCAGAGATCACGGCCATAATCTCAGCCCCCACACCGGCCGCCGCCCAGTTTTCCTCAAGCACCACAGCGCGGTGACATTTTTCCACAGATGAAACAATCGCAGCCACATCCAAAGGCCGGAGGGAGCGCAAGTCCACCACTTCCGCCTCTATGCCCTGCGCCGCAAGCTGTTCTGCCGCTTCCAAAGCCTTCACCACCATCATGCTGTACGCAAAAATGACCACATCGCTCCCCGCTCGCGCCACATGCGCCTTGCCAATGGGCACCACGTGGTCGCCCTCAGGCACCTCACCGCTCAGGCCGTAAAGCACTTCATGCTCCAGCACCACCACAGGGTTGTTATCGCGTATCGCGGCCTTCAAAAGCCCTTTGGCATCGGCGGCATTGCTGGGCGCCACCACTTTAAGGCCGGGCACATTCATGTACCAGCTGGCATAATCCTGGCTGTGCTGAGCCGCCACGTGCGCCGCCATACCGTTAAGGCCCCGGAAAACGATCGGGCAGCTCACCTTCCCCCCACTCATGTAAAGCGTTTTCGCGGCGCTATTTATAATATGGTCGGTCGCGAGCATCGCAAAATTCCACGTCATATATTCCACAATAGGGCGGAGGCCCTTAAACGCAGCGCCCACGGCAATACCGGTAAACCCAAGCTCGGCAATGGGGGTATCCACCACGCGGTCAGGGCCAAATTCCTGCACCATCTCGGCCGAGCACTTGTAAGCCCCCTGATAATCCGCCACTTCCTCACCCATGAGAAAGACCTTTTCATCCGCGCGCATCTCTTCCGCCATCGCATCGCGAATCGCCTCACGTACTGTCTGCATTACCATCTCAATATCTCCCTATCGCGTTACATGATTCCACAATTCACCAGCCCCCGGCCGCGGCGCCGCCAGCGCCTCTGCCGCCACGGCGTCCACACGGGCCAAAACCTCAGCATCCACCGCCTCAAAATCATCCAGAGACATACCATGCGTCTCCATCAAAACTTTCTGAAGCTTCGAAAGTGGGTCCCGTGTATCGCGCACAAGGTCAACATCTTCGCGGGTGCGGTATTTGGCAGGGTCACTCATGGAGTGCCCGCGGTAGCGGTAGGTGTCCATCTCCAGCACATAAGGCCCCTTCCCGCTGCGGGCATACTCGGCCGCACGGCTCACTGCCTCATGCACAGCCATCACATCCATGCCGTCTACTTTCTCAGCAGGAATACCAAACGGCTCGGCGCGCTTCCAAAGCTCACCGGCGGCGGCACGGGGTACAGATGTCCCCATGCCGTACTGGTTATTTTCAATGATGAAAATCACAGGCAATTTCCACAAAGCCGCCATGTTAAAGCTCTCAAAAACCTGTCCGGCATTCATGGCGCCATCCCCAATAAAGGTCAGGCTCACTTTGCCGTCTTTAAGGTACTTGCTGGCAAAACCAAGGCCGGCTCCAAGGGGCACCTGAGCCGCCACAATGCCGTGCCCGCCATAAAAGCCAAGGCTGGGTTCAAACATGTGCATGCTGCCGCCTTTGCCTCCGCTAATGCCGGTCTCACGGCCACACAGCTCGGCCATAATCGCTTCAGGAGAAATCCCGCACAGCAAAGCATGCACATGGCAGCGGTAACTGGTGATAAAATCATCCGTCGGGCAGGCCAGCTTGCAGCCCACGGCCACAGCTTCCTGGCCAATGTACAGGTGACAAAACCCCGCAATCTCGCCTTGCTGGTAAAGCAGCGCCGCTTTTTCTTCAAACCGACGCGCCAGACACATATCGCCCCACGCCTTCACCAATACCTCTTTGCTCAAAGCAGAACCCATAAAAACCAAAACCTTCTTTTACGTACCTTACCTAACAAACCCCCATCAGAATCTCAAAGGAATTCGTCGCTGCACTGCACCAATTAAAAGAACACCTAACACATTGTTTTATATAAAAAGAAGCCTCTAAAACCAGACAAAATGCTGATGAAACCGCCACACCCCGCCACTTTTTGCATCAAAATCTTCATATCCCCCTTCCCAAACCCCCATAAACTGTGCTTTACGTCACCTGTTCAATACGAACTGAAAACATATACTTTTAACCGGAGACTCGCATGTCCACCGCTCTCGCTATTATCCTTTTTGGAGTGATACCGTCTTTTATCTTTGGCAATCCGGCATTCTTTGTCGGTGTGGTTGCTCTCATAGCAATCTTAACCAGCGCCGAGATGATCTTTGAGGCTCTCTTTATGCCTTACACGATAGACGGCCACCCCAAAGCCACCATCTTCAACCCGAAAGGGAAAGACGGCCCCACCCCGCTCACCACCTAGCGTCTAGAGGCTGGGAGAAAGGCGTATCGCGTCCGCCCCGTCTGCATTGTGCAGTTCGGGGTTTTGTTATTGAATTTTCTGCATCAATCCATAAAGCATCGAGCAAATCTCACCATACTCTTTTGCCAGACGTTCTCTTTCAGAGGCATGCAGATAACCCAACTCCACGGAAAACTGAAGCCAAACTCCAGTTTCTTCAGCACTACCTAATGCAATCTGAACAAATTTTCGCTTATCCGCTGCACTCATGTGTTTGCCTAATCCTTCTGCGAGATTAGCACAAATACTCTTGCTTGCTCTTCGTATCTGGTCAGCAATACCGCCGTATTGCTCAATCTTGGGCCACTCAAGGGATAACTTATGTAACTCAATCGCCACAGAAAAAGCTCGTTTATAAACCTCCAGATCCACAGGACGAATATATCCCATCAGGCAAATTTTGCCTTCTTACTCACAACTCTCAACGCCCAACTCTCAACTCCTTAACAATCATCGGGTCAAACTGCCCGCTATCCATCATAATATCCGCCGCCTTGATGGCAGAAAAAGCTTTACGGTGAGACCGCTCAGAGGTCAGCGCCACAAACGCATCGCAAGCTCCAAGCACACGGCCCATGGTGCTAATCTGGTCACCTTTCAGGCCACTGGGGTGGCCGCTGCCATCGGTGCGCTCGTACATCTGCTTAATCAGGGGCACAATCGGCAAATCAAAATCAATCTGGGCCAGAATATCGGTCGCCTGTTGAACATGTTCTTTCAGCTGAGAGCGTTCTTTAGGCGTAAGCGCCCCCTTCTTGGCCAGCACATCGGCAGGCACAAAAAGGCGTCCAATGGCCGAAAGTTGAGCCGCATAAAACAGCGCCGCACGTTCGCCCACAGGCAAGTCCATCTTGTTAGCGGTTTTAACGGCCAAACGGGCCACACGCTGGTGGTGCCCAAACAGGTGAGGGTCGCGGGCTTCCACAGCGCGCACAAGGGCTTCCATAGTCTGGCCCAGCATTTTAACGCGGGTTTTGTTCCGCTGGGCCAGCATGTAAATGGCAAAGGCCAGCATCAACACACCCAGTACCGCCACCAATAAGGTGACAATGGTATAAATCCCGGGCTTATAAAGGTTCATCAGTGCAAGGGCATTGTTCGCCTTATATTCCTGCAAAACATACAAAGGCGTGCCCGGCACATCGCGCAAGGTGGCAAAGGTCAGTTCGTTATCCACAAGGCTAAGGCTCATGGCCTTGCCGCTGTCAAATTCAGTCATTAAATCGGGCAGGCTTTCGTCAATCACTGCCAGCATGTTCACGCCCACAACAGCCACTTGCGTCTCGCTCATGGCCTGTAATAGGGCCGTGCGCTCGCCGGGGCGGTCGGTTTCCTTGGCGTTCATCAGGTCAGCCAGCTTTTCGCCCACAGGCACGGTCACCCAAAGCAGGGCGGTCACAGGGGCTTTGCTTTCATCATTGGTCAACGCCAAAACCGGGGTGACAACATCGGCCACCACATGGGCACCTTGGGTGCGCAAGGGCAACATCCCGCCGCGGCTGGCCCCGCTCATCACACCGCGCATCAGGTCGGGCTGGCTGGCTAAAATCTCGGGTACCGCGCCATGGCTTACCAGCACGCTGCCATCGCGGCCCACAAGGTGGGCGCCCGTGGCATTCAAGCGGCCGGCAAACTCACGCACCAGCTCTTGCATATAAGGTTTTTGGGCCCGCAAAGCCACGCTCAAGCCACCATCATTAGGGCCAGAAGCGTCGCGCAATCCCTGCATTTCCGCCACATATAAACGCACCAGCTGGGCACCCGCAATGGTGTCACCGGCCTGTATCAAACTCTCAGACCACGCCTCTAATGTCCGTGCCCGGCCTTCGGCCTGCACCGCCACACGGGCGGCCGTTTCTTCAATAAGCTGGTTTTCGCGCTGGGCAATAAGCAGGCGGCTGGCTAAAACACCCACCACAAACACAACACTGACAACAATAAGGCCCCAAAACAAAATAGAGCGCAACGGCACATTGCCGCGGTAACTTGCCGCCGCATCCGCCATAGATGTGTTCAGGGCATCTCTAGCAGGGTTTTTCGTACGTTTTGCCATAGGTCAGGCCTTTCTTGTTAAAGCGTGTTAGGGGCTGGATTTCACGAAGACCCAGCGATAGGTTTCGTTCACAGCATAATAAGGAGTGTATTGAAAAACAAAGCGCGCGGCTAGGGGGGTGGTGGTAAGATTGTCCAGAATATACTCTTCTCCGTCCATTTTCACGGCTAAAACAGCATGGGCAATGTCTCTCACGGCATCATGCACCACCACAATACGCAAGTTATCCGGAGAAAATCCCAGCGCCTTCAGCGTAAAAAATTTCGCAATAGAGTAATCTTCGCAATCCCCGCTGCGTGCCAAAAACTGTGTCGGGGTTTGCCAGTAATCGCTCATCCCTAAAAGCTTGCTATCGGTAATGTAGGTGTAGGCATTAAAAAAGCGGTTCACATCATCCAGAACACGCTTGTTCACCCCTTGGCTTTTCCAGCGCAGCATGGCATCGCGCCAGTCTTTCTGAGGCCTGTTCACGCAAGCACTCGCGCGCTTGGCACAATCCTCCAGTTGAGGCCACTCGGCCTTCACACGGCCCAAAACTTCCACCCATTTAGGGATACTCTCCAAACGGCTGGCTTTAAACTCAAGGTAGTTGAAAAGCCCCGCCGCCAAAGCATGGCTTGGCAGCATAACCGCCAACATAAAAGTAAAAGCCACTGGCATAATTCGCTGCATGGCGAGCGAAAATCTGGCCTGACGAGAACCGCACCGCAGTGTACGTTGCTTGTACATGAGGAGCGGAAGCGCAGGCAGGGCAGGTTTGCAGCTCCATGCAGTAGAATTATGGTTATTTTTCACTCAGGGCGCGCCCCATGGCCTTGTTTATGGGCTTCAGAAGATAATGCATGATAGAGCGCTTGCCGGTGAGAATATCCACACTGGCCACCATCCCGCTCTTAATGGGGAGCTCGTCGCCATTATTGCTCAGCGTGTTGCTGTCCGTCTTCACCCACACTTTAAAGAACGTCTCTTTCTTCTCGTTCACAAAGCTGTCGCCGGATACCCGCTCCACAACACCATCAAGCCCGCCATAAATCCCAAAGTCATAGGCCGTAAGCTTCACAACCGCAGGCTGCCCGGGGCGGATAAACGCAATATCGGCAGGCTTCATTTCTATTTCAATCAGCAACGTTTCTTCCAGCGGAACAAGCTCCACAATGTTGGTATTCGGGGGCACAGCCTGTCCAATGGTGTTCACCAGAACATCCTTAACTTCGGCCATAATCGGGCTTTTGAGGAGCGCGCGTTCCACCCGTCCCGCATCAGCACCTTTGGTGGTGCTCAGCCTCGCAAGCTCGTCAGTCATATCGGCAAGTTCGGCACGGGCCTGGTTTTTAAACTGGAGCTCACCTTCTTTAAGCTTCTGCTGAGCCTCTCTCAAAGCCGCCTCAGCCTGGGGGATGGAAATCTGGGCCGTGCTCGCCTGACGCTTCGCTTCCACCGCCGAAAGCTCAAGGCGCACAATGTCGCTGCGGGGTATCGCCCCTTGCTCAAAGGCAGGCCGTGCAAGGCTCAGCTCTTCGCTCGCAAGCCTTGCCGCCTGAGAGAGCGACGTGTAAGTGCGCTTCGCATCAGAAACTTCTTGTTTTCGCTGTTCCACCTGTTCGGCAAAAACAGCAAGGCTGCTTTTCAACTCTTCCGTACGGTTGTTAAACAAGGCTCTCGTGGCCGAGACAATCTCGGGAGACGCCGCCGTAAACTCATCAGAAAAGACAAGGTCGGTGCCATCCACCTCAGCCTGCAAACGGGCAACATTGGCGATAAGGTAGGCGCTGCGCTGTTCCTTGTCGCCAAGCTCGGCCGCGGCATAACTGTCATCAAGGCGCACAAGGGGCTGGTCAGGGCGCACAATGTCCCCGGCTTTCACAAAAATCTCGGCCACCACACCCCCTTCAGGGCTACCCACAGCCTGCACATTCCCGCTTGGTATCACTTTCCCTTGGGCCATAGCCCGCTGGTCAATCTGGGCAAAGTTGGCCCATAAAATAAAAAAGACAAGAAAGGCCGAGAGGGCATAAAGCAGCAAGGTCGCCGCCGGGTGAGCCCCGCGCAACGTCGCCTGCTTAATGTCATCCATGTAGGCGCCATCTTCCCAAAGCTCGTCTTTATCAAGGGCTGCCTGCACCATACCGCCCATTTTGTCTTTAAGGCCCTGCACATGTTCGGCACGTACGCGGATACCCAACCAACCGGCCACGCGGTTATCCAGTAAATCAAAACGCTTCTTCTTCATCATGCTCTCTCTCTTTTGCTATCCCGCACAAATCCAACCGTCAGGTTTATAAACATTATGTGTGTCATTGCTTTATAATCCATTCTCTAAAGCCGGAAAGAAGCCCGCTTACTTCTTCATAACGCAAAGCCCAATCATCAGAAAGGGCCTCACTCGCAAGGTTCAAATCTTTGGCATAATCACACCACAAAATCGTCTCGGCGAGAGATCCTCTAGCCACATGAATAAAGTGAAGAGTATCTTTTTTAGTGGATTTCTTGGCATAGCCTTCAACAAGGTTGGCACAGATGGACTTGCTGGAACGCTGGAGCTGCCCCGCCACGCCATTAAACTGCTCGCGCTTGTCCCATCCCATACTCTCGCGATGAATCTCCAGACTCAACTGATACGCCAACTGGAAGAGTTTAAGATTTTTTGCGCCATGTTTAGGGTGTTTCTCTGTCATCTTATGCCCTTTCCAATCCACACCCATGCAGGCCATAAAGCGGCAAAGTTAAAGGCATCCCCAGACACAAAACACAAAACACAAGACACCCCTTCTCAAGCATCAGTCATCTCCCCGGCAACCCGCGGCGTCCCTCCCTGCAACCGCCGCAACACCTCCTCCTTAGGCCCATCAATCAAAACCCGTCCTTCTTCCATCACAATCAGGCGGTCCACAAGCTCCAGCATGGCCGGGCGGTGCGTCACGAGAATAAGCGTGCGGTTCCCCAACCATTTGGAGAGACGATCTTTCACCCAGTCTTCACTGCGCAAGTCCATTTCACTGGTGGGGTCGTCTAAAATCACCATGCTACCTTGCTGCATCAGGGCACGGGCAAGGCCCACCGCCTGGCGTTGCCCGCCAGAGAGCATTTCACCGCGCTCGCCCACAGGCAAATCAAACCCAAGGGGGTGACGACGGATAAGCCGCATGGCCCCGCTCATCTCCACAGCCTGCAACATCAGGTCATCGGTGGCGGCAGGGTTCGCCAGCAAAAGGTTTTCGCGCAGCGTTCCCTTAAACAGGTAAAGGTTTTGGGGGAAGTAAGAGACATGACGACGGATCTCCGCAGGGTCAAGCTGGCGCACGTCAAGGTTGTCCAGCATCACGCTGCCCGCCTGGGGTTCGTAAAGGTTCAGGATAAGACGCGAGAGGGTAGATTTTCCACTCCCTGCCCGCCCCACAATGGCCACTTTTTCGCCGGGGGTAATCGTCAGGCTCACATCGCGCAAGCTGTCCATCTGGCTCCCGGGGTATCTAAAGGTCACGCCGTCCATGCGTATATGACCGCTTAAATCCTGCACATGAACAAACTTCTTGCCGGCAGGCCGCTCTAAAGGAGAAAGCATAAGCTTGGTCAGCGCATCAAGGCTTTGCATGCTCATCTGCCACCGGGCAAACAGGCTGGATATTTGAGAGAGCGGTACAAGCGCCCGCCCTGTCAGCATGCTGCACGCAATCAGGCTACCCATGGTCATCTCGCCATCGGTAATTTTATAAACACCGGCAATCACAACTCCCACGGTCACAAGGCTCTGCACCATGCCGTTAAAGTTCACCGCAAGGTTAGAGATAAATTTTACTTTATTGTTGTTGGTGGCCAAAACCCCCGTAAGCTTCTCCCAAATGCCTTGGGCATGGCTCTGGCTGCCAAGGGCTTTAATGTTCTCAAGGCCGTTGATGGTTTCAATCAGGTGGCCATGTTTGGTGTCGCTGTCCCACGCCACTTTGGTCACAAGGGCGCGTATGGGCCGCTGTACAAACCAGCTGATGGCAATCACAAGGGGCACTGCGGTCATGGGTATCAGCACAATCCAGCCGCCAAGGGCCCCAATCACTAAAAAGAACAGGAACATAAACGGCACATCCACCAGCGCCACCACCGTTCCACTCGTGAAAAAGTCGCGCAGGTTTTCGTAATCTTTAAGCTGGTTGGCAAAGCCGCCGCTGGTCTGGCGGGTGGCGGTGCCAAGGCGGGCATTCAAAACCTGTTCATAAATACGGCTCCCGAGCAGAATATCCGCCCCGCGCCCCGCCGTATCCACAAAGTACACACGCAGCTGCTTAAAGACAAAATCAAACAGGTAAGCCACAAAAACACCAATGGCCAATACCCACAGGGTTTCAAAGGCGGCATTGGGCACCACACGGTCATACACGTTCATGGTAAACAGCGGCGTCACAAGCGCCAGCACGTTAATCACCAAAGCCGCCAGCAAAACTTTTCTATATAAAGGTGTAAACTGGCGCAGCGTGCCCCAAAACCAGTTTTTCATGGGGTTGCGGGTGTCCCGCCCCATTTCGGTGGTCATGGTCTGGCGCACCAGAATCATATAACCGCCGTAAGCCGCATCAAAAGCCGCCTCACCCACATAGGTCGTCTCGTCACCCGTAAAGGTATCCATCACCACAAACACGTCATCGGCCGCATGGCCTTCTAAACGGGCGCGGCTTCCTGCCTTCGCAGACCCCTTCCCGTCTCCGTTTTTACCCTGTGCAGCGGGGCTTGCGTCGCCACGGGCGTCTCCCCCCCTCGCCTCTCCTCCGCCTCTGACCCCGCTCTTACCCGCCTCTCCTCCTAAATCTGCCTGTCCCTCACCCTCAAAACCCCCGTCGCTTGCCCGTCCCTTGTCTGCGGGCTTGCGCGCCAGCAAAACCGCGGCTCTCCCGCTCTTCAGCATCACCACCGCCGGCAAGGTATGTTTATTAATATCAATAGCTTGACGCCGCACCACACGGCTCACCAGCCCGGCCCGCCCGGCCGCCCGCCCAAAAAGTTCAGGCGTAAGGCGTTGGTTTACAAGGGGTAATCCGCTAAGAACACTCGTCAGCGTCGTATTCAGCCGGTAATACTTGATAAAGAAGAACAGGCAGCCCTGCAAAGGGTCCGAGCTTTGGTCTTGGAGAGCCGTATGCCGGACCTCCTTAATATCAAGCTGAGCGTGCTTTTCCGCCATAATTCACCTTATTTGTTTGCATCAGTTTTTCGGCAATAATAAAGCAATATATAGCATAAGCACCCCCCTTTTTCTAATATGGGCTTCTACATCCCCCCGCCCGCCGCGTCCTTTCCGCCACGCTTTACATATTTACCCCTCCCACCCCACGCTGCCTTATTATTAAGCATAAAAGACACAAAAAAACATTTTTTCAGTACCCCCCCTTGCATTTAAAACAACAAGCTTCTATATGTGTATGCAAAGGCGGATAGGATTGCGTCCCACCCGCTACCTTTAAACAGATAGGGAGAGTACCTATGTCCACACTGCGTTTTGCTGCTTTTATGGCGGTTTCCATGGCCACTACAGGTCTTATTCAAACCACAAATGCGGCGTCCATGGCCGAGGCCATGAGCAAAGCCATCACGTCTCACCCAGAGGTATTATCTGCCGAAAAAGGTCGCGCCGCGATTGGTCACCAGATTGATATGGCCAAAGCCGGTTACAAGCCCACCTTGGATATCACAATGGGTACAGGCTACGAAGGTAGCAAAAACAGCAGCACCCGCTACCGTGCTGGTCGCCCTAATGGCGATAACGAAGGTTTTAAAGATCTTTGGCGCAACGAGGCCCGTGTGGTCGCCCGCCAAATGGTGTTTGATGGTTTCCAAACCAAATCCCGTGTTGCCCAGCAAAAAAACCGTTTTGAGTCTGCCACTTACCACACCATGGATGTGCGCAACCAAGTCGCTCTTCGCGCTGCCGAATCTTACCTGAATGTTCTGCGTGGACGTGAACTTCTGGCCCTTGCCCAGGATAACCTGAGCACACACCAGTCTTACATCAGTAAAATTCAAAACCGTGTAAACGGTGGCCGTGCCAGCAAGGCAGATGTAAATCAGGCCGTTGGTCGCACAGCCCAAGCCCAAGCCAATGTAGAGCAAGCCATTGGTGATCTTCGTCAGGCCGAAGCCGCTTATCTGGAAGCTGTTGGTGAAATGCCCAACAATCCCGCCAAGGAAGCCACACCATTTGGCAGCATCCCCGCAAATACCACAGCGGCCATCGGAGAGGCTATGAATAACAGCCCTGTAATTGCCAGCGCAAAAGCAGACATCAAAGCCGCGAACGCCGAACTTGCCGAAGCCAAATGCCGCTTCTGCCCCCGTATCGAGCTTGAAGGTGGTGCATCCCGCAACTGGAACCTTGATGGTGTCGAAAGCATCAACTGGGATCAGTACGCCATGCTTTACTACCGTCAAAACCTTTACAACGGTGGCCACGATGTCGCCCAGGTTAAAGAGCGCGTCGAGCGCGTCAAACAAGCTCAAGATATGATGGAGCAAGAGCGTCGTCAGGTCGAAGAAGCCGTTATTAAAGCCTATGCCCGAATGGATGCGTCAAAAGCCAAGCTTGAGCCCCTTTCTACCCATGTAGAAGCCTCTACAAGCACGCGTGATGCTTACGCCATGCAGTTTGATCTTGGTCAACGCACCTTGCTGGATCTGTTGGACAGCGAAGTTGAACTCTTTAATGCCCGCAATGCGCTCATTAACGGTAAGTTTGATTTGGATGCCGCGGCTTACGGTGTACTTGCCCACATGGGTAACCTCGTACCAGCATCTGCCACACAAGTTGCCAGCAAGTAATAAACTGGCTTAATCTTAAAGGTGGCGGGGTCGGAGGGATCTCGTCACCTTTTGTTTAGCTTTCAACAAGCTAAACAAAAGACAAAGCACCTATAAAAAAAGGGCAAGGCTTGAAAAACCATTCACGCCGCCCCACATAGGTGTCAGTCAAAACTAATAGGGGTTGTTATAGAAGTATTAACAACAACCCAAAACAGAGGGGAATACACGATGACAACCACGCAAAATATGCCCGAGTTTCAAGCTGGTGCAACGCTAGATGCAACGCCTACACCAAACGTCTCCCATCAAGACGTCGCTGCGGTATTGGCTATGAACATATCTGCCTCTGCGCAATCTCACACAGCCCTGGTATCTTCCTCCACGGCCCCGGCAGGCTATACAGTAAATGTCACCGCTCCCGCCTCTAAAGGTATGCTTGCCTATCTGATAGGCCCGGGAGCTAAAGTTATTCTTCAAGATATTGATCTCAATAATGCTACATTAACAAATGAAGCTGGTAATCTTCGCATCTCCCTCCCCTCTGGTGCCGAAGTCCTCCTGTTAGATTTCTCAGCCAGCGCCCAAAGCAACCAAGGCATCACTGTTGTTACCAATCAAGGGACACTCCCAGGCAGCACACTTCTTGCTTCTCTGAATGAAGAGCTCGTGGCCGCTAAAATTGTCGAAGTAGAACCTGCTGCAGGCGATGCAGTCATTTCAAGCGTTCGTGCCGATGCCATCGGGAATACGGGTTTTCAAGCCCCGGGAGATCTCTATAATGGTTTCCAAAGCGCCTTTGGTATCTTTTCCAGTGTTATAGATCCCTTTGCCCTCCCCATCTCACGCGATGGCATTAAAACAGAGCTTTTTGATGTTCTTCCAGGTGGCCCCATTGCACCTATCACGCCGATCAACAGCGTGGATGCCGTAAATGACAGCTACACCCTTGCCGATCGTACCGCCGCCACCCTCAACGTGCT
>PFND01000067.1 GCA_002791805.1 Alphaproteobacteria bacterium CG_4_10_14_0_8_um_filter_53_9 | reverse complement strand
CCTCCTCCTCTGTTTCACCGTCTCTTGCCCCAAAAACACCGCCTCTAACCACGGTAAAAAGCACGGCAACAGGCACGCTTATTATGAACATGCCGGCCGATAGTATCGGCCCCTCCCGCAATCCGGATTGGCTCCTCCCTCCCCCACGCGCAACCCCTTAAGCCATGGAAAATATTGAACAAAAACTCCAAGCGGCGAGAGAGTTCTGGCTCGGCAGCGAGGGCAAAAGCCCCCTCACCGTCGCCGCCTACGAGAGAGATTGTCGTCATTTCTTCACCACCCTCAAAACCCAAAACCCCACCCGAGAAGATGTCGAAAATTGGCTAAAAATCCTTTCAAATCAAAATATTAGCCCACGCAGCACCGCCCGCAAACTCTCCTCCCTGCGTGCCTTTTTCGCCCTTGCCACCACCTCAGGCTGGGTCACAAAAAACCCCGTAACACAAGTCCCACGGCCAAAAATCGGCACAAGCCTCCCCAAAGCCCTCACCCTCTCTCAAATGAAAAAACTGCTGGAGGCAACCACAGGCGAAACACCCGAAAAAGTGAGGCTCCGCCTCATGCTTCAGCTCATTTATGCTGCAGGTTTAAGGGTATCAGAGCTGGTCACGCTCACCCTCAACCACACCACCAGCGCCGAGGAAGAAGGCACCCTCATCATCACTGGAAAAGGCGGGAAAACCCGCATTATTCCCCTCGGGGACGTCGCCAGAAACACCCTTTCTCACTACCTTAAAACCACCAGAAAAACCTTCTCAGGGCACGAAAAGGGCGATTGGATTTTTCCCTCTCCCCGCGGCGGACCGCTAAGCAGACAAAGGGTTTTCCAGCTTTTGCAAAGCCTCGGTCACAGCGTCGATATCAAGCTTGCCCCCCACCACCTTCGCCACACCTTCGCCACACATTTACTTGACAACGAGGCCGATTTGCGGTCGGTTCAGGTCATGTTAGGTCACGCAAGCTTAAACACCACACAAATTTATACAAAAGTCGCGGGCACACGCACTCGCACGGCCATGGAACGATTCCATCCCCTCGCCAAATAAATAGATAATCAACCGGAGCCCACCCCACCATGCATTACTTGGAGTTTGAAAAACCTCTGCTGGAAATGACAGAGCGCATCACCGCGCTGCGCACCGCCCTCGGTAAGGGAGAGGTCGGGGCAGAAAAAGATATGGAAAAGGAAGTTGCCCGCCTCACCGTCAAACAAGCGCGGGTCGCCCGCCTGCTCTATCGCAATCTGGATGCCGCGCAAAAAGTGCAAGTCGCACGCCATCCGGGAAGACCTCAAGGAGACGACTATATCAGCGCACTCCTTAAAGATTTTGTCCCCCTCGCAGGAGACCGCCGCTTTGGTGAAGATAAGGCCATTCTGGCTGGCATAGGCCTATGGCAAGGCACGCATAAAGTAGCTGTCGTCGCCACCCGTAAGGGAAAAACAACAACTCAAAGGTTAGAGAGAAACTTCGGCATGCCCAAGCCAGAAGGCTACCGCACCGCCATGCGAGTGTTCGATCTTGCCAACCGCTTTGGTCTCCCCATCATCACACTGGTAGATACACCCGGGGCCTATCCTGGCATAGAAGCTGAAGAACGCGGCCAGGCAGAAGCTATTGCCGCCAGCATGTCCAAACTTCTGGATGTCAATGTCCCCGTCATCACCATCATCACCGGAGAAGGGGGAAGCGGCGGTGCTTTGGCTCTTGCCGTTGCAGATGAAGTTCTGATGTTAGAGCACGCCGTCTACTCAGTTATCTCACCCGAAGGCTGTGCGGCTATTTTGTGGAAAGAGGCCAACAAAGAAACAATTCCTCAAGCCGCAAGCGCGCTCAAACTCACCGCTCAAGATTTAGAAAAACTAGGCCTTATAGACGGCCTGATAAAAGAACCTGTCGGCGGTGCTCACAGAGACGAAAGCCTCACCATCACCCGTGTCGGAGACACCGTCTCCCGCACCCTTCTCCGCCTGAAGGGAAAATCCAGCAAAGAAAATCGTCGTAAAAAGTTCCTCGCCCTCGGCCATGGTTAAAGCTTTTTAATAGGAATAAACCTAGACCTCAAAGGTAGGTATGCTAACCTCTAACCAGATATTCTAATGGATAAGGAAAAAATAAATATGCCAAAAACAATACTTTCCGTCAGCATCGCCTCATGCGCCCTCATCGCCTCCGCCTTTCTTATGGCAGGGGCTGTGCAAGGGTTTAAAACAGAAGGTCGCATTCTCACCGTACGTGGCGCCGCAGAAATTCCTGTCATGGCAGATATCGCCACGTGGACCCTAAGCTTCGTCGCCACAGCCGATACGCTCTCCACTGCACAGTCCAGCTTTAAAGTACAAGAAGCCGCCGTACGTAGCTTCTTAAAAAGCATGGGACTATCGGAGGAGGATATCACCGCAGCTCCCCTAAGCGTCAACGATGCGGAGGCCGATCGCTATAACGATCGCCGCACAGGCCCTCGCTTCACCATCAGCGGAGGCGTCGTCGTCCGTACAGACAATCTGGAGGCTGTCGCCAAAGCTAAAAACAACTTACAAAAGGTTCTCGAAAGCGGAGTGGTAGTCACCAATAGCTGGGGGCCAAATTACGCTTTTACACGGCTGAATGATAAAAAGCCAGAATTGGTAAGCGAATCCGCCCGCGCTGCCCGTACCGCAGCCGATCAGTTCGCCAAGGATTCAGGTGTTAAAATTACTGGTATTGCCAAGGCTTATCAAGGAAATGTGCAAATCTTGGGTCGGGATGATTTTGCTGGAGAAAGCGAGCAAAAACATAAAATTCTCCGAGTAGTCACCACAATCGATTACGTTATCAAATAAAACCAAAGGATAAATACTAATATGAAAAAAACTCTCATTCTCAGCGTCCTAGCTCTAGGCCTTATGGCAAGCCCTATGGTAACAGCCCAAAGTAAAGAGGGAGACACCTACTGGCAAAACATCACCTCTCTAGGCTTAAGCGCCAACGCGCAGCGAGAAGTCATGCCCGATCGCGTCAGCGCCAACCTGAACATAGAAGAGCGTGCCCCCACTGCCAAAGAAGCTCAATCTAAAGTCAACACCAAGGCTCAAGCGCTCAAAACATCAGCCGATAAAATAAAGTCGGTCAAGCTCACGTCTTCCAATTATAACGTCTATCGAGTGAACGATGGCTGGACATGGGAGAATGGAAAAAGGATTAAAAAAGGGAAAGAAGAGTGGCAGGCCACGCAAACATTCACATTAGATTCTGCCGATAAAGATGCTCTCATAAAGCTGGCAGGATCATTGCAAGATCAAGATGTTAACCTTCAAGGCTTCACATTTTACTTAAGCCGTGCCGCCATGGATAGTATCAAAGAAGAACTGGTGACAGAGGCCGTCAACAGCTTGCAAAGCCAGGCGAAAAAACTTGCCACGCAATTAGGGATGAGCAAAGTACGTATGGCAAGCGTTAACATCGGAAGCTCTGGCGGAGAATCTCCCCGTCCGATGATGATAAAAAGTGCGCGGATGGAAATGATGGCGTCTGATAGTGCCATGGCCGCCCCCGTTGCCGAGGCAGGAGAACAAACCGTCTCCGTGAACGTAACGGCCGAAGTCCATCTCTCTCGCTAAACAGAGAGGAAGCCAATTGAACATCATCCAAGGCAAGCACTACGCCATCGTGCCTCAGGCGCGGTGGCGTCGTCGTTATGTCCTCACGGTGATTAAGGATGGCACGGTAGAAATTCGCATTCCCGCCTCATGGAAAGAGCAAAAAATCTCAGAAGTCATGTTCAGGCATCGCCGCTGGCTGGCCAAACGGGCAGAAGAGCTGGAGGCACGGAGAGAAAAAGAAGCCAACAAAATCAGTATAGATTGGTGCGAACTCCCCGATACGTGGTGGCGCAAAGCCGCCAGGGTAGATTTATGGAATCGTCTGGATATCTGGGCAGATGAAATGAGCCTCACCATCCGAAAACGTCGTCTCACGGGCGCACGCACGCGGTGGGGAAGCTGTAACAGCATGGGAGATATATCCCTCAGCTGGCGGCTTATGCTTACCGCGCCAGAGCTTCGGGATTACGTCGTCATCCACGAGCTCGCACACAGAAGGCACATGAATCACAGCCCCCGTTTTTGGGCAGAAGTTGCCCGTTGGTGCCCGGATTATAAAGAACGACGCACACGCCTCCGCACAAGTGGTGGAGAGATTGGCTAATCCCGCTTAAGCAAAAGCCCCCACAGCATAGATTTTTTCTTAGGCTCCTCCTTCTCAGGGAAAAAGGAGGAAAGAGATTTGTCTTTCTCCTCTTTGCGTTTCTTGGCCTCTTCGATATCTTTCTCAAACAAGCCCTCGGCCAACCGCTCGTCCACCGCACTTTTGGCCACTTTATCAAGGTCTGGGGCCTTAAAAAATCCAAACATCACAAATATCCTCCATATCCCCCCTCATCATGCACTTCCCCTTTTCTCATAGCAAGGGAGTTGTTTTTCCCCAAAACCTATGCTAACAACGCACGCGTGTTGGGGCCTGTAGCTCAGTTGGTAGAGCACCTGCTTTGCAAGCAGGGGGTCATCGGTTCGAATCCGTTCAGGTCCACCAATTAAAAGAAGCCGCCCCAAAGGGGTGGATTTTTTTAATTGGTCATCTGGCGGAAAGAATCAACGCTGAAGGCCATCGGTTCGAGCCGAAGACAGGCAGCTCCGCTGCCAATCCGTTCAGGTCCACCATTTTAAAAAAGGCCCCATAGGGGTGTTTTTTTATATCAGAATTCTGGTAGAAAAAATAGAAACCCAAAAGGCTACAACGGCCCCTTTACCCAAACCTATTTCTCCAAAGCCGTCAAAAAACTCACCCACTCAAGCGGCCCGTCAACACGCTGAAAAACACGAGAAGAAGAAACATCATAAGCAAGCGTTACAGGCAGCTTAATCGTCCCTAAAACGGCACGACTCACCTCCCACTTTTCATCATCTATCCACTTAATAGAGTGATTTATATCTTTGTTTTTTAAGGACTCATAAAACATTGTTGGAGATGCTTTGTCTAAGCTCACCATCACCAGAAAAGTTCCTTCAGGCAGCGTTTCCGTAGCCGCCAAAAGCTCCGGCATTTCGGCCATGCACGTCGGGCACCAGGTCGCCCAAAAATGTAAAATAATGGTCTCAGCATCCCAAGGAACCATCTCAGAAATCTCCTCAGGAAGAGCCGTATCAAAGGAAGTATTTCCCGAAAAATCACTTACCAAAAAAGGTGCTTCACGCAACTCGGGTATCTGGCGTTTTTGTAAAAATGCATCCACAAAAAGGGCAAAGGCTGCCAACACCACAAGAAAGATTAAGGCTGAAAGACGCGCAGAAAGAAACTTGTTTTGAGGTAAAGAGAATCTCCTCATGTACGCCTCGCCATCAGCGCCATAAAAGAAGAGACAAACACACTCCAGCTCACGCAAAACAAGGTTAAATACGTCGCCAGTCCACTCGTAAAGCCATAACTGTGCAGCCCCACACCCAGCAGGTTCACCCCAAACCAGGAGAGCGCCACAATCACCGGCGTCAAGGCACACGATGCAAGCCACAAGGGCACAGGCACAGGTTTAAGCAAACGGATATGAACGCACACAGCCAGCCAGAGTGTCAGCACCAGAGCGCCGTTCTCTTTGGGGTCCCACCCCCAAAAGCGGCCCCAGCTTTCCGCCGCCCAAACCCCGCCCAGCAAGGTTCCCACTGCTACCATAAGCAAGCTTAAGGTGGTCAAATGACGTAAAAAAACATGGGCACGCGCATCCGATATATCCCGAGATAAAACCCCAAAGGCACCTCTGAAGAGAAGGATCATCGCAAGCCCCCCGGTTAGCAAACTGGCCCCATAACCTCCCGTAATCATCAGCACATGGGTCGCCAGCCAAAAGTTGGTGTTTAGCACCGCCATCAGCATGCCCATAGTATCCGTGCCTTGGGTTAATCCATGAGAAATCGCCACCAAAAACACCGTAAGCCCAAGCGCTGCAGGCATAATCATCTCATGTTTTTTTCTAAAAAGCATGCCCATCATCAGCACCACAAAAGCCACAAACAAAACACTTTCATAAAGCGTTGCCACAGGCGGCCGACCCAAAATAATAATACGGGCGAGCAAGCCCACAGCAAGTGTCAAAAAGCCAAGAGCCTCAAACAGACGAGAAGCAAAGCCCCCTCGCCGTATAAAAGAAAACCCAAAGGCGAACAAAAGCGGAATAAGGCTGAGCGTAATGGGCGGATAATGCAGTGTCATCACCTCCACATGTAAGCGTAAGTGAGGCAGCGCACCCATTGGCACGTACGGCGCGTCACCTTGATGAAAAATAAACGCCTGCCACGCATTCAAAGCCTGACGCTGCTCAGGTGTTAAACTGTTAGCGTGGGCCGCCTGCCAGGGGCTCAACCATTCAGGATTGGTAAGGGGGGGCGCCTCGCTGCTTTCAGGTGGCAAAAAGCGCAAAAGGGCATTGGGTTGCTCGGGTTTGATTTGTTTAAGCGTGCTCACCAGCTTAAAAACGGCTTTGTCCTGGTCTGTGGGCACCGTGCCAGATGCCATGGCTTGCGTCAGCGTCAAAAGCGCCCCTCGCCGGTGGAGCAGCATTGCGGCACTTACAGGCCCCGCCTGCAGCCCCAGCGCTGTCGCCATAGCCTCATCCAAACTACCCAGTGGCGCCAGCATGGCAAACGTCCGGGCTACACTCAACAAAACTTCTGCCCGTTCTTGCACAGCCAAAAGCTCCTTTTGAGGGGCCGAAAGCTTCGCTGCAGGAAGCACTGCTAAACTTTCCAACTCTTGCTGGTGGGGTAAAAGCGCCTCAATCACACGAGAAAGCTGCAAAGGCTGCGGCACGCCCATAAGTCCCAAACTCGCCACCGTCTGCGGATGCTTGATCGTAAACACAACCTCCTGAGATAAAACAGCCGGCGTAAGCAACCAGCGGTTCAGGGTCCGCATGGCTTCATCAGGCGCCATGCTCTGTCCTGTCACAAACGGCACAATAACAGCTGCAACGGTTCCTAAAGGCTTTACACGCCCCTGGTGTTGAACAGGTGTCTCCTCGGGCAGGTAAAAGCGCTCAACCTCCGTAGGAGAAGCCGCCGGAGCACTCTCCGCACGCACCACAGCCACAGGTCCCGCCACCGCAAATAAAAACACGGCAGGCAAAAACAACATCCGCGCCCGCCGCAATAAATGAAGGAGAAGCCCCAACCCAATCACGCCTGTCGCAAGCCAGGGGAGAAGCCGCGTCCGGTCTTTCACAACCGAGAGAATGCTGATAGGCGGCTCACCCTCCATGAGAATGTAAGAGGCCTGATAAAGTGTGTAACCCTGTGTCCGCAAGGGGTCATTCATTTCAATACGGGTAGAAAACGGGGGAGACGAAGGGTCTTCAGGCGTCACCGTCACATCCGAGGCAAAATAAGCAGGAATCGTCGTCCCCGGATGGTTCACATGATGAAACGTGTGCACCGTCACCGTAAACGGCAAAAGGCCAAGGGTAGGCCACGTGCTGGGGGCGGTCCCCTCGTCGCCTTCAGCCTGCCACAGGCGGGTGGGCACTCCTTCTTTGCCCGCCACATAACCTGCCTGCATAGCCACCGTTGCCGCAAGCCCGCTCAAAATCAGCATGAGAACACCCGCATGAGTAAGCCAGGAGCCAAAAGTTTTAGATGTCAGCGGCTGCATAAACGTCTGCACGGCAAGGTTAAAGGCTAAAAAGGCAAGGGTCATTGCCATCCCGGGCACAGGGATAATCCCCCCAAGCCATAAAACAAACCCGCTAAAATAAAGCTGTTGCGCCTGCACCAGCGGCATGGTCGCCTGTGCCAGCGTCCCTAAAGTAATAAGCACCATCAGCCACAAAAGCGTAAAAATAACGGCAGGCACACCCGTCACAAAACCCCAAACCCGAGAAAACGCAATTTTCATACCCGCACCCTAAACCGCCCGCCAAAACCTCTCAAGAGAAAACAACGCAAACTTGCAACTTACAACTCTCAACTTACAACTTTATTAGTACCGGCAAACCTGCATCTTGCCCGTGCTGGGGTTCAGCCGAATCGTCCCGCGTGTTCCCGTCGTGCACGTCTCGGCACCTGTTCCCGCCACCTGAGCCGTACCCGAGATAATGGTATCCCCCACAACCGTCAGCGTAGAGCTCGGCACGTCCGTCCCAATCCCCACAGCGCCGCTGGCATAAAGGGTGGTCACAGAGGTCTGATTGGTGGTGGCAGAAATCCCCGCCGCATTTAGCTGGGGCAAGTAACTCGCCGCACTGCCCAAATAACCCCACGTTGTCCCCGCCGTGCTCAGGCTCACAATGCTGGTGTCGCTATTGGCCGTAACAGAAAGCGTCCCGCTCACAAGCCTGTCCGCACTCACCAACCCGCTCAGCAACGCATTTTCCCAGTTGCTGCCATTGTAATAAAGCACTTCACCCTCCGCAGGCGTCGCCAGCGTCACATCCGTCAACCCACCAAGGTCGGTTGCTCCACCGCCGCCACCATCACTCCCCACGGCATTAATCAACGCACCTTGAAAATATGTATATATAGAATTTCCTTCGATTGTTGTGCCTCCACCTTGGTAAACAGAAACAGTCAAATAATCAGTTATTCCATTCATATCAATCAAACCAGTAGCTCTGGGCATTCCAGCAGCTCCAGTCTCATAAGCGCCCACTATTTGAGAGCCATTTTTATTGATCACAGCATTACACTGAGTCGTTGAATCAGTACAATGGAAATTGACTGTAACAAGATATTTCCCAGGCACCGTCGGCGTAAATCGGTCAGTAGAAAGATCAAAATTATCATTGGTATCAAACGCTTCCGTCGTCCAATCCAAAGTTGTCCATCCACCATTCGTCACCGTCTGATTAACTCCATTCCGGTGAACACTAAAAGCCACCTGACTGCCCGAAATCAGCGCCGATTGAGATACCGCCGTCCACTTGGATGTCCCATTATCCCACTGCAACACATCGCCAATGTTAGGGAGAGAGGCCGATACATCCGTAAGGCTCGCCAGCGTGCTCACACCCGTAATCCCCGTCAGCCGGCTCCCGTCTCCTTCAAAGTACGTCGCACTCACAATCCCCGTCACACTCACACCAGCGGGCGCCGTCAGCAAGCCTGCGCTATCAATCGTCGGCGCATACGTCGGGCAACCAATCTCGCCGCGCGTCCCTTCGCCCACACAAATACGGTCAGCATTCACACCCAAGGTGGAAGAAATCGTGGCCACATTCACCCAGTCCGCCGCAAATGCCAAACCAGGCCCTAAAATAAGGGCCACAGCAAAGGCATAAAATCTCTTCATGGGGCTCATCCTAACGCCGCTTTTCTTAAATCACGAGGCCTTGATAACAAAAGCTGCCCCAGCACGTTGCACCTTTGTTACAATTTTTAAATCTCCCGATGAAAATCTTGAATATACGTCTTCAGCGCAAGCGCTTTTTCAGAGAGTTCCTTCATGCTATCCAGCGCATCCAGCGCAATTTTCTGGGCACTTTCAGAGGCCTCTTTTACGCCTGTCACATTTTGGTCAACCTGCATCACATTTTGTGCAGCTTCCTCCATATTGGCCGTAATCTGGGCCGCCGCCTCATGCTGAGATTCCATGGCCTTCAAAACACCGTCCGTCTTATCTTGGATACTCTGCACCGCCTCTCCAATATGAGATAAAGCATCCACACTCGCCCGAGAAACATCAGATATATTATGCACATGGTTGTTAATATCGTTCGTTGCCGAGGTCGTATTCTGGGCAAGCTTTTTAATTTCATCCGCCACAACCGAGAACCCGCGCCCCGCCTCACCCGCTCGCGCCGCTTCAATAGAAGCATTAAGGGCCAGCAGGTTTGTCTGGTCGGCAATATCGGCAATAAGGGTTGTCACTTCTTCAATCTTGCGTGTGGCTTCATCCAGGCTGTTAATGGTCGCCGTACTCTGTTCTGCCGATTGAGACGCAATCTGAATCTGGGCCACCGCCTCATTAATATTATGGGTAACATTGGCTAAGGAGTCTTTCAATTTAATGCCCGCCCCTCCAATCTCGTTCATGTTTCCAGAAGCTTGAGACGAGCTCGAGGCAATCAGTTCACCTTGCTGGCTTGTCTCTTCCGCTGCGGTTGCCATCACCCTCACCATATCTTCCATTTTTTGGCTGTTCACACTCACTTCATCAATCGTCTCCGTAATATATCCAATCAAGCTGTGTAACGGTTGCTTAAGCTGCCTGCGTGTCATCAGGGTAATCACCGCCACAAGCATCACCAAAAAACCAATACCTAAGGATATTTGAACAAAAATCGCCTTGTTTCGTTGCGCCATATAGGTAGAAAGATCCCAGGAGGAAACCAAAACGCCTTTTAATTCTTCCTTGGAAGAAAAGATGGGGACAAAAAAGGTCATACGTTTGTCTCCCATAATCTTTAACGTCTCACCAAGCCGCAAGCTGTCCATACGATTCATAATAAGGGCAGCATCCGCCTCAGCTGATGAAGGAACCTCTTCTTTCTTGAATTCTCCAATGAGCGTGGCATCATCCGTAAAGGCCTGAATGCTTAAAAGGTTCAACCCCCCGGTCACAAGGACAAAATCGTCATAAATCTTCTGGATGACGTCGGTTTTTTTCCACTGGATACCTCCCTTGCTTTGCGCCGCAAGTAAAGAGGAGTTGGTAAGATTACCGCCAAGCTCTGCCTCATAAAGCTTTTTCTGGCCATCAAACATTTGAAAAGACATGAGCAGCACCATGCTCACCGTAATAAACAGGGTTAAAAAAAGCGTGAATTTTTTAGTCAGAGTCAATCGTGTCAGCATCATGAGAGCTTGCCTTGCGTTTAAAAAGAAAAAAGGCTCACGGAGAGAGAAATCTATCTCCGTAAGCCATTATCGAATCCGCAGAAGATCTATTCTTCTACGTTAACACCAAAGGTTACCGCACCAATAACCTCACCTGTAGCAGGGTCAGCAATCGCCGCATTTACTTGGGTGGTGAAAGATTGGGAAGATTCGTCAAATTCCACATCATCCACAAACAATGCACCGGCCCCTTTCAGATAGGTTTTTTGCCATTTGGCTTCATCGCCCTGCCAGTAGTCGGATGTCTTGTCGCTTTGGGCAACGTTCAAGCCTTTGTTATCCATCAAGAAGATTTCACCGTAAAATCCGGCAGAGCCTTCAACCATTTTCTTCAAATCTTGAGAAACGTCAGAACCAAGCTTGGCGTCAATCATGGCTTGGTCGCCACCTTGCCATTTGTCATCCAAAGCTTTAACGTCTGCCTCAGAAAGGCTGGCATTGGCTTCATTTTGCGCTTTAATGGCGGCAATAATTTTGTCGGTAACAATCTTAGATTTCAGATCATCACGAACTCTGGCTTCAACCGCATCCAAGTCCGCAGCATGGGAATAAGACGCAAGGGCTGTCAGAGCAGCGGCGATAGCAAATGTTTTTTTCATTTTTATCTCTTCACTTATTGTTTGTTTATATGTTTTTAAGTCATTGTAATATAAAAAATAAAGAGTAACTTTTTTCCTTATTCTTCTTATATGACAAGTTGACAGATACAAAGCTACTATGAATAAAAAAGAGGCGCAAATATCTTTTTAAGAGGAGATCCCCCACACCGCCCATGTACACATATGCACAAAGAATAGGCAGTCAAAAAAATTTGTTAACCACATGAAATATAAGAAATTTATAGGGGATACATTTTAGCCACAGTCCTCAAAAGGGATATAATGGCGTGCCCGAGACGATTCGAACGTCCGACCGTCTGCTTAGAAGGCAGATGCTCTATCCAGCTGAGCTACGGGCACAAGAGGTACGGGGCAGGTTATGCCACAGAGAAAAGGTTTTCACAACGCACAAAATGTGGTTGACGGAAGACGCAAGCTAGGGCAAGTTGCGGCCGCGTGGAGACGTGGCCGAGTGGCTGAAGGCACCGGTTTGCTAAACCGGCATATGGGGTAACCCGTATCGGAGGTTCGAATCCTCTCGTCTCCGCCAGGTTTTTTATCCAACACAATCCCATAAAATCCACTAGACATAAGCAAATAAAGGGTTTTATGATGTCTTCATGTCCAATAAAGCCTCTCGACATCTAGCCACATCCACCCATTTTGGGGGCTTTTGTGGGGGCCTTTTGAAAGCCCCCAAATAAAAAGGCCCCCACATGCCCCTCACCAACACCGCCATCCAAGCTGCCAAACCAAAGGATAAGCCTTACAAACTCACCGATGGCGAGGGGCTTTACCTGCTGGTGACGCCCGCAGGCGGTAAGCTATGGAACCTCAAATATCGCTACTTTGGCACCGAAAAGAAACTATCCTTGGGGGCTTTTCCTGCCGTATCTCTGGCCGATGCACGGGAACGCAAGCTGGAGGCCCGCAAGTTGCTGGCGGCAGACATAGACCCAGGCGAAACTAAAAAAGAGAAGAAGGCGGCCCAGCAAGAGCGTATGGCCAACACCTTTGAAAGCGTGGCGCGGGAATGGCACGCCCACAACTTGAACGGCTGGACGCCCAAAACGGCGGGCTATCTTCTCAGGCGGTTGGAGCGGGATGTTTTCCCGATGATAGGCAGCCGCCCCATAGATAGCGTCACGCCCAAAGACATTCTGGCCGTGCTCAAAGGGATTGAAGCCCGTGGGGTAGGTGAGATTGCCCGCCGTTGCAAAGATACCTGTAACCAAATCTTCCGCTACGCCATCCTGCACGAAAAATGCACCACCAACCCCGCTGCGGGCTTCAAAAGCAAGGATGCCCTCCAGCCCTACACCAAAACCCA
>PFND01000031.1 GCA_002791805.1 Alphaproteobacteria bacterium CG_4_10_14_0_8_um_filter_53_9 | reverse complement strand
TAAGGTGAACGATAAAAGCCTGCAAAGTCGGTTGGGAGAGCTCGCCCGCACCCCGCGCTGGGCCATCGCGCACAAGTTCCCGGCAGAGCAGGCCACAACCGAGCTGTTGGGTATAGATGTGCAAGTAGGCCGCACAGGTAAAATCACACCCGTGGCACGGCTCAAGCCCGTGGCGGTGGGGGGTGTTGTGGTCAGCAATGCCACCCTCCACAATCAGGAATATATAGAAAAAAGAGACATCCGCGTGGGCGATACGGTGTTTGTGGAGCGGGCAGGGGATGTCATACCCAAAGTTGTCAGCCCCGTACTCTCAAAACGCCCGCAAAACACCGTCCCTTACCTCTTTCCTACCCATTGCCCCCGCTGCCATACCCCCCTGTTTAAAGAGGAAGAAAACGCAGACTGGCGCTGCCTTAACCACCTCGATTGCCCCGCACAAGTAGAGGCACAGCTTATCCATTTTGTAAGCCGCAGCTGTTATGATATTGAAGGAATAGGAGAAAAACAAATCCAACTTTTCTTAAAAGAAGGCCTTATTAAAACTCCCGCCGATCTTTTTCTCCTTCCCACCCACGCAGATATTATTAAAGAGTGGGAAGGCTTCGGAGACCTCTCCACCACCAATCTCGTCGCCGCCATCAATAAGGCTAAAAAGCCCAGTCTTCCGCGCTTTATCACAGCTCTCGGCATCCCTTTGGTGGGGGAGAGAACGGCGGAAGACCTTGCTAAAAACTTTCCCAGCTGGCCTGTTTTGCACGCAGCCCTCACGTCTCCCCACGCCCGGGAAAACCTCACGCAAATAGATGGCATCGGCCCCAAAGTCGCCGCCTCACTTACCGCATTTTTTGAAAATACACACAACCAAACGCTGGTAGAAAATCTCTTGAAAAATGTTGTGGAGCCCCAGTTATATAAAGAAATGCCCAAAAAATCAGGGTATTATACAGGCAAAACAGTGGTGCTCACAGGCGCGCTCAGCGCCATGTCACGCCCAGAGGCTAAATCGCGTCTCACAGCAGGGGGCGCCAAGGTGACAGATAGCGTAACGTCCAAAACAGATATTCTCATCGCGGGAGAGGATGCAGGCAGCAAACTCAAAAAAGCTCAAGCTCTCGGTATTGTAATAGAGGATGAAGACGTCTTTCTCAAAAATCTCAACGCCTAGGGCTGCATAGGCTCATAATAAAATCCCCCTCGGCAGTTTGGCTCTTAGGGGGATTGATTTTTTAACCGTGCTTTATTTTTGGTTTTAGGCCAAAACGCTTGCACCGCGGGCAGCTTTTCTTGTTAAGTTTCCCTCTTGAGAAAGGAAATAAGGAGGCGCCGCTGTTTATTGGTTTTTTATTATTCGACGGCCAGTCAGGCAGGGTATTGGGAACGTCTAAGTAAAATCACGCTATCAAGGGTTGGGCAGAACAGCAAGCAAAAACTGACATGCCCGCATAAAACAAAAGCCCCCTGTGTCAGCTTTACCTGCCAGAGGATCCAAATCCATCGGTACCACGCACAGTTTCATCAAGGCTATCAACGGGCGTAACGGTTACGGTCGCCACAGGCATAATAAGCAACTGGGCAATTTTATCCAATGGAGAAATATGTAAAGGCTCAACTCCCGTATTGATAATATGGAGTTTGATTTCACCACGGTAATTGCTATCAATCGCCCCGGTATTATTCACAAAGGTGAGGCCTCGGCTCCCAAGCCCGCTACGGGGGAGAACAAGGCCCACATAGCCCGCAGGTATGGCAATGTTAAAACCAGTACCGGCCCACATGCGGTCACCTACAGCAAGGGTGGTGGGGGCCTCTATCACAGCGCACAGGTCTAAGGCAGCATCACCGTCTCGGCCATAAGCAGGTAGGGGAATATCTCGTAAAAGTTGAATTTTAAGCTCAGGCATAAATTAAAGCTTCCGTCATTTATAAAATCTGGTGCGGATGAAAGGACTCGAACCTTCACAGGGGTTACCTACTGGAACCTAAATCCAGCGCGTCTACCAGTTCCGCCACATCCGCACACGGGGGGCACCCTAGCGGTAAAAAGGTGCGAAGACAACTTGCCAAAACAAAAACTTTAGGCCATAAGAAGCGCCATATAGGGGGAATATCTCCTTATATAGAACGTAAGGCGGCTATAGCTCAGTGGTAGAGCACTGGATTGTGGTTCCGGGTGTCGTGGGTTCGATCCCCATTAGCCGCCCCATTAGTTTTTCTTGCTAAGCCAAAGCCAAAGCTGAGAAAAACGTATGCCTCGCTGGCAAAAAGCGAAGCATCGCGCAGGCAGGTTGCGAAGTCTCGCCCCCTCCCCAAAGTCGCAAAAAAGAGAGAGAAAGTCGAAAAAATGCAAGTTTCCATCACCAAGTCCGAAGGCCTTACTCGCCAGTTGGATGTGACCATTCCCGCAGCCGAAGTAAGCAAACGCTTTACCGCGCGGTTAGATCAGTTGGCCAAAACTATGAAAATTGATGGTTTTCGTCCCGGCCACGTTCCATTAAACGTAGTCAAGCAACGTGTGGGAGATCAAATTGGTGGTGAAGTCGCCAATATGCTGGTGAACGAATTTTTGCCCAAAGCCATCGAGAGCGAGAAGCTCAGCATCGCAGGCCAACCCCACGTGCACGTAGGTGGCGGACACGACGCTGGTGGCGAAGCGAAAGAAGGAGAAGATTTTCACTTTCACGCGCATCTGGATCTCATGCCCGAGTTTGAGCCCAAAGGTTACACAGGCCTCAAGCTGGTCAAGCCCGTAGCCGATGTAACAGACGAAATGGTGGATGAAGCCCTCTCCCGCCTGCAAACACAAATGCAAACGTTTGAAGCAAAAGAAGGCACGGCAGATAAAGGCGATCGCGTCACCATTACCGGCCAGGGCTATGCCAAAGAAGGCAAGGAAGAAAAAGCGTTTGAAGGCGGAAATCTCGAAAATTTCAAAGTCGTATTGGGTTCTGGAAGCCTCATTCCAGGTTTTGAAGAAGGCCTGATCGATACCAAAGTGGGCGATGAAGTGGATGTGGAAGTCACCTTTCCTAAGGAATATCACGCCGCCGAACTGGCAGGTAAACCCGCCGTGTTCAAGCTGAAGGTAGAAGGTATCGAAGCCCCTAAAGATGGCGAGATGACAGACGAAACCGCCAAACAATTTGGTTTTGAAAATCTGGATGGCCTTAAAGATGTGCTGCGCAAATCCGCCCAGCGGGATCTTACCAACGCCAGCGAGCAACGCCTCAAGCGCCAAATGCTGGATGAGCTGGAAAAAGCGAACGATTTTGATCTTCCCGGCAACATGGTCGCGGCCGAGCACAATGCTCTCTGGCAAGCCCAAATGAGAGAGCTGCAGCAACGCGGTCTCGGGCTGGAAGCCTTGGGTAAAGCGCCAGAAGAAGTTCAGAAGGAGCTGGAACCCTTGGCAAAACGCCGTGTTAAATTGGGTCTGGTGATGGCAGAAATCGCGAAAAAAGAAGGCCTGAAGGTAGAAGCAGCCGATCTTAACACCGCTGTTCAAGCCCAAATCCAAATGGCAGGCCCTCAGGCAGAGCAAGCGAAGCAATTCTTTGCCGATCCTCGCAACCGCCAGCAACTGGCAGGCCCCATTCTGGAAGATAAAGTCAGCAGCTTCATTCTCGGTAAAGCCGAGGTGAAAGAGGAAAAACTGGAAGCCAAAGATCTCCTCTCCGAGCTTCAATAGTCCCTGCTCTAAAAACACAATAACCCGCCAATCAAGGCGGGTTATTGTGTTGAGTGGGCGGCGTGATTTGCTATCCTCTAGTACCGCAGCTTAAATGAGACATAACCCCCGTAAGCTTCAATCTTCTCCACAGGGTCGTAATCTTGTCGACACACAATGTGCTGGAGGCAGAGGGGGTCCGAAGGCATCGTGCGCGAACATATCAGCCAGAGAGAAAGGCCGTGTGCCCGAAGCTCTTCGGCAAGCATTTTCAGCGGCTCGCCATCAGAATAATCAGGAAGATGGTCTTCCCAAGAGGAGGAGGGATTTTGCTGCGCACTTTCTAGAACACGAGCAGCAAGTTGCTTCACGCGAATTTTCATGTCGGCTTGCTGTTGCGCGGCACGCTCCACCGCAACTTCAGCAGCGGCAGCAGCAAGTCTCTGTTCAGCTGGTGTCTGCATGGTAGTCTCCCAAGGTTGTACGGCGTACCGCAAAGAAAAAACAAAGTGAAAGTCTCGGCAAATCTATAAGTATACGAACCAACCTCGTACGTCAACGCCCTAACGTCCCCCTTCCCAACTGCCAAAAAGCAAGCTATCCTCACCGCAAAAGAAAGCAGAAATATGTCCCACCTCGTCCCTATGGTTATAGAGCAAACCCCCCGCGGAGAGCGCAGCTTTGATATCTTCAGCCGCCTGTTGAAGGAGCGGGTCATTTTTCTAACGGGAGAAGTCAACGATCACGTGGCCAACCTTATCGTGGCGCAGCTTTTGTTTTTGGAGGCCGATAATCCCGAGGCCGATATCAATTTTTACATCAACAGCCCGGGCGGCGTCGTCACCGCAGGCATGGCCATTTACGATACGATGCAGTACATCAAGTGCGATGTGTCCACCATCTGTATCGGTCAGGCCGCCAGCATGGGCGCGGTGCTTCTGGCCGCGGGGGCCAAGGGCAAGCGCTACGCACTGGGCCACGCCCGGGTGATGATCCACCAACCTCTGGGTGGCGCCCAAGGTCAGGCGACAGATATTCTCATTCAGGCGAAAGAGATTGAGCGCACCAAATCCATGCTGCTCAAAACCCTCTCCAAGCACACAGGCCAAACAGAAAGCAAAATCGAGAAAGACGCAGACAGAGATCACTTCCTGGATGCTCACGAATCCGTGAAATACGGGCTGATAGATAAAGTCCTCACCGCCCGCCCGGAAGAAAAACCGAAGAAAAAATAAAAATCGTCACAAAAGAAGAAAAGCCGGGAGTGTCCCGGCTTTTCTTTCGAGGGCATGGCCGCTTGTCTCATCCCAAGCCGTCGGCAACACGAGAGGTGTGCCGGTCCTCAGACGTGTATGCCTCCTCCTTAGGAGAGTATGAGATGAAGTAGGGCGGGTCGCCGTTGAATTTCTTCCGCTTCTCCATGGAGTAGGAAAGGTGAAAACAGGCAACCGAAACCCACACGTCCGGCCCTTCATGCTCTTGGCGTCGTATTCTGTGTACGCCAATGCTGTGAGGGCCAAGTGCCTGCCCCAAAGCGCAAAGATCGGCTTCCTCCATCGTAGCAGGGAGAAGAAACTCCCACGATGAAGGATCTTTTCCTTCTGCGGCGGCGAGAATTTCCTGCACGAGATCATTGGATTTTGTCGTGGTCATGCGTAGTACCTCCAGGGTTGCGCGGCGCACCGCAAAAAACGTGAGTTAAGTGAAGAGAATTGAAGTTAATAAGTATACGAACAAGACATGCATGTCAAAATAAAAACCCCAAAAAACCCGCCAATCAAGGCGGGTTTCTCTTTCTCTCCGTTAGGGGGATGAGTCATCAGCATCAGGCTCACCAACAAGCTTGAGATGAACAACGGTAGAAGGCGGCTCAATCTCATCAGGCATATCTCCGAGAGAGAGCAGGGGAGCAATGCAATTGATCAATCCATTTTTGGAGTCAATCAAATTTGTCATTAAGCGCACATGCATGGGGTTATTCTGGTCCTGCAAGGCCGAAATCGGTACTTTGCTGATCAGATCAAGCTGTGCTTGAAGGGCATGAGCAAATCGTGCAATCTCACCACGGTGCAAAAGCATGTAGCGCGCCACCGCAAGAATATTCGTGTTATGGCCCTCGTTGAGAAGAAGAATATCCATGCACGAATCCACACATTCATCGCAAATCAAAACATTTGGGCCTGCGATAAGCGTCCTTTTCGTTTCTTCATGGGGTTCACCGCAAAAAGAACAAGTAAGAGTTGAGTTGTCAGACATGAGAATCTCCAAAGTCATCGGCCAACGCCGGAAAAAATAAACAGGTGTAACAAATAAGTATACGAAGCAAGTGCGCCCGTCAAACCCAAAAAAACACACCCCACCCCCCGTCTACCGTCTAATCACCTTGACAACCCCGCGGGTCTGCCTAAAATCTCACCAATAACCCAAAGGTATCTTATGTCCAAAAAGCCCGATTCTTCTACGCTCTATTGCTCATTCTGCGGCAAATCCCAGCACGAAGTTAAAAAACTCATTGCCGGCCCTACGGTCTTTATTTGTGATGAGTGCGTGCGCCTGTGCATGGATATTATCAAGGAAGAAGATATCACGCCGGAAATCGCGGCCGAGGCTGCCTCCAAACTGGGTAAAATGCAAAACGGCAAGGTGCCCACCCCGGCGGAAATCAAGCAGATTCTGGATGATTACGCCATCGGCCAGCAAAAAGCCAAGCGTATCCTTAGCGTCGCGGTGCATAACCACTATAAACGGCTGGAGCACGCGCAGAAGGAAAAACCGGGCGTAGAACTCTCCAAATCCAACATCTTGCTCATCGGCCCCACAGGCTGTGGTAAAACGCTGCTCGCCCAAACCCTGGCCCGCATTCTGGATGTGCCTTTTGCCATGGCCGATGCCACCACGTTAACCGAGGCTGGTTATGTGGGCGAAGACGTGGAAAACATCATCCAAAAACTCCTTCAAGCGTCAGATTATAACGTGGAGCGTGCCCAGCGCGGTATCGTCTATGTAGATGAAATCGATAAAATCTCCCGTAAAGGAGATAACCCCAGTATTACAAGAGACGTCAGCGGAGAAGGCGTGCAACAAGCCCTGCTTAAAATGATTGAAGGCACCGTCGCCAGCATTCCGCCACAAGGCGGGCGTAAGCACCCCCAGCAGGAGTTTCTGCAGGTGGATACCTCCAACATCCTCTTCATCTGTGGCGGGGCCTTCGCCGGGTTAGAGAAAATCATCGCAGGCCGCCTTCAAAAACGCAGCATGGGCTTTAATGCGGTGGTAGAGGGAGAAGATAAGCGCAGTGTCGGAGAGTTGTTCCAGCACGCCGAGCCGGAAGATCTGGTAAGGTTTGGCCTCATTCCGGAGTTTATCGGTCGTCTCCCCGTTATGGCCTGTCTGGAAGATCTGGACGAAGACGCGCTGATACAAATCCTGACCGAGCCTAAAAACGCCCTCGTTAAACAATATCAAGAGATGTTTAACATGGAAAACGTGAAGCTCACCTTCGCCAAAGAAGCGTTGCTGGAAGTTGCCAAACAAGCCATTACGCGCAAAACAGGCGCCCGTGGCCTCCGCAGCATTCTGGAAAATGCCCTGCTGGATACGATGTATGATCTCCCGGGTACCGAAAATCTGGAAGAAGTCGTCATCAACAAAGGCGTCATCACAGGCCAGTCCCAACCTCTGCTTATTTATACAGAAGAGGTGAAGGAAAAAGCGACAGGAACCTCAGGCAAAAAGCCCAAGGCCGTGGCGTCATCCCAACCCAAATCCAAAGCCAGCTAAAAACAAAAAACGGCGGGGAAACTTCCCCCTCCGTCAGCTCGCTTAATCAAGCAAGCTCGCGTATTCAAGGCTAATTTGTGCCTTGTGGATGCATTCTCGCATCTCTGTACTGGTGCGTATTTCCGCACCAGATACAGAGCACGCCTGCGCCGCCGTCGCCATATCGGCGACGCCAGCGCGGTAACCATCGTCAAGAACGATCATGGCGATGGTGGCGCCGGTGATGACAAAGATGAAAAAAAGAGCAAATTGTCTCATAGTTTTTCTCCCAAGGCGCACAGAATCCCAACCCCAACAGCGGGGTTGTCAAAAAAGATTCGGTGCACCATTAAGTTAAATTCTTATAACCGCCTGAAAAAACGCAACTGACATAAATAAAAAAACGCGCCGCCCCAACCAATCGGGTCGGCGCGTTTCGCGTACCTTACTTAATCACTTAGTCACTTGGCATCTTAGTTACTTAAAACCCCCCGCAAACTCCGCCCCGTCATCACCTCCACCCGCCCGTGCACAAGTGTCCCCACCAAAGCCTGAACAGCCTCAGCCGGCATACCCTCAGGCACATCAAGGTTAACGGAGATGTTGTGTCTGCTCCGTCCATGCAGCTGCAAAATCCCGCTGTCCTCACCCTGCGGCGCATAGGGGCGCACTTGTTCTACTAAAATTTCCACCTCGTCACCCACAAAGCGGCTCAAGAAGTCGCCGTGGGTCGCATCCAGAACAGCCTGAAGCGCCGCAAGGCGGGCCTTTTTGGTGCGTTCATCCACCTGGTCGGGCAGGTCGGCCGCAGGGGTGCCGGGGCGGGGAGAATACGCAAAGGAGTAAGCGCCCATATACCCCACCGCATGTGCAATCTTAAGCGTCTCCAAAAAGTCGTCTTCGGTCTCACCGGGAAAACCCACAATAAAATCGCCACAAATGGCCATATCAGGCGTCACGGCCTTAATTTTTTCAAGCGTCGCAAGGTAACTCTCCGCCGTGTGGTTGCGGTTCATGGCGGTGAGGATACGGTTGCTCCCCGCCTGTACAGGCAAATGGAAGTAAGGCATCAGCTTGGAGTTGGTGGCAAAGGCGTTAATCAGGTCGTCGGTCGTGTTGTTGGGGTGGCTTGTCGTAAACCGAATCCGCTCAATACCGTCAACTTCGCCCACCAGCTCACATAACCCCGCCATGCTCACACCATCGTCGTCCATGTAGGCGTTTACGTTTTGGCCCAGCAAGGTCACTTCACGAACTCCCTGTGCCGCCATGGCGCGTATTTCTTCTAAAACTTGAGCATGGGGACGGCTGATCTCGGCCCCGCGCGTATAGGGCACAACACAATAGGTGCAAAACTTGTCGCATCCTTCTTGGATGGTCACAAACGCACTCGGCCCGCGCATCCCGGGGCGGGGCAAACTGTCAAACTTTTCAAGCTCGGGGAAGTCCGTATCAACCGCGCGCACAGGGGCGTTCTTGTGCCCTCCCTCGCGCGCTGTGCGGCCGTCCAACACCTTGCCAATCAGCGCAGGCAGGCGGTGGTAGGTCTGGGGGCCAAACACAACGCTTACCGCAGGCGCCGCCTCCATAACTTTCGCCCCCATGGCCTGGCCAATGCAGCCGCCTACAGCAATCACGGCATCCGGAGCCGCCGCGCGCCTAAAGCGCCCAATGTCAGAGAAAAGCTTGTCATCTGCCTTCTCGCGGATATGGCACGTGTTCAGCACCACCACATTGGCACCTGCCACATCGTCCACAGGGGTATATCCAAGGGGGGCGAGCATATCCGCAATGCGGTCGCCGTCATAAACATTCATCTGGCAGCCGTAGTTTTTAATAAACAAACGCCCGGCCCCTACCACAGGGGCACTCGCTGCGCTTTCAAGTATCTGAATAGAAGTCATGCCCTGCTTGTAAAAGCCCTAGCTCGGAAGGTCAAGCGCCAAAACCACCGCATCCTCGGCAGGCTCGGTGTAATAGGCTTTCCTAATTGATACCTTCTCAAATCCGCAGGCCCCGTAAAGCGCCCGCGCCGCATCGTTGCTGGCGCGCACTTCCATGGCAATGCCCACACATCCTTCAGCATGCGCGTAAGGCACCAGCGCCGCCATAAGGCGCAGGGCATAGCCGCGCCGCCGCAGCTCCGGCACCACATAAAGGGAGAGAATATCCGCCATCGCGCCCTCCATCACCCGCACCAAAAGGTGAGCACACACAGCGCCATCCTCCCCCTCAATCACCCAAAGCGCGTGGCCACCCAAAGCCAGCATGTCCGCCACCTCAGTGGCAGAGAAAATGGGGTCAAAAAACCCGTCAGGAAGCTCATCCCGTAAACTTAAAGCACTCATGCTTCCCCCACTTTCCGGTATCCAAGGTCTTTAATGTAAAGGGGCAGGGGAGGCAGCGGATAGAGCCGCGCCGCATCCAAAATCGCCTCAGGTGGCAGAACATCCACCCAAACATCCACCCGAGCATTCGTGATAATCCCCATCCCCGCCACCAAAACATCGCCGTCATGCAGCGTAGCTTCGGCCTCAGCCAGCGGCATACAGGCAACTTTGCCTAAAGGTGCTCCGTCGGCGCCAAACCGCCCTACAAAAACCTGTCCTCCAAAGGCGTTTCCCCACGTGGTAATCTCTTTCCCCATCATGCCATAACCCCATAACCCCATAACTCCCAACGTCCCCGTGCCCACAATCTCCACATCGGGCCGCACCAGCTGTAAGGCATCGGCCACGGCAATCCCCAGCCTAATGCCGGTAAAGCTGCCCGGCCCCACGGTTAAAACCACTTTGGAAATATCCGAAGCCGCCGCGTCCACCTCCTCCAAAAGCAGAACAAGATGGGGGTGCATGGTGGTGGCGCTACGCGGCGCCGCCGTGGTATAGCGGGCCACAATTTCGTCACCTTTGGCAAGGGCGAGGGTAAGGCCGTTCAAGGTTGTGTCTAAAATAAGCGTAAGCATAGCTCTTTCCTAGCAATATGGCGGCTAAAAGGCAATTAAAATCAAGTGTCAGGAAAGTTAAGTGCCTAAGGTATAAGGGATTACAAGGAGAAGAGATAAACAATGGTTACCCCTATTGCCGGCGGGCCAGCCCCCGCAGCCGCCACAGCCGTGGCACCCGTAGAGCCTGCAACCCGCGTTGCTGCCACCGAGGCACGCAAGGCAGCCGTCAGCTCCCATAAAGATAGAGACACAGGCGGAGGTCACGAAAACACACGAGATGCCGCCTATGGTGTCGCGGCCGATGCCCGCACACAAGAGGCAAGCGAGAAGTACGATGCCCGCGGCAAGTCAGAAGGACGAGAAGATCGTGGCAGACATGTGGACAAACGAGCCTAACTTAAAGTAGTATCTCAACAACAAGGAATAACAGGAGAGAAAAGCATGAAGCTCGACGCAGCAAGCACACTCATTCAAGGCTTAAACAAAGCGAGCAATAAAGCCGCCACCGCGGCGAAAGATCTGAACGCCGCCTTTGTTGCCAATCAAAAAGCGGTTGCCGCCCCGTCCGATAAAGTCGAAATCGGTCAGGCCGCCGCCGCGGCAGATATTGCGGCCGTGTCCGAGGCAAATGTCAAAGCCGCTGCCGTCGGGGCAGATGTAGAGGGCGATGTTATTAAGCCGCTGGTAGATCTCCTGCAAGCCAAATCCGCCTATCAGGCCAACGCCACCGCCCTGCGCGTCACGGCAGATGTGGAGAGCGATGTCATCAGCATGATAGGTAACCGGAAAGACGTATAACTGGGTTGCTGTTTTTAAAATCCGCCACACGGCGGGTTTTTTATCACATACGCTCAAACAAACATCATAGGATTGTCACCCCTGCTGTTTGGCTGGGCAGCGGGGCTTGAGAAGGAGAGGGGAAGAGGCGTAGGGTTTAAGCCTGAAAAGAAAAAATAAGAGAAAAACATGGCAGCCCTTCCCCGTCGTCCCCACATGGTCACCAAACGCATTGTGAGCAAAAAAAGCGTCAATCCGCAGTCCGCACGTCGTGTCCTTAGCTTGCTGGAGCACGAGCTGGGCGCAGCGGCCTTTGCTGGCAGCGCCCCCGAGGAACGTCAGGCCATAGGGGTATGGATAGGGGAACAGTTAAAGAGTTTCGAGCCGGAAAAAGAGCCGCTTGTCGCCTTCCGCTGTCAGGTATCAGAGAGGTTTGCCCATCTCCTCGTCGCCCTGCCGGATCAACCATTTCTAACAGATACCGTTCGCATGGCCATCGTTCGCGGGGGCGGCAATATGGTGCGCATGGCACACCCCGTGGTGCAAGTGCAAAAAGATGGAGACGTCCTGCGCCTCCGCACCATGGAAGGGGCAAAACGCGGGGCCAAAACGGCACTTATTTATGTCCAGCTTCGCAAGCCGGATGATGAGGGCGCAGAGATCGTAAGGCAGGTCAAAACAGGTCTCACCGCCAGCCTTCAGGCGGTGAGAGATTTTCCCAAAATGACCCACCTTCTGGAAGAGGTAATGGGAGAAAAAGCAAATCTCTCCGGCAGTAAGGATAGAGAGAATACCGCCTTTTTGCGTTGGCTTCTTGCGGGGAATTTTGTCTTTTTGGGCTACCGGCATTATCACTATTCAGGGTCAGGAAAAGAGACGGTCGTGCAGGCCACCCCGCGGAGCGGCCTTGGCATGTTTGCAGGGCGGGTCAGCAAGGTTAAAGCGGCCACACGGGTAGAAAGTCTGGGGGATAGCCTTGGGGAATACCTGAAAGAAAACAGCTGGTTGGTCATCAGCAAAACGCCCGAGAAAAGCACCGTTCACCGCCCCGCCGCGCTGGATTATGTCGCCGTGTTGGAGCGCGATAAAAAAGGGAATGTCACCGGCGAGCACCGCTGGGCAGGCCTCTACACCTCGCAGGCGATGACCGCCCACGTGCGGGAGATTCCGCTGGTGCGCGGCAAAGTTTCCGCCGCCCTCGCCGCCGCCCCGTGGAGCCGCCATGGCCATACCTACAGGGCGCTGGTCAACGTGCTTGAAACCTACGCGCGGGATGAACTTCTGCTGACACCGGCAGAGCAGCTCCTGCGCTTTGCAGGTATTATGGCGCAGGTGCAGGAGGATCCTCATCCTCGCCTGTTGTTAAGGCCCTCCGCACGGGAGCAAACGGTCAGTGCGTTCGTCCTTCTCCCTCTGTCTAAAAACAGTACGGCGGTGCGCGCCAAGGTTCAAAAAATGCTCATGGATGCCTGTCATGGGTACGATTGCGATTTCAGGGCCGATCTGAACGGAGATAACGAACTCGCCCGTCTTTTCTTTCGTATCCGCACGCACCACTGGCCTCTCTCGGTGAGCGAGAAAGAGCTGGAAGATCAGCTTATCGCCATGACAACCGGGTGGGAGGAAAAGCTGCGCACCGCATTAGAGGAACGTTTCGGCCTCGCACTGGGAGAAGATTTGTGGGTGCGCCATAAAGATATGGGAGATGCCGCCTACAGGGCTCACACAACCGCGCAAGAGGCGGTGGAAGATATAGACAGGCTCGCCACCACCATGGGCGGCAGTCGCGCCTTTGGGGTTTATGGTCAGGCCCAGGGGTCATGCCTGCACCTTAG
>PFND01000043.1 GCA_002791805.1 Alphaproteobacteria bacterium CG_4_10_14_0_8_um_filter_53_9 | reverse complement strand
CGCTTCTCCGTTCAACAGCTTGTGGTGGTGAAGCGCGCGGGACAGCGAGAGATGTTTGACCGAGAGAAATTGACGCGCAGTATTCTGACCGCCCTGCGCAAGCGCCCTGTGACGCAGGCCCAGATTGCCCAGGTGGTGAGCGATATTGAAGGCCAGTTTACGGATGCCAGCCGCAGCGAAGTGAGCAGCTGGGAGCTGGGTGAAGCTGTTTTGAACGCGCTGAAGGGGGTCGATTTTATCGGGTATATCCGCTACGCCTCTGTTTATCATGAGTTTAAAGGTGTTGAGGACTTTGCGGCGGTTGTTGAAGGACTTAAAGAGACGCCTTAGTGTGACACGGCTGTTTCTATCTTTTTATCCTGTGTTGCTTAACGCTTCTTTTTAGGGCATAGGGGAGATATGAAAGATTATATCACCACAGATTTGGACTGGGACAACGGCGAGGACGCCTTTCCGCATGAACGTTTAAGCCTGACGGGTGATGAACGGACGGAAGCCCGTTTAGCGACGGTTCAGGTGCTTTTTTGGGCGCGAAGCCGCGATGTGGATATTCGTGATGTTTCGGGCGATTTTAGGGGCCGCCTGAAGGTGCGCAAGGCCAACAAAAAACTTTATGACCTTTTGGTGGACGAGCTTGCCGGTGGCCTTGACCGTTATGAGACCATGCTTTCGGCTCACCTTTTGGAAAACTGGACGCTTGACCGCCTTGACCCCGTTCTCGCCTGTGTATTGATGGTGGCGTTTGCCGAGATGGCCGCCAATGATGAGGCGCCTTTGCCCGTGCTTTACAATGAATACCTTAACATTTCCAAAGGCTTTGCGCCTGCTGAAGATGTGGGCTTTGTGAACAAGGTGCTTGAGGTTGTAGGGAAGAAGGTACGGGGAGCGGCCTCTTAAGAATACTCTAGATACGCCAACGGCCCCTTGCGGGGCCGTTGGTTTTTTTGTGGTTAGAGATGCTCTTCTACCAGATCTGTCCATTCTGATGGCCAGGGGAGGGGAGATTCTCCTAAGACTTTGGGGACGTGCTGATAGGCGGCGGCCATGGTGCGGAAGAGCCTATCCTCCCGCATTTCTGCCGGGCCGATGGCGACGTGGGGGAGCTGGAGGGTGAGGGCGCGGCCTTCTGTTTCCATCTCTTTTGTGATGGTTTTGGCCTCGGCTCTTTTCTTGTGCCGCCCACGCATGCGTTGATGTAAATCCGGCGCGCGGTATTTGAGGATCGTGTTAATGATATTTTCTACCCATGAGAGATTTTCTCCTTTTGCGTGCGCACCTTTACAGCGGATAACAATGATATGTGTGGCCCCGAGGCTTAAGGCCTCTTGCACCGGAATGGGTGCCGACAGCATACCATCCCACATGACATTTTTATCCATGATGCTATGAGCAACCATGGGGATGCGCGCGGTATTGATGAGAGCTTCTTTTTGGATGGTTTCTGGCACGCTGTTGAGAGGTTGGAGGATAGTATCCTCCTTTTCTCGGTGGGTTGCCGTAAGAAAAACTTGCACGGGACTGACCCTTAAGGCGTCCCAATCTATCGGAACTTTATGAGAGAAAACGGTGTGCACGAGGCTGTGAACATCCATAATTGGTTTTCTTCTCATGAGATTTGTGGGGGTAATGAGTTTGGGTAGCTTGCCGTCTCTGTGATAGCCTGCATGGTTAAGGTACCTGACGGTGGTACAGCCCCGAGCGACGCTGCCTGTGGCCATATAAATGGCGCCAATACCGCCGCCGCTGGTGCCGACTATCAGATCTGGCAGGATGTTCATGGCTTCTAATGCTGCCCCGAAGCCGCCGGCGACGACCCAGCGTTGGCTACCGTCTTCTGCCACGAGGGCCAGTTTATAGGGATCGTTGCGGGATCCTGGTTTGGAGTTTTCCTTTTTTCTCTGCGCGATGAGCTCCAAAAGGGTCGGTATGTTGTCCATAGGCGTATTTCTGGTTGTGAGGAGGGAATTAATCGGTTTGGGTGGAGAGGGCTTTGGTGGCGCGGTAGTAGAGGTTCACGTAGTCGCCGTCCGGTGTCCATTGCACGCGGCCTGTTGTTTCCGGTGCCAGCTCTTTATCATCCAAAAACTGATTGAGGCTTTCGGCCACGCCCGGTTTGACCTTGCCGTAGACGAGCCAGACGTAGCAGAGCTCTAGCGGATCGGTACATTCATTCTTATGATTCTCCTGGCGTTTACGGAGCAGCATCTCTCCGTAGCTGTTGTGGCGGTTGCTCGTGGCGCGGATGTACGGGCCGTTCCAGCGGCCGCGGCGTTGGCCTTCCTCCATAATCACCCCATTATCATACAGGGCCATGAAGGCGTTTTTCTCGGACGGGTTGAGGAGCGAGAGCCAGAGATCGGCCTTTAAATCGTAATGAATGGCTTCTATCGCTTTGCCTGTATCGGCGACCTCTGATGCCAGAGCTTTGGCTTTTTGATCATCCAGATTCATCACCATTGTGCCGCCTGCGACCATGGCGATGACGGCGAAAATGCCGAGGGCAATGCGGGCATCCAGACCAAACATAGCTGCGCGCTGCGCGCCGTTGGGAGTTGGGAGTTGAGAATTGGGAGTTGAAGGCATGGTGTTCTGTATATTCATGCGCTTAGATTACCGAGGTTATTGCGGGCGGGCAATGGTGCGGAGGATAAGCATGCGAGGGTCTGTGGCTTCATCTGCCTGGAGGCGGCCCAGAGAGGCGGCCATGGTGGGATTCTCCGGCATTTTACCGCCGGCTTCATCGTAAATGCGGTTGACGGTGAGCCAGATTTTCTCCGGCACATTGCTGAGCGCCAGCCAGAGATAGCACTCTGAATCGGTCGTGCAGGTGTTCTGCCTATCTGGCTGCGCGTAAAAGACGCTTAGGTTTCCGTAAGGCTGGATGCGCCTGCTGGTGCGGTGAAGATAGGGGCCGTTCCAGTTTTTTTGGAAGCCGCTTAGTACCAAATCTTTATCCCACAGGGCTTCAATATCGTGCACGCCATCCTCTGACTTATCCTTATTAAGGGTGAACAGATAAAACGTGCCCATATCGGCCTGATAGGCCTCCAGCGATTCTTCTATGGTTTGAAGTTGCTTGACCAGCTTCGTATCCCGTGCGGTTTGGATGCGCCCAAAGGCGAGGAAGCCCGTGACCATGGCCAGAATGGCGAAGATGCCGAGGGCGATTCTCGCATCCAGCCCGAACATGGCCCCCCGAGACGGCACGGGCCGAGAAGGACATCGTTTGGGGCGGTTAGCGTGCAAGGCCGATGTTGGAGAAGAGCTGATCCAACAGGCCAAGTTTTTGACCGTAGGTGCGGGTGCTGGCCTCTGACGGAGTGAGGTTTTTTGCGTCTTCCTCTGTTTTTGTATTTACTGCGGTGACGAGGCTTGTGCTGGGATCGATATCTAAAATAACAATGCTGCGGCCTTGAACCTGATTGGGTTTGAAGGGGGTATCCACCTGTGTATCTGTTATATAATACCATCGATTATCGTTAAGTGTGCCCATGGCGCTGGGTGTGCCCAGAAGTTGCAGGGCCTGATTGGCGGTTGTCTCGTTTGGTTTTATTTGCGCCAGCTGAGAGGGATAAATAACCTGACCGTGTGTGCTGGCGGTACGATAACAGCCTGTGAGAGCCAATGCGGCAAGGGCGAGAAGGGTGATATTCTTTTTCATGGCTACCACTTTAGCGCGAGGGGAAGGGAGCGTCTAGTGAAAAACATGCTGAAAAGGTCTTGCTATGGGTGTGGAAATGGGTTAGAAGGCCGCGACTGAGGGTGCTTTTGTGTGCCCCGTAAATAAAGAGATAAAGGATTACGAGTATGGCTGTTCCTAAGCGCAAAACATCTCCGAGCAAGCGCGGTATGCGTCGCTCCCACCACAATGCCGAAGCGGCTGCCCAAATTGGTAGCTACGCCGAGAGCCCTGATACAGGTACGCTCGTGCGTCGTCACCACGCCACCCGTGAGGCCGATGGCAGCATGTGGTACCGCGGTAAGATGATCAAGCCTGCCAAGATTAAGGCTGATGCTGAAGTTGCCGCTGAGTAAGCTTGCTTGACCGGGCTTGAAAAAAGCTCGATCTGAAAAAGTTCCCGCCCTTGTGGCGGGCTTTTTTGTGCGGTATGGATGGGATATGAATATTGCTTATGAGCTTCCTATTTTAGGTGTGGGTGCTGCGCTGCCGGCACGCTGCGTTTCTAACAACCAACTTGTGGCTGACCTTGCGGCCCGCGGCGTGGAGACCAACAGTGAATGGATTGAAAGCCGTACCGGCATCCAACAGCGTTACATTTGCGATGAGACGGAAGGAACCTTGAGTTTGGCGCGTGAGGCTGTGGGCAAGGCCATTGCTTCCTCGGGCGTGGCGCTTGATGATATTACGGTTTTGGTGGTGGCGACGTGCTCTCCTGAGAGAACCTTCCCCAGTGTGGCGGCGATGGTGCAAGGTGAGCTTGCCTTGCCGACTACGTGTTTTGCCCTTGATGTGAATGCGGCGTGTGGCGGATTTTTGGCCGCCCTGAGTGTGGCGCGAGGCCACCTTTTGGCCGCAGGAAAAGGCACCGCTGTGGTGGTGGGTGTGGATGTGTTCAGCCGCCTTGTGGATTGGCAAGACCGCGGCACGTGCGTACTTTTTGGTGACGGGGCAGGGGCTTTGGTGATGAAAGTACAGCCCCAGACGGGGGTAGAGCCTGTGGGTTTGCTGGGTGTCTCCATGGGGAGTGATGGTACGATGGCGAGTGCGCTGCAGGCCACGGGCGGTGTAAGTTTGACAGGGACTGCCGGGGTGGTTGAGATGCAGGGGCGCGAGGTGTTTAAACATGCCGTGCGTCAGATGGGGAGTGCGCCTGCCCTTTTGGCTGACGTGGGCCTTACTTTAAATGATGTGGATTTTGTGGTGCCACATCAGGCGAACCTTCGTATTTTAGAGGCGGCGGCAAAGAGCCTTGATTTACCTATGGAAAAGGTGGTTGTGACGGTGGATAAACATGCCAATACCTCCGCCGCGAGTATTCCGCTGGCCCTGAATGAGGCATGGGAACGCTTTGATAAAGGTGATGTTTTGCTGCTTCAGGCTTTTGGTGCGGGTTTTGTGTGGGGCGACGCTGTCATTAAACTTTAAGCGAGCCCCGAAAAAAGTGGGTAAGGTGCTGAAAAAATAGCTTTGCTTGCTTGACCTTTTTGGGTTGCACGCGTAGGTTCCCCTTTAGTAAATTTATTCGAGATGTGGAGGAATATAAGATGACGAATGACCCCAAAACCCTGACCCGTATGGACTTAGCGGAGGCGGTTTATCATGATGTGGGCCTTTCCCGCAAAGCCTCCGGTGAAATGGTTGATGTTGTTTTGGAAGAAGTCATGAAAGTGCTGGAGCGCGGCGAAAGCGTTAAAATTTCCGGCTTTGGCAATTTTTCTGTGCGGAGCAAGCGCGCCCGCGTGGGCCGCAACCCTAAAACCGGTGTGGAAGTGACCATTACGCCCCGCAAGGTGCTGGTGTTTAAATCCTCTCCGATTTTGAAAGAGCGTGTGAACGACGGTAAGTAACCTTACCTAAACCGGTTTTTTCTATTAATGTATATTGTGAGCGGAGTTTTTTAAATGTTTGATGTTTTTGGTCTTTCTAAACAAAAAGAAGAGGCCAAGCCTGCGGTTAAAACACCTGTAAAGCGCACCAAAAAAGCGCCGCCCCCCAAGGTGACAACCCGTAAAAAACATGGTGCTTATAAGACAATTACGGAAGCGGCAGCGGAGCTTAAAGTGGCAGCCCACGTTTTGCGCTTTTGGGAAAGCAAGTTTTCTCAGCTACAGCCTTTAAAACAAAGTGGTGGACGGCGGTTTTATCGCCCTGAAGATATTGCTCTTTTGCGCCATATTCAAGATTTGCTTTATAATCAAGGATATAGTGTGCGCGGGGTTCAGGTTTATTTGGATAACGCCAAAAAATCTGAGCTTAAAGATGCTGTGCAACAAAATTTGATGAGTGTGAATGAGATGATGGGCGAGCTTAAGGCCATTAAAAACACGCTTATGGGTGAAAAAGTTGCTCCTTCTGATGAGGAGCGTGCGTAATGCGCTATAAAGGCTTACCTTTTCTGGTGTGCCTTGTTGTTTTGGGAAGCGCCCCTGTGCTGACAAGCTGGGCTGACTGGCGCGAGAAAGTTCCGTTTTTGGATAAGTCACGTGCGGCTGAAACGGCGGCACCTGCCACCACCCCTACGGGAGGCCGCCGCGGCGGCCAAGAAGGTAAAACAGCCTTGGTGCGTATTTTAGACAAGCAAACCAACCGACTACAGGTTATTGCAGGGGCCGTGGGCACTGACTTAACAGGTGCCCCTTTGCGTGTGACGGTGGGGCGTTGCGTAAAAAGCATTGAAGGCCGCCCCGGACAAGATGCGGCGTGGTTGACCATGGCACCTTTGGGCGGTGGTGAGCGCTTTTTTGAAGGCTGGATGTTTAGCACTTACCCTGAAGTTTCTGCCCTTGATCATCCTCGTTATGATGTTCAGCTTGTGGCTTGCGACAAAGAGCGCCCTGAGCAAGTGGGCACGGTGATGCCTGTTATTCAGATAAATGAGCTGCCTGCGGGCCGTGATGATGAGGCGCCACCTAGCGACTCTTCTCCTGCGAATGATGCTACGGACCCTTACTTTATACCCGGTGTGGGTGCCGGTACGGTGTTTACCCCAGCTAATGCCGAGGCCGAAATGCCTGTTGCGCCAACACCCTCCACACCCGAGATGCCTGTGGACGCTTTACATGATTTGATGGATAGGCAATAAGGATTTTTAGGTGAGTAGGGGAGTTAAAAAAAGAGGCTTGCGCCTCTTTTTTTTTATGCTCAATAGGTGGGGGAGAAAGGGGTTAGCAGAGGCCGGGTTTATTACTGGCGATACCAGTATCCAGACAATGGATATCTTTTAGCTCTCTGTATCTGCCATCCATATCCAGACCGTAGCCGACGACAAAACTATCCTTGGGGAGGGTGAAGGCGACATGATCGGCTGTGGATTCGCTTCCCATCCGCTTAAAAAGGGCGGCGCTGAGGACTTTGCCAGCTTGACGCTCCACCGCCAGTTGGCGGAGTTGTTTGATGACGGTGCCGTTATCTAAAATATCTTCCAGAATAAGAACAGGGGCACCGCCGAATGTGGTGGGGAGTGTCTCTGGATTTAAGGCCACCTCGTGCTTGATGGCCCCTTTGAAATAGCTGCCACCTGTAAAATGCAGGATTTGAGGAATGCCCAGAACACGTGTGAGATCTGCCGCGAACATCATGCTGCCGTTCATCGTGACGATGGTGTGAATGAGTTTGACGTCTCCCAGATCTTTCCTGATGGCGCTGGCGAGATCATCCAGTCGTGAGGCAATGGCGGCTTGGGAATAAAGAAGTTTGAGCATGGGATGAGTATAGGGGAAAAGATTTGTGGGGGAAAGCGTTAAGTTGATTACTTAAGGCGCTCGGACGCCAAAAGTTTTTCCAGTGTGTGGATGGTGTAATCTGCCTTTTCAAACATTTTGGTGCTGACCAGTTTACGGTGAAGGGGGAGGTTTGTTTTGATGCCGTCTACGACCATCTCATCCAGTGCGCGGGCGAGGCGCGTGACGCATTCGGCCCGTGTGGCGCCGTGCACGATGAGTTTACCGACGGTTGCATCGTAATAGGGGGGTACGGTGCAGCTGGGATAGAGCATGCTATCCACCCGAACACCCGGGCCGCCCGGGGCGAAATAATCTGTTACCTTGCCGGGGCTGGGGATAAAGGTGAGGGGGTCTTCTGCGTTGATCCGGCATTCTATGCTATGGCCGCGCGGGGTGACGGGAGATTTTTTGCAACGGAGAGGCTCTCCGGCGGCAATACGGATTTGCTCCGCCACGATATCTATGCCGGTGACCATTTCGGTCACGGGGTGCTCCACTTGGAGGCGTGTGTTCATCTCGATAAAATAGAACTCTCCGTTTTCAAACAGAAACTCAAACGTTCCGGCGCCGAGGTATTTCATTTTTTGGCAGGCGGCGGTGACCTGTTTGGTGATGCGGTGGCGTTGCGCTGAGGTGAGGGCGACGCAGGGGGTTTCTTCTATGACCTTTTGGTGGCGGCGTTGGAGAGAGCAATCGCGCTCTCCCAGAATGCTTACATTTCCTTGAGAATCGCACAGAACCTGAAGCTCTACGTGGCGGGGTTGCTCCAGATATTTCTCCAAATAAACGCGGTTATCTCCAAAATTGGCTTGAGCCTCGGACATGGCCACGTGCAGCGCGCCGCGCAAGGCTGCGGCTGTGTGTGCGACCTTCATGCCCCGGCCACCGCCGCCTGCGGCCGCTTTGGTGATGACGGGAAAACCGATTTTTTCAGCCGCTTTTACGGCAATTTCAATATCTGAGATGGCGCCACCTGAGCCTGGAATGGTTGGGAGACCAGAGGTTTTGGCAAACTCGATTGCTTTGATTTTATCGCCCATGAGATCGATATGCTCGGGCTTGGGACCGATGAACGTGAAGCCGAGTTTTGCGCAGATTTCTGCAAATTTTGCGTTCTCTGACAAGAAGCCGTAACCAGGGTGAATGGCCTCGGCATCGGTGACTTCTGCTGCGCTGAGGATGGCGGGAATGTTAAGGTAGCTCTCGCTTGCTTTATTGCCGCCGATGCAGACGGATTCATCTGCCAGGCGGACGTGGAGGGCGTCGGCATCGGCTGTGGAGTGGACGGCGACGGTCTTGATGCCGAGCTCCTTGCAGGCGCGGTGAATGCGGACTGCGATTTCTCCACGATTGGCGATGAGGACTTTTTTGAACATGATATATGACTTTAATAAAGTAATTTAACTTATTAAGATATAACGAACAAAGGTTCGCCAAACTCAACCGGAGTTGCATTGCTGACGAAGGCTTCTGTGAGGGTGCCGTCGCGATCGGACTCGATTTGGTTCATGGTTTTCATGGCCTCTATGATACACAAAACCTGACCTTTTTTAATGCTATCGCCCACTTTGACGAAGGGAGGGTTCTCGGGGGTGGAGGCGGTGTAAAATGTACCAACCATGGGGGATGTAAAGGTACCCGCCGCAGGTTTTTGGGGCGAAGACGGGGGGGGCACGGGGGTGCTGGCAGCTGCCGGGCCGGGTGCCGGTGCGGCAGCTGCCGTGTATGCCGTGCTGCTATAGCGTTTGAGGCTGATTTTTGTATCGTTCTGCTCGATGGTGACCTCGGACAGGGTTGTGGCTTCCAGCCATGTGTTGAGGTTGGTCAGATCTTCAAAAGTTTTGAGGCTAAGGGCGCCTGTGGGCTGCTTGGGTTTGGACATGGGGTGGCCTGTTCTTCGTTTCTCTTAATTATATGTGAGCCGGTGACTCAGCTACTCATCCATTGGGATAGGGCGGGAGACGGCTGAGGTCAAGCCCTCCAGCTTTTTCAGCTTGGTAATTTGGCTTTGAATTGTGGTTAACTCATCCACCCAGCTGCCAATAAGCTTTTGGGTTTGGCCTGTAGCGCCTGCGTGGCGCTTTTTAAGCATGGCGATGGCCATGGCAAAATCCGGATAGTGAGCAAAGTTAAGCGACATTTGCCCTGTGGGCACTTGCGTAGCCTTTGCGGCTTTGGCTTTGGGCGTTTTTATGGCGCTCGTTTTTGTTTTGGGTGTGGTTTTTTTAGGAGGCATGGGAGGCAGTATAAGGGATGAGTTGTAAGTTGCAAGTTGAGAGTTGAGTGCAGGAGTTTACACGCTTGAGATACTTGCGCTTATGAGAGCTTGGGTGCTTACGCGCAGAGGGTAGGGGGAATAAGAGTTTTTTAGGTGCTTTTAGTCGTCTAGTTTGAGGCGGGTTTTGAGGGAGGCGATCCATGTGGGGATGTCTGCGCTGTTTTTTGCTTTGTTATCCGTTGTTTTAAAATAGTTTTCTGCCACTTTGAGGGAGGTTTTGGCATCTTCCGGGTGGCCTGAGTAATAATGGCTCTCCGCGATAGAGAGGTGGCTTTGGATAAGTTTGTTTTCTGCCCCGTAGGTGAGGCCGAGGCTGTACCAGGCCTCTGACCAGTCTCTCCAGATCCGTAAGGTTTCTTCGTACAGGCTCTCTGCAAGAGGTAGATTTTCTGTGGCCCGTGCGGCCTCGGCCGCTTGAAAGCTGAGGACAGGATTTTTAGGATAGGCGGTGCGGAGGTTTTGCCAAATGGACAGTGCCTCTGCCGCGTTGCCGCCTTGGAGGGCGAGCGTGGCTTTAAAATCCAGCAGCCCTAAATCATTCGGGTTTTCTTGCAGGAGAGCATCTATCTCTTGCCTTGCCTCTGTTATTTTACCGAGGCGAGCGGTGGCGATGAGGCGGGCATAGCGGGCGGGATAGCTCTCGTCTCTGAAGGTTCTGAGTGTGGTGGGGGGTGTGTTTGTGAGGGCAAACACTTTGGCTTTGAGCGTGAGATAGGTGGCGGTTGGCGCTAGATCTTTTTGGGGGGCTTCTGTCAAGTTATCCTCTTGCACGCTGAGGCGGCGGCCTGCGGGCATGGGGTGCGTGAGGAGGTAGGGCGGGGGGGCATCGTACGACAGTTGGCTTTCTGTTTGCAAAATACGAAACATATCGGCCATGCCTTGGGTGCCGAGGCCTGCGGCGAGGAGGGCTTTTCTTGCGGTTTGGTCGGCCTCCATCTCTTGCCCCCGTGTATGCTGGAGCAGCCCTGAAATGCCTGCGGCCTGACCTGCCGAGGCCAAGGCGACCCCTGCCTGCGGTGCCCCTGCCATGGCGGCCCCGATGCCTGCCAGCACGCCCCCGAAGGTGGTGAGGGTGGCTTTTTTGCCTGCGGCATCCAGACTTAGAAAATGCTTTTCCGCCACGTGGGCAAGCTCGTGCGCGATGACGCCGCGAAGCTCTTCCTCGTTTTTGGTTTTGCCGATGAGGCCGCTGTGGATATAAACCACATCATCCGGTGTGGCGAAGGCGTTGAGGGTATCATCGTTAATGACGAACAGGCGCGTGTTCTCTGTGCCTTGGAGGTGGGGGCGCAGCGGGGCGGCGAGGGTGTTGAGCTTCTCTGTGAGCTCCGGATCTATGATGACATCTGACGCGCGAACGGCCCCCAAGGGGGCCGTTGCGAACATGACCAGCGCGAAGGAAGTTCTCCAAAAATGCCCGGCGATATGCAAGATGCGAGGTTACCTTTTTGAGGTGCTTCGGCGGGCTACCACAGAACGGCGTGCTGATGATGAGGCCGCAGAGCGGGCCGCACTGGCCCCTGTGGGACTGATGGTTTGGCGCAAAGGATTTGTGGTGCTGCTGACCGTACCTTCCACCAGTTGCAGGGCAGGCTGAGGATCTTCTTTTTGAGGAGAAGAGGTGGATGAGGCTTGTGTTGTTTTTTCTGTTGAAGAGGTGGTGCTGCTGCTTGTGGTGGTGGACGCTGCAGATGCCGTGGCCGTGGTTGTAGAGGACGGGGGCGAGGCCTTGGGCGCTGTGCTTGTTGAGCTTGCCGGAGCCTTGGACGTTGAGGGCGCTGCTTGCGCTGTTGACGATGAAGCGGTTTTTACCAAGCTCTCGCATGTTTGTGAAAGAGCCGTGGCGGTAGGTGATGTGAGAGATTTGAGGTGCTGCAGCAGGCGCATGCGGGCGCTGTGTGTGCTAAGGTTAAGCTGATTGGCGGCGCTCACGGTTTCGATGTTCCACTGTGTGAGGGCCTTGTGGGCTTGCTGCCAGGTTGTGCAGCTTGCCAGTTGCTGCATGTGTGCGGGCACGTTTTGCTGCCACTGCGTGACGGCCTTGATGCGAGACTGCATGATGGTGCTGACCGTTTGAAAATAGGCTGCCTGTGCCTGAAAGGGCGCGGCAAGGGTTTGCTGCCAGAGGAGGAGGGGATTCATGCTTTTTTACACCTTATTGTTGCAATCAATATACGCCCGAAAAGAGAAGGGTGCAAGAGTTTGCCTTTATGGCAAAAGCCCCCTTGCGGGGGCTTTTTGACGAGATGGCTGCCTTTTTAGGCTTTTTTTGTGAGGAGGCGGGAGAGAAGGCTGCCGGGTTTGGCGACGTCTTCTGCTTTTTCCGCCTTTTCAGGGGTCTTCTCGACCTTTTTTGCCTTGGTGGCTGCGGGCTTTTTGGCCGGGGCTTTACCCTCGCTTACGCTGTGTTTGACCACGGCGAGGGGGGTATCCTGCGCATCTGTATCCGGCTCGGCCGTGATTTTCATGCTTTTACGCTCCGGCTTTTGGGCGGGCTGGGTGGGCCTGCTGGTATCTGCCGTGATTTTGGCGATGGCGAGGGGCTCGTCCTTCGCCTCTGGCTTGGGTTTTGGCGCGGGTGAGGCTTTGACAGGCGCTTTTTTAGCCTCTGGCTTTGCGTCTGGCTTTTTCGTCACCTTTTCCGGCTTGCCGGCGTGTTCCGCCTTTTGAGGTGCGGACTTGTTAGTGTCCTTATCCTTATCTTTATGATTGCGGCGAGACCTGCCGGATGGCTCCTCTGAGGATTTCTCGTTTTTATTTGAGGTGCGCTCTTTGTCTTTATCTTTATTCTGGGCGCCCCCACGGCCCCGTGTGGGGTACTGGCGAAGCTCTGGCGGAATCTCCGGTTGCTCGCGCACGGTGCCGTCGATCATCTGTGTGCTCTCGGTACCATCGGCCTTGATGTTGACCAGCTCCAGCTTGTGATCTGGCGCGACGAGGGTGGGGTCTCCCTTAAACTGGATTTGATACTTGTACTTGGATTCCAGATCGCGGATGGCGTCTCGCTTGTGATTGAGGAGCCAGACGATGAGATCTGGCGAGGTGCTGACGAAGACGCGATCGGCCTCGCGGCATTCATCATCTTCCAGCCGGCGAAGCAGCATGAGGCCGCTGCTGGCCGGGCTGTGCACCTGACCGCTGCCAAGGCAATGGGGACAGGCGATGAGGTGGCTCTCTGAAAAGGCGGGACGCAGGCGCTGGCGGGAGATTTCCATCAGCCCGAACTCGGAGATGCGCCCGAACTGGATGCGGGCGCGATCTCTCCGCAGCGCTTTGCGCATGGCGCCTTCTACTTTGCGGATGTTGCGGAAGTCTTCCATATCGATGAAATCGACCACAATCAGCCCGGCGAGATCTCTCAAGCGGATTTGACGGGCCAGCTCTTCGCAGGCTTCCAGATTGGTTTTGACGGCGGGTTCTTCGATCCCGCGCTCTTGCGTGGAGCGGCCGCTGTTGATATCCACCGCGAC
>PFND01000021.1 GCA_002791805.1 Alphaproteobacteria bacterium CG_4_10_14_0_8_um_filter_53_9 | reverse complement strand
GCCAAGCCGCTGGCGCTGGGTGTGGCATGTGCGGGGCGTGTGGCGGGCGCTGTTTGGCACGCTGTGCCCGAGCCTGGGGGCTGTTGTGATGGGTGTGGTGGGGAAAGATGTGGCGGGCGGCCGCGCCTTGCGCCGCGACCCCGCCACGGGCCGAGTGCGTCCCGTGCCCGCGGGCGTGAGTGTTCGGGTGGGGTTGGAGTGAGGAAATTTTAAGGTTTGAGAGCGTAACCGAGAGCTTCTTGTCTTAACTCTTTTCTTTCCTCTCGCTGTAACGATCGGTCAGGTAGGCGGAGACATCTCGGGTGAGGAGGGTGAATTTTATCAGTTCTTCCATCACATCCACAATGCGATCGTAATAGGGGGAGGGTTTCATGCGGTCGTTATCATCAAACTCCTGATACGCCTTGGCGACAGAGGATTGGTTGGGGATGGTGATGAGGCGCATCCACCGCCCCAGCTGACGAAGCTGGTTGACGGTATTAAAAGATTGAGACCCCCCACATACCTGCATAACCGCCAGTGTGCGGCCTTGCGTGGGGCGGATGGAACCCAGAGCGAGGGGTATCCAGTCTATCTGTGTTTTCATGACGCCTGTCATGGCGCCGTGACGCTCCGGGCTGCACCAGACCATGCCTTCGGACCATGTGCAGAGATCGCGGAGCTCTTGCACTTTCGGGTGATCCTCCGTGGTGTCATCGGCCAGAGGAAGACCATCCGCATGATAAATGCGGGTTTCTGCCCCCATAGCCTCTAGAATACGGGCGGCCTCTAGCGTAACGAGGCGGCTGAATGAACGTTTACGGAGCGAACCATAAAGCAGCAGAATGCGCGGTTTGTGCGTGGAGAGAGGGGTGGAAAGTTTCTCGGGTGAGGGGATATGAAAGCTAGCGGTGGAAATGTTGGGGAGATCGGACACGTTTATTTCTTTCTCATAGACAGCGAAAAGAGCGGCGGGGTGTAAACATGGAGCGGGTAAGGGGAATCGAACCCCTCTCTGAAGCTTGGGAAGCTTCCGTTCTACCGATGAACTATACCCGCCTTGGGGTGGGTTTTAGCCTAGTTGAGGGGCTATGACAAGCCGCCGGACTGGGCGGCCCACAGTTTTTTATACAGGCTATCTTTCCGGGCGAGCAGGCTGCGGTGGCTGCCGCTCTCGATAATGCGGCCTTTATCCATCACATAAATGGTGTGGGCGTGGGTGATGGTGGAGAGACGGTGGGCCACCATGAGGGTGGTGCGGCCTTCTGCAAGGCTTTGGATGGATTTTTGGATATCCTGCTCGGATTGGGTATCCAGACTGGCTGTGGCTTCATCCAGCAACAAGAGCGGGGCGTTTTTAAGAAGGGCGCGGGCAATGGCGAGGCGTTGTTTTTGGCCGCCTGAGAGGCGCACGCCGTTTTCTCCTAACATCGTTTCGTACCCGAAAGGTTGCTCCAGAATAAAACTGTGGGCGGCGGCGGCTTTGGCAGCGTTATGCAAATCTTCCTCCGCCGTTTTGGGGGCAGCGTAGGCGATGTTATGCGCGATGGTATCATCGAAAATGGCGACATCCTGAGAGACGAGGGCGATTTTCTCCCTGAGACTTGTGAGGCTGACGGCGCTGATATCCTGACCGTCGATCAGAATGCGGCCGCTGCTGGGCCCGTAAAACCGGGGCACAAGGTTGATAAGACTGGATTTGCCCGCGCCGCTTGGCCCCACGAACGCCACGGTGTGGCCTGCGGGAATGGTGAAAGAGATATGATCCAGCGCGACGGTGCCATCTGGATACGTGAGGGTAATGTCCTCGAACGTGATCTCTCCCTTTTTAAGCTGGAGAGGGAGGGCTTTGGGGAGATCTTTAAGCTCGGGCTTGGCGTCAATCAGCTCAAACGCGCGTTGGGCGGCGGCAAGACCTTCCTGAAGATTATTATTAAGATTGGTGATGCCTTTAAGCGGGCGAGACAGCATGACAAGGCTGGCCATGAAGGAGGCAAAGGCCCCGGGTGACAGCGTGCCATCGGCAATTCTTCGGCTGGCGTAAAGGAGAATAATGGCAATGGCGGCGGTGCCGATGAGCTCTACCACCGGGGAGCTGAGTGCCCGCACGCGCACGGCTTTGAGCGTGTTGGTAAGGACATCCTGAATGATGGCACTGGTGCGTTTTTGCTCAAACTTTTCGGCCGTGAAGCTTTGAACCTGACGAATATGCTGCATGGTTTGTTGCAGGTGGTGAGACAACAGGGCGGTGACTTCCTGGTTCTGGCGGCTGTATTTACGGATAAGCTTACCGAAACGGCGGATGGGGATGATGCTGAGGGGCAGGATCATGAGGGTGATGAGGGTGAGCTGCCAATCTTGCATGAACATATTAAGGGTGAGACCGATGATGGTGGCGACATCCCGCAAGCCCCCATTGACGATTTGGGTGGTGGCGTATTTAAGGCGGTAAAGATCGGCCACGAAGCGGCTGGTGAGTGTGCCGCTGGGGTGAGCCGCAAAAAAACCGAGCGATTGCTTGAGGGTGTTGCGATACATTTCCTCTTGCAGGCTGGCGATGAGCCGCTGGCCCACACCTTCCATAAAGTTGGCCTGATAGTAGGCCGCAATACCCCGAATGAGTGTGAGGCCCAGCAGGGTGAAGATAACGGTGTTCATGACGCCGATTTTGCGATCGATCAGGCCGTTATCAAAAAGAGGTTGAATAAGGTGCGCTTGCATGGAAAGAGCGGCGGCGACGATGAGCATAGCCATCATCGCCCAGCCGAGTTGCGCGCGAAACGGCCATAAGTAGCTGACACCCAGGCGGCGCATGACCGGCCATGTGCCTGTGGTAAGGGTGTTTAAATGATAGGGGCGATGAGCAGCCATGACGCGGGTTATAGCACCCTTTGAGAGAAACGTCATGACAAGAAAGGCTTAAACCGCTACAAAAAGGTATGCGTGCGTGGCAAACAAGTTCTCTTATTATTCTGTGGGGTATGGCCGCAGGCATGCTTTTATGGGCGAGTGGCGCGGATATACGGCTTCAATTTTGGCTGGCGGCACATTATCATGAGAGTGTGGATGCGGTGGCGCGGACGATCTCTGATATCGGGCTGGGGCGTAACCAGATACTGGCGTTGCTTGTGGTGGCGTTGGGGACGCATGCCTGCAAAGGTCACGGGATTGTGGTGATGGGGCGTGGGATTGTGGGGGCATTTGTTCAGCTTGGTTTGTTTGTGCGCGGGCGGTTTGTGTGGTGTGCCGCGTGGAAAAATCTCACACCGGCCCACCGTGCGGTGTGGGCAGGAATCCCTATTTTTGCCGTGGTAGGTGTGATGAATTTTATCCTTAAAAATATGATAGGGCGGCCACGACCGAAAGAGATTTTATGGAACGGGACATGGCCTTTTGACGTAACGCCTTTTGCAAGCAGCAGTTTTATGAGTTTCCCCAGTGGGCATACGGCGAGTACGGCGGCCATTGCAACGGTGCTGGGTATGGCTTTCCCCGCGTGGCGTGTGCCTTTGGTGCTGATGGTGGCGGCGGTGGCGGTGGCACGGGTGATGACCCTGACAAGCCATTATGCGGGAGACGTGGTGGCAGGGGCGGCTCTGGGGTGGGGTGTCTCGTGGGTTATCTGCCATAAAATGGGTATAGGAAAGAGAGACGCATGAGCCCCACCCTTTGGATAAAAAAACACGGGCAGGAACTTTGGGTGTTGTTGGCGTTAATGCTGGGAGTTGTGGCGTTGTTTGGGTTTGGCCATAGTCGCTATGGATTGTTTGATGTGGATGAGGCGATTTTTACCCGCGCCAGCATTGAAATGATCGAGACCGGAACATGGAGCATGCCCAGCTATAACGGGGAGCCGCGTTACCATAAGCCCCCGCTTATTTACTGGATGCAGGCGGCCGCCATGGAAGTGCTGGGAGAACAAAGTTTGCTGGCGGCACGGTTGCCGAGCACTGTTTTTTCTATCGCCACAATTTTGCTTTTAGTGTGGGGTGTTTTTAAGATAACGGGCAAAATAAGACAGGCCTTGTGGAGCGGGAGTATCCTGGCCAGTTCTCTCGGGTTTTTGGTGATCGGGCGCGCGGCAACGGCGGATGCGGTTCTTCTGTTTTTTGTGACGGCGACAACACTTGCAACCATTCGTTTACTCTATGGAAAACCGTGGCCCTGGGGAAAATTATGTGTGGGTGTGTTGGCGGCATTAGGCTTTTTGGCAAAAGGGCCCATTGCGTGGCTGGTGCCGGGCTTGATAGGATTTTTTGTGATATTCGGGCGGGCCGATACAAGAAAAAACTGGAAAAAAGTATGGCACCGGGCCGACCCGACCGAGCTTTTGCTGGTGGTAATTGCGTGCCTGACACCGTGGATTGTCTGGCTTGTCAGCCAGCGAGGCTGGGGCTTTTTCTATGAATTTATTGTTGTGCATAATTTACAGCGCTTTGGGGGCGGCCTTTCTAATACACAATCGGACAGTCCGTTTTATTATCTGGTGGTGATGGTGGTGGGGATGTTCCCGTTGATTTTTATGCTGCCTGCGGTGGTGATGTGGCTCAGAAAAGATTGGCGAAAACGCCTGGCCAGCCAAAAAGCCGGCGATGCCTTGCCGGTGCTGGGCTTGATAGGGGCGCTGGGTGTGATTGTTTTCTTCAGTTTTTCCGCAACCAAACTGGCCCATTATATTGTACCTGCCTATATGGGGTTTGCACTGGCATTTGGCGCTTATCTGGAGCGTTTCCCCCGCATGAAGCTGCCCACATGGCCCCGTATCCCCATGGTGTTGTGGGGGCTGCTTATGGCCGGTGTTGTGGGGGGGCTGGGGTGGACGCTTGTTCAACTTCAGGAAATGCGCCCGCGGGGATGGGTCGGATATATGCTGACGTGGATGAATGTCTCGTGGCCGCCCGAAGACAGCCTGTTACGAGAGGTGCTGATGCAGCCTGTTGAGGTGCCGTGGATGGGCTTTATCCTGACAGGGGTGTTAATGGGCGTGGCCGCGGTGATGATTGGACATGCGCTGGGCGTTGCCCGTGGATGGCGGCCCTGGCTTATGAGCGGTTTGTGTGTATGGTTGCTGGCCCTGATAATGGTGGTGCAAAGCGTTGTGCCAACGGTGTGGGCTTATACACAGGCCCCCCTCGCCACGCTGGCAAGCCGTATGGTGGGGGCGCCGGAAGGCATGCCGATTATTCATTTGGGGCTTCATAAGCCGTCTGTTCTGTACTTATCCGGCAAGCCCTTTTTAAAACTGGAGAGAGCCTTGCAGGTGCCTGCGGCCATACCTGAAGGAAGGCGCGCCCTTGTGTTGACCGAAAGTGCGGATGTGCCGGCCCTTAAACAAGAGTTTCTGGTGCGCAGCGGTACAGTAACCCCGCAGATATGCACCGGCGGTTACTGCCTTGTGCTGGTGGACAGGGTGAAAGAATAACGCTAAAACAAACGTGTAAAATAAAAGGATATCCTGATGCCCGCTCCTCAAGTTGCTGTGGTTGTACCCATGTACAATGAAGAAGAAAATGCCGCCCTGCTGGTAGGCCGTGTGGCGGATGCCCTGAAAGATACGGGCATGACATGGGAGCTTGTGGCGGTGGATGATGGAAGCCGGGATAATACGGCGGCTGTTTTGCACGGCTTGATGGCAGAGTATCCTCAGTTAAAAGTGCTGAGCTTTAGACGCAACTACGGCCAGACAGCGGCCATGCAGGCAGGTTTTGATGCCGCCAAGCACGCAGATGTGGTGGTGACCATGGATGGTGATTTGCAGAATGATCCGTATGATATCCCCCGTATGCTGGAGACCATGAAGGAAACGGGCGCAGATATGGTGTGCGGCTGGCGCAAAAACCGCCAGGATGAAGCCAAGCGGGTGTGGATTTCTAAAATTGCCAACAAGATTCTGGTGAAGGTGACGGGCGTGGATATCCACGATAACGGCTGTTCTCTCAAAGCGTATAAAGGCGAACTGCTTCAGGACTTGAAAATTTATGGAGAGATGCACCGTTTTATCCCCGCCGTGGCCAGCCAGTTTGGGGCTAAAATTGTGGAGCTGCCCGTGAACCATGCGGCCCGTCAGTTTGGGGTGAGCAAGTATGGGTTTGACCGGACGATTCGGGTGGCGCTGGATATGGTGCAGCTGTATTTTTTCCGCAAGTTTTTGCACCGCCCCATGCATGCTTTTGGTTATGTGGGGCTGATGCTTTTGGTACCCGGCTTTTTGATGGGGGCGTACCTGACGCTGCTTAAGCTTTTTGGTGCAGAAATTGGCGGCCGCCCCCTGCTGATGCTGAGTGTGCTGCTGATTGTGGTGGGTGTGCAGCTGCTCGCCGCGGGCGTGCTGGGCGAAATGCTCACCCGTATTTACCACGAGCCGCAAGGGCGCAAGCAATATACCCTGCGCAAAACCTTGCCTGCGCCCATGAAGCCAAGCCGGCCGTTTGAGAAAGTGCTGGCAGAGGCCAAGGTGAAGCCAGCGGTGAAGAAAACAGCGGCGAAAAAAGGCGGAAAAGCCAAGAAAAAGGCTTAATATAGAGTGCATAGCGAACCCCCGCCTTGGCGGGGGTTCGCTGCTTTAGGATGCTGGAGTAGTTAAATCCAGCTGATCATGCGGGGAAGCTGGCGACGCTGGGCGAAGCCAAAACCATCGAGAACATGATCCACCTGAAAAGGAAAGGAAAGTGTTCCAGTGCCTTCCAGATTGCGAAATTCTTCCCAGGTCATGAACTGGATAGCTTTCAGCTTACTGCCCTCGGGAAAATGCAGGTTGTCGTCTTTCAGCTGTTGCAGCGCGGCCATCTGGTTGTCGTCCAGAAAGACGATGCGATCAAACGCTACACGTTTGATGTTCAGGGGGCCGAACAGGGTGTTCAGCGGATCCGAGATATCTGCCATAGTGTATTCACAGGGCAGAAATGGTGAACACTGGTCGGCGTTCAGCTCGATGCCGAGCTGAGCCTTGGCATGGGCGTTGGCCACATCCTCCAGCATGGCAGGGCCGGGAACGACAGTATTGAAGCCTGCCGCGCCGAGCGAATAAGCGCCAGGCTCCGGGATGGAGGCGGCAGGGGCTTTGCGCAGGCCAAGAAGAAGGCGAGGCACTTTGCCCGTCACATCAAACATGATGTTGGTGGCTGAAAACGCGAGCCATGAGCGGAGGAGATTGCCGATTTCATCAGCGGTGTAGTGGTCAGACAAAGGAGTTGTCATGATAAACCTCAAAGTTACCCCCATCATCGGCTGGGGGCATGACCGTTATTTCTGGCTTAGTATAGATAAGATGTATACTTTTGTCAAGGGTTGATGGAGGGGGAGAGTGTGGTAGAGTGCGTTATCTTAAGAACAAAGGAGCAAAAACAATGAGAATATGGGCTTTGAGTGCGGCAGTGGTAATGGGAGCGGCAGGGACGGCCAACGCCTTGACTGTGGGAGAGAATGTGCCGGCGGATATGGCGTTCACCGATCATCTTGGAAAACCCCATACCTTTGGAGAGTTTGCAGGTAAGCCTTTGGTGCTGGAGTGGACCAACTACGGATGCCCCTTTGTGCGCAAACATTACGATAGTGGCAACATGCAGGGGTTGCAGAAAAAAGCTTTGGAGAGGGGAGTCTCGTGGGTGTCTGTAGTGAGTTCGGCCGAAGGGAAGCAGGGCTACATGACGGCCGCAGAAGCGCCTGCCGAGGTGGCCAAGCAAGGTTTTGAAGGCACCGCTGTGGCACTGGATAGCTCAGGTGAGGTGGGCAGGGCTTTTGGCGCCACAAAAACCCCTACCATGGTTGTGGTGAATGCCGAGGGTAAAATTGTTTACCACGGTGCGGTGGATAGCATTCCCAGCTTTAGCAAAGAAGATATTGCCAAAGCCGATAACTATGTAGCCGTGGCGCTGGATGCCGTGGCGGCAGGCACAACACCGGAGCCGGCGATGACGAGTGCCTATGGGTGCTCTGTTAAATACTAAAGAGATAAAAAAAACCGCCCTGAGGGGCGGCTTTTTTTAAGAAGACGACGCTTACTCGGCAGCATGGCCTTCGTGTTCGCCTTCGGCATCGGCATCATCGGTGCTTTCGGCGGCGTCTTCAATGTGAGCGTCATTCGCATGATCGGCGTGGTTTGCGTCATCAGCGTGTGTTTCGGTCATCATATCCGCAGCATGCTCCTCGTGGGCAGCATCTTCGGCAATAACGGGGGCAGCCATAAGGGCCAGAACGGCCATAAGAGCGTACATGTTCATAAGGTTAGTTTCCTTTATTATTGTGGAGTGAGGGCCTGTGCCATCGGATAAAATCTAACGACGAAAAAAAGATAAACGCAAGATGGGACATGAACTTTCTTTGCTATGTGAGAGCAGATGAGGTAACGTGACCCCCATGGTGTGGATTGTTTTTACGTTAGGGCTGCTGCTGGGCCTGCTGATAGGGGCCTTGGGCGGGGCAGCCCTGTGGTGGCATTTGCATAAACGCCAAAATCAAAGTTTGAAAGAAATATTCACCGCCCTTGCGGCCGAGCAAATGGAGCAAAGTACGGGCCATGTGCTGGCGTTGGCGCAGGAAAAGTTATCTGACAAAAAAGAGGGGATTGACCAGAACCTGACGACAATGAAGGCGGAAATTGGAGAAAAGCTGACCGCTGTAACGGCCCTGATGAACAGCCTGGAAAAAGACCGTGAGAGCAAGTTTGCAAGCCTGAGCCAGACGCTGACCCATACCTCTGAAAACTTGAGCCGTTTGCAAACCACCACGGCAAGCCTGACCCAAGTGCTGAGCAATGCCCGCACCCGCGGCCAGTGGGGGGAACGCATGGCAGAAGATGTGCTGCGTCTTGCCGGGATGCAGGAGCACATTAACTACCGCAAACAAGGCACCCTTGTGGGGGCCGAAGGTGGGCGAGGACGGCCCGATTTTACCTTTTTACTGCCCGATAAGCGCGTGCTGCACATGGATGTGAAGTTTCCGCTGGATGATTATATCCGCTGGCACCAGGCGGGCACAGACGCCGAGCAGGCCGAGGCCGCGAAAAAGTTTTTAGCCGCCACGCGCGCTCATATTAAAGCAACATCATCCCGTGGCTATACAGATATGACCGAGACGGGTGAGACGCCGCTTGATTATTTGCTGATTTTTATCCCGAATGAACAGATTTATGGCTTTTTGTTGGAAAATGACCCTGATATTTTACAGACGGCCATGGCGGCGAAGTGCATCTTATGCTCCCCAACGACACTTTTGGCGGTATTGGCAGTTATACACCAGGCTATGCAAGGCTTTGCCCTTAACAAGCAGGCACAGGCCGTTTATACGTTGCTCACCAGCATTCAGGACCAGTGGGGTAAATTTACAGACAGTATGGGCAAAATAGGAGATAAGCTGGCCGAAGCCCAAAAGGTATTTGATGTGACCACCACCACGCGCCGCAATATGCTGGACAGACAGTTCACCAAGCTGGAAGGCCTGGCCATGAACGAAGAGCGGGGAGAAGACAACAGGCCGCCTAAAGGATTTTTAGAGCAGGTGGACAGCCGCGTAAGTGTGCGTGACGAGCAGTAAAAGCATCTTTATGTAACCCGTAAAAAAAGAGGGCGATAAAGCCCTTTTTAGGTTGCGTGGGCAGGATTAACGGCGGCCAGCCTTCTTCTCGGCCTCTTTAGCTTGAGCCTCTGTATAATCACGCGGAATACCCAGATGTTGCTTAACCTTAAGGTTGTGAGGATTTCCCCCAATGGCACGTTTGTTGGCACTGTAAATAAGAGGCCAGAGCTTCCAGTTATCGTAAATGGCGGATTGATCAGCAATCGTACTTAGGGAATCTCCACGTTGGACGCTATACTTGGTGACTTCGCCTTTATTGTTAAAATCGACATAGCGGGGATCGTTCTGGTACAGGGTGCTGCGGCCGCCGGTCATGCGTGATGGAGGGGAGGTGGCGGTACGCCCGCCATCATCAAGGCGGCGGGTGTCTTCAAAGCGGGAGGCCGGGGCGGGCACGTAGTCAAAATCTCCCGGGCGGGGCTGCATGCCGTAACGGCGGGCGGCACTATCGTCTCCCGGGGCGGATTCGGTGCGCCAGTCTCCCACAGGGGCACCAATTTGAACCCCTTGAGGCAGGGTGCCGGAGCCCATATAGGGCCCTGTGCCGGGATCGCCGATATACATGCGGCCTTGAGTATCTTCGGCGCGTTGAACGGCCATGCGGTCTTGCATGGTGCTCCAGTATTGTTGGGGGGTGGCGCTGCCCGGTGCCGGGCGAAGGACTTTGCTGCCGCCGCCAACGCTATCCTCTACGGCGAGATCTTCACGCGTGTAATAGCCGCTCCAGCTGGTGGCATCTTCCTCCGGGTAGTAGGGGACAGCAACTTCTACCGGGGGAAGCATGCGGCGAGGGGCAACGCGCTCCTTCTGATCTTCCCTGAAGGTAAAAAGATCATCTATCCATGCAAATGTGCCCGCATGGGCTGCGTGGGGAGCTGCGCACAAAAACAGGGCAAAAAGGGCGACAGGACGCTTCATATAACGTTAGACTAACGGTTATGAGACGCTCTTTCCATCATCTTGCCGCTTTTTGCGTCGTTCTTTCGCACTATTTCATCACCCCTGCGGCCGCTGTGGCACAGGTGGGGGAGGAACGGCCGCTGCGTATGGCGGTGGCAACAGCCCCTAAGCAGCTGGATCCACTGCTGGCATCCGATGCGGCGAGTGCTCGGTTATTACAGCTCACCCACCCTGCCCTGCTGCGGTATGATGAAGCGTATGCGCCAGTAGCCTTGGCAGGAAAGTGTGTCCGCCGAGCGCCCTTAAGCGTAGTGTGCACCCTGACAGAGGGGCTTTTGGATGTGGAGGGCACCCCTTTTGGTGCCGCACAAGCCGTGCGTTGGTATGAGACGGTGCGCGGTACGGCAAAATCTCCCCTTGCGGGCTTGTTGAAAAATGTAGAGGCCTTCCGTGTGCTGAAGGCACGCCAATTTGAGATGAAACTTGTGCGACCGACATTGGGCATTTTGGATGCGCTGGTGCAGATACCCCTTGCCAACCCCACAACGGGGGCAGGCTTGGGGCCCTACAAGATAATGCATAAAGATACGGTGGGGGCGGTATTATTAGAAATGACAAAGGTGAGCCGCAAAGAAAATTTGCCGCCGAAAATTATCTTTACCCCCGTGGCGGATGCCACGACGCGGCTTTTGAAGCTTCAAAAAGATGAAGTGGATGTACTGGTGAATGATGTGCCGCCTGAGCTTATCCCCTATGCGCGAGAGAAGGGATTTGAGGTGAAGGTGATAGAAGGGACGAGTTATGCCTACCTGTTACCCAACTGGAAAGATGGCCTGTTAAGCCAGTGGGCGGTGCGCAAAGCCTTGGCGTTAAGCCTTGATAAACCCCTTTTGCGGGCCAGCATTTTGGCAGGGGCTGCCACCACCCCCACCACGCTGTTGCCGCCCACCCACCCGGCCGCGTGGGCCGCCCCCGAGGAGCCTTTAGATATTCATGAAGCCGCTTTATTGCTGGAAGAAGGCGCGGGAATGATTGCCGATGGCGAGGGGATGCGGGTGGAAATGGAGCTAAGCCACAGTACGGATGCTACCACCCAGCGCCTGGCACAGGCCATGCAGGCCATGGTGCGGCGTGTGGGGATAGACCTTAAGCTTCGCCCCATGGAGTGGGCCAGTTTTTATGATGCCGTGCGGAACGGAAAAACGCAGCTGGCCCTGATGGCGTGGACGGGTGAATTATCCCCGCCGTTTTACTATTCGGTGTTCAACAGCAAGCAAACGCCTGCGGCGGGAGGCCTCAACCGTGGGAGCGTGAACGATGACGCGCTGGACGCCCTGACAAATGCTTTGATGGCCGCACAAACAGAAGAGGAGGTGGTGCGCCTGAGTGTGGCGGTACAAAAGCGTGCGGCAGAAGTGTTGCCGTATATTCCGCTTTACAGGCGCAGCCATGTGCTGGTGATGGGAAAAGGCATAACAGGATGCACGATGACAGGGAATGGAGGATATTTGGGGCTGCTGGGGTGTAAGCGGAAATAAAAAAGGGGCCCCGCGTGGTGCAGGGCCCTGAAGTTTCGGTTACGCGAGATATTGCTGGGCCTCCTTGTGGAAGGCTTTGTAAAGCTCGGGTGGAATAACGGTTTTCCAGCCGTCGTATCCGGTCGTCATGAAGTCCTCCATGCGGCGGATGGTGCGGGCGTAGGCGCGGGCATCGGCAGCGCGGATCATCATCATCGTGTGGTTGAAGAAGTCATTCTGAAATGCATCAGCAATCCAAACATCCGCGCCGTCATCCACGATGTGGCAGAAGCCGAGATCGGAATCATGGACGAGATCAGCCAGAGGGACGTTATTCTGAAAAAGCGTAAGGCCAACAGGATGGGAGAGGCCCCAATCCGCCTGTATGTCAGGTTTGAGTTTCAGGACAATCGGGCGTGCGTTATTCTTGAAAACGTCATCTTGCATTTGATGCAGCATGAAAAGCAGATGCGGCTCATGCAGAGTGAACATTTTACGCACATCTCGCTCAGGATTTTTCAGGGCAAGAAAATCATCGAGACTCATGGCAACGTCGATATCACCGCTGCGAGAGGTGCTGCCCAGACAGACGGTATCACGCGGATAGCCTCCGTAAACGTAGGCTTTGCGGCCGTGAGCCGTAAGCTCTCCCAAGACCTTGGTGAGGTCGGGGGTACGGGTGTAGGGGATGCCCGCTTGGCGCAGGGTAAAGATGTGGGGGACCATGAGGGTGCTCCTTGGAAACGGGTGAAGTCAGGCTTTTGTAGGTATACAAATAGAATGAAGACGTCAATAAAAAAGCCCCTCGTGAGGGGCAATGAGAAGGGAAAAACTAGCTTTTCTTTTTCTCGGGGGCGAGGATGAGGTTCATGAAGCGGCCCTCTAACCCTGTGCGGTTTTCTACCCGGGCGATATCTGCGGTATCTTCCACAATGCGGTCCATCATGGCGGTGCCGCTCTCGGCGTGGGTGACCTCGCGTCCGCGGAAGCGCAGGTTGACTTTGGCTTTGTTACCATCGGCAAGAAACTCGCGGATTTTACGGAGCTTGATCTGATAATCGTGCTCATCCGTACGGGGGCGGATGGCCATTTCTTTCACTTCCACCACGTGCTGGTTCTTTTTCGCCTCGGCCT
>PFND01000069.1 GCA_002791805.1 Alphaproteobacteria bacterium CG_4_10_14_0_8_um_filter_53_9 | reverse complement strand
TGGTCAGCAAAAAATTCGCCCGCGCCACCATTCACAGTCACGCGCGCCTCACCTATACCGAGGTTCAGGAAGTGCTGGATGATGAAAAATCAAGCCATAAAATGACAAATGAAATCAAGCTTCTCTATAAAGTTTTTGAGAAATTACTTAAAGCGCGCATTAACCGCGGATCGCTGGATCTGGATATCGGTGAAGCTAAAATCAACCTCGGAGAAGACGGCAAAATCGCCAGCATAACCGAGAGACCACGCAGAGATGCAGAGCGCCTGATCGAAGAGCTGATGATCACCGCCAACGTCGCCGCCGCGCAAGTCTTCAGCACCAAAGGTCTCGGGGTTTACCGCGTGCACGATACCCCCACCAAGGAAAAGGTGGATACCCTCCGGTCAACGCTCGGGCCTATGGGTTTCACCGTTCCCTCGCCCGAGGCCGGGCACCGTGCCTGGGCCAAATTGGTGGAAGAACTTAAAAAGCACCCCGCAGGCCCGCAGCTCATGCGCGCCGTGCTGCAAACGCAGCAGCAGGCAAAGTACGATGCGCAGAACATCGGGCACTACGGCCTCGCCCTCCCGCTGTATTCGCACTTCACCAGCCCCATCCGCCGCTATGCGGATCTGTTGGTCCACCGCGCCATCATCAAACATCTCAGCCTGCCGGGGCAGGGGGGCCATCTGGCAGAAGGCGGCGCCGTTCTCACCCGTGTGTGTGAAGGCATTAACTTAAGGGAGCGCATCAGCCAGCGGGCAGAGTGGGAAGCCAAGGATAGGCTCATCGTCCAGTATTTTTCCGAGCTTCTGATAAAAGCGGAAGAAGAGCAAATATTTGATGCCACCGTCACAGGCGTGCAAAAATACGGGATGTTTATCTCCATCAACGGCGTGGCAGAGGGCCTCTTGCCCGTAGAATCCCTGCGCGAAAACGGGTACGATTATGTGCCAAGGTTCGAGCTTTATAAAAAAGGACAGGATAAAAAGAAAATCCTGCGCCTTGCCAGCACGGTAAAAGTAGAACTCGCCGACGCCGACCAAATCCGCGGCCGTCTCACCTTCCGCCTGATATCAGCGTAAGAGGATAACCAAAAAAACTTACCCTGCAGCACTCCAGCTGCAGGGTAAATTTTTTGGCTTGAGAAGTCTTAAGATGCCAGATACGTGCCTTGATGGTAGGTCATCTGCCAGCGATTTTCTCGCCAGACCCAAAGAGAACTTCGGAAGCTGTCCTGAGATGCCTCTTGCATCGTTTTCGTGACGATGAAAGTGACAAGGGCGACGCCATCAGCAATTTCCCGTACGCTGAAATCACGGCCCACAAAAAGCGTGGTATCCGGTTCTTGGGGGAGGCGTGAAAGAACAGAGTCTTTTCCAAACTTAACTCCGGCAGCACCCACTTCAACAAAGTCATCCGCAAGCAACAAGTTCAGCTGCTTAAAAGAACAGCGTGTCTCAGGGGAGAGCAGGGCTTTCTCCAGCTCAATCGTGTGTTGAATATTCATACCCGTCTCCTGTGTAAAATTTTATGTAGGTTATAGTATAGTATAGTGTAGGTTATGACTTATTTTTTTCAAGCACAGGGTAAAAATTGCTTCTTGAGATGTAAATAAAAAGGGGCTCAGAAAGCCCCCAAAACCTAGGTCCTAGTTCCTAACCTACCACGCCATTTGATAAGCCTGACGAATCCGCTCAATCTCGGCCAGCACATCAGAAGAAAGCGTTAGTTCTCCTGCTTTCATATCTTCGGTCAACTGGGCCATGCTCGTGGCACCCAAAATGGTGCTGGTCACAAAAGGCCGCGTCAACGTAAACGCAAGCGCCAGTTGAGACGGCGTCATGCTGGCCTCAGCCGCCAGCTTGATATATTCCTCTGTTGCGGCAAGGCTTTTGTCGTTAATACGGTGCACAGTGCTGTTACCGGCAAGATGAAAACGGCTGCCCTCAGGGCGAGCACCATTTTGGTATTTTCCGGTAAGGATACCCATCGCCAAAGCAGAATAAGGCAGGTAAGCCACATTCTCATAAGTCATCGCTTCAGAAAGGTTAGGCTCATCCAAACGGTAGAGCAGGCTGTACTCGTTTTGAACAGACGCAGGCTTGGCCACACCCAGCTCACCTGCAAGGCGGCAATAGGTCATCAGGCCCCACGGAGTATCGTTAGAAAGTCCCCATGCGCCAATCTTTCCTTCTTTCATCAACTCGCCCATTTCGCGCACAATGGCAGCCATATCTTCTTTTTCCTGCGCGGCGTCAGCAGTCGCCTCAAAAGCCCAGTGTTTCTGGTGGTGAGGGTAGGGGCGGTTGGGCCAATGCAGTTGATAAAGGTCGATGCGGTCGGTTTGCAAACGACGCAAATTGCCTTCCAAAGCCTCGCGTAAGGTCCCGGCAGAAATAGGGGCCCCTTCCCGTATCCAGGGCAAACCTTTGCCGGCAATCTTGCTAGCCAGCACAATCTTGTCGCGGGCGCCGGGGCGGGCGGCAAACCAGTTGCCGATAATCTCTTCGGTCTTGCCGCAGGTTTCGGCGGTCGGGGGCACGGCATAAAGCTCGGCGGTGTCAAAAAAGTTAATGCCATAATCCAGCGCGGCATCCATTTGGGCAAAACCGTCCTCTTGTGTGTTCTGGCTGCTGCCCCACGTCATGGTGCCAAGGCATAACCGCGTCACATCAAAATGGCTGGTTCCCAGTTTTACTTTCTGCATATCTATCTCCTTGATTCAATAAAAAATAAAATGGAGCGGGTATGGGGAATCGAACCCCACTAGCTAGCTTGGAAGGCTAGAGCATTACCACTATGCTATACCCGCAACGGCACACTTCTAACCTCAAATAGATGCTTTTGACAAGAGCAAATATTAAACATCGCCTAAAGACACATGCGTAAAATGTGATAGTTTAAAGCCATGCGCACCCCAAAAATCCTCACCACTCTCCGCACATACAGCGGGTCACTTTTCATGGCAGATATCCTCGCAGGCCTCACCGTGGCCATGGTGGCGCTGCCGCTCAGCCTGGCCATTGCCATCGCTTCGGGGGCACCGCCGGCCAAAGGGCTCATTACAGCAGTTATTGGCGGGTTTCTCATTTCGCTTCTCGGGGGCAGTCGTGTGCAAATCGGGGGGCCCACAGGGGCATTCATCGTGGTGGTCTTCGGGGTGATAGCACAGTTCGGGTATGATGGTCTGGTGCTCGCCACCTTCATGGCAGGGGTTATTTTGCTGGTCGCGGGGTATTTCAGGGCGGGCAATCTTATTGCCTATGTGCCAGAGTCCGTGGTGAACGGCTTCACCATCGGCATCGGGATGATTATTGCCCTCAGCCAGCTGAAGGATTTTCTGGGCCTGAGCATAGAAAGTGTCCCTGCCGATTTTTTTGAAAAAATACCCACCCTCTGGCATGCGAAGGAAACGCTCAGCCTCCCCAGTCTTGCCATCGCGCTCCTCACAGTGGGGATGATTATTGCCTTGCGCAAAGGGGCACCGCGGCTGCCGGGGCTGTTGCTGGCTACGGCCATAGGCTCGGCGCTGGTGGTGGCCGCAGGCCTCCCGGTGGAGACAATCACGTCCCGGTTCGGAGAGCTTCCGAACAGCCTGCCACAACCTCACCTGCCGGCACTATCCCTCGCCCGCATGGCAGAGCTTCTGCCCTCGGCGCTGGTCATCGCCTTTTTAACAGGGGTAGAGTCTCTCCTGTCCGCCATGGTGGCGGATAAGATGATCGCAGGCAAACACCGCCCCAATGCCGAGCTCACCGCTCAAGGCGTCGCCAACCTCGCCTCATCGCTTTTTGCGGGGCTGCCAGTCACAGGGGCCATTGCGCGCACTGCCACCAATATTAAGGCGGGCGGAAAAACGCCCGTGGCAGGCCTGGTGCACGCACTGGTTATTTTGCTGGTGATGTATGTGGCCGCCCCCGCCGCAGGCTATCTGGCCATGCCGGCGCTGGCCGCCCTTCTTATGGTCACGGCATGGAATATGACAGAACCACATAAGTGGAAAGACTACGCGAAGGGAGAGACAAGCGATAAAGTGCTGCTGCTTCTCACACTCACACTGACAGTCCTGGTGGATCTCACGGTGGCCATCGGCACAGGCGTCGCCCTCGGCCTGGCCCTCCGCCTCAGCAGAAGGAAAGAAATCAAGTCCGATTGGACACCCCCCACCCGCTAAAAAGAAAACCCTAAGCCGGAAGAGTCACCCACACGCCAGCCACCGCCTTCGCGTATCAGTTCCACCCAGCAGCAATCACCAATGCTATGCAACTCCCCGAGAGATAGAATATCGCGGAACAGAACGCGCATGCCGCCACCGTGCCACACCACAGCCGCACACTCAGGGGTGTCGTAGGCCATAATGTTGGCCACCGCCGCTTGGGTACGGGCAGAGGCCTCGGCATAACTCTCCGCACCGGGCAAGGTGTTGTTTCGGTCTTTTACAGCCTCCACAAGGTCGGGGTGCAGGGCTTTGGCGTCTGTTTTGGTCATGCCTGTCAGGGGGCCGTACTGGGCGCGTTCGCGCAAGTCATCCATAAGATGAACAGGGCAGCCAAAGTGAGAAGAAATGCCTTCTGCCGTTTGTTGAGCCCGCGTGAGAGGACTCGTGAAAACGGTCTCAATGTCGTAGTCCTCAAGGGCCTCGGCTAACAGGTTTACCTGAGCCTCTCCTTCGGCAGAAAGGGCATCATCATAACTCCCGCCATAACGGTCTTCCACGTCTCCGGTGGTCTCTCCATGACGGATAAAAATGAGACGGTCAGGCATGTCGGATATCCCTTTAAAGTTGAGTTGTTTCGCCTACCCAAAAACAGCCATCAAGGCAAAAAGCAACGCCATAATCCCCACAAGCGCGGTGCCGGGGTTTTCCTGAGCATAGGCAATAAAGCGCAACACCCAGTCAGGGGTGCGGCTGCCTTGGCCTTTAGGGGCGGCTTTTTTGGGGGCAGGGGAGGCCGCCACAGGTGTCACACGCGCGGCAGTTTTTTGAGCCGCAGCGCGCACAGGCTTTTTACGGGCCGCAGAGGCTTTTGTTTGAGGGGCTGCCGCCGCACGAGAAGCAGGTTTAGGAGCCGAAGATTTGGTGGCCACAGCAGAGGCTCCCTTGGTTGTTTTAGGCGTGGCACGCACAGCCTTGGGGCTCTTTTTAGAGGAAGTCTTTTTTGTTTTTTTAGCAGCCGTCGCCATGTCGGGTATCCTTTTTTTTATGGGGTTATCATACACAAAAAGGCGGGGGCCGCAAAGCCCCCGCCAATATCGCGCTCACCGGTCATCATGGCCGAACGTCATAGGTGTCGCCCCCACAGCCTGCTGGCCGTGGGCAACCCAAGCCATCGCCGTCTGTGCCTGCACCTCCGTATTTGCCAAAGGCTCACTTGTCACCCACCCGTCATGGGCAGAACGATAAGCAAGAGCAGTGCCCTCGATCCCTACAACCCGCAATCCCTTCGGTCCAGAGTCTGTATCCCAAGAAACGACAAACGCAGAGCGCGCTGTCATCTCCATCTTCTGCCAAGGGATAGAGTCCACCCAACGGAGCAGGCTGGGGAATTCCTGCTGCGCCCGAAACATGTCCTGCATGTGAAAACACAAGGAGGGAATATCGGTGAGCAGATAAGGAGAAGTGTCGCGCTCCCGCTCTGTGGGAAATTGCTCTTGCAAGGCGTAGAGAAGCCCTTCACCAAGCCTGTACATCAGGCTGTGTTGCATCGACGACGTAAGGCTCATAAGGCTGTTTCCCGTCTTTGCAGCGCGTCCCAAAAAGGGTACGCGCGCAAGCCACAGGTTGGGCGCTGCCTCAAAGGGCCGCAACAGCCACGTCAAAGCCTTCAGTTTTTCATCGGCAAGCTTCTGCTCGCCTTGAGAGATCGCGGCCTTGGCCGAATCAAGCGCCGTACGGGCATCAGCAAGCGTTTCGTACGCGCTTGCCAAATCAGGGCGTTCAGGGGTGGTAAGAGAAGCCGGCGCACCGGTCGCAGCAACAGGGGCAATTGTCGTAGCGGTATCGCTCATAGGGGTCTCCAATCATTAGCCAAGCGAGAAAAAGAAGAAGAGAAAGGCCTGAACCATTCCCCGATCGAATCAAAGGCTCTACAGCCAAATCAAACCATGTATACGTCAAAAAATCCAGGCCATCAATCCCCAGATCCCCTAAGTTTTTCTTGCCACAAACCGGCAAAAAGTATACATAAAAAACAAGTTTATTATTTCATGCCGTTTTCTCCAACTCCCCGCCCAAGGCGGAGAAAGGATACCGCTATGCACATCAAATCAGTTTCAGTGGCAGCGTCCCATGTTCAGCAGAAAATGGGGCCGCACACGAGAGAAAACATCCACGCCACAGAAGTGGACATCCGGCATTTCTGGACATGGCCAGACATGCAGGCCGCCGTCAGCAAGATGAGAGATTATCTCCTCGCCCGCATGCCAAAGGCCACGGCAGAACCGTTTGATAAAGGAATGTCTCTCCCGAAAAACAAGGCAAAAAAAGAGGCTGCCGCCCTCCGCCATGCCCTGTTCGTGTTGGAGGAAATTTCCAGGCTCAGAGGAAAAGACAAGCTGCCAAAAGCCGTCATCTTGTATTATTTCGTCATCGGCTGCCGTCACGCGATGGTCATCCCGTATCCAGAAGATCAGGTGCCGTATTTCGCCGCCAACGCCATGCACCATGCGCAAAAGGCTTCAGGCTTTGAAGGGACGAGAGTGTACTTTGGAGATAAACCAGGCTATCTAGACAGCTCAACATGGGCGCGTGCTCATCTCACCATTGCCCAAGGCATCGCATGGTATCTGGGTATGGCCACTCTGGCCAAAATTGAGGAGGTAAATACCCAGAGCGAGGCATAAATGCAGACGCTACCTCTTAAAGGTGTCCAAGCCTAAAACGTCAACCGTCAAGAGCGGAAAAAACCTAAAGGGCCGGAGCCAAAAAACTCCGGCCCTTTGGCGTATCTCCGTGCACAGTTTTTCTGATGCATTCCTTCCGTACAAAAATAAAAATCAATCAAAGCAGATAAAAAATAGGAAAATGGAGAGAGCACCTCCGTCTCCTACCCGTGCCTGACCACGCGCTTATCCGTCTCTCCCCTCAAAAACCTCCGTCGCTTACCCAAAAAACACCGCGGCTCACCGCGTGTTTCTCCAAAAACAAAAACTCCTTGACAGCCGGGGGTAAACAAGCGATAACCCCACCGCTGAGGCGAGAGAATTTCTGAATAATCTCCGCTAAAATCCAGCAAATTCAACACCTTGTCGCGGGGTGGAGCAGCCCGGTAGCTCGTCAGGCTCATAACCTGAAGGTCGTTGGTTCAAATCCAGCCCCCGCAACCATTTTACTCTTTGAAATTGTAAGATATTTTGAGATTGAAAGACCGCCCCAAAAGGGTGGTTTTTTGATGCTGGAGACTATCTAGCTACTAAAGCCAGAAAATAGTTATTATAAATCATGCGTATGAGAGCGTAGTTTGGAGACTAACCCCAATTTGAGGCTGGTGGGGGTTTTGCGAAGGGCTGCGGAGGGTAAATGTTTGCTAATCGTCGGTTTCGGAATCCGCAACCACCCAGAGACGCTTCAAGGGCAGTTCAGCTTTGATGGTATCGTCGATTTGATCGTAGACTTGGGTCAGTTCATTAATCAGATCGTTCTGGTTCCAGAAGCGTACGGTAAAGAACTGATTAGGCCGTTCCTTCTCCACCGTATCCTTAAAACCTCCCCAAGCTACCAGCAGCCCTTGATCCGCGTTCACCCGCTTCATGGTCCCGACCAGCTGGTCCAATGTCGGCCGGTCTACCGGTGAATCGCTTGATTTGACCTGGACGCAGGACGAAGTTACCGTGGCTCTGCCGGATAGCAGCGCTGAGCAACCCGCCAAAGTGGCACTGTTCGGCTGCACCGGCAAAGCCCAGGCCGAGCGCGAGGGGCTCTATATGGCCGCTGCCAACCGTTACCGGCGGCGGTTGATCAGCTTCCAAACCGAGCTGGAGGGGATGATCCCGACCTACGGTGACCTGGTTGCGGTCTCACACGACATGCCCCGCTGGGGGCAAGCCGGAGAGGTCATCTCCTGGACGCCCCCGGTGTTGAATCTCTCGGAACCGGTGGCCTTTGCCCCGAGTGGTACCCACTACCTGGTGCTGCGGCGACGCGATGGCAGCGTGAGCGGCCCCTGGGAGGTTTTACCTGGCGAGAGCGAGTCGCAGGTCGTCCTGCAGACCGAGCCGGATTTAACGCCGTTCACCGGGGCCTCGGAGGAACGCACCCACTTCGCTTTCGGCCAGGGGCAAGCCTGGGCGGTGCTGGCGCGGGTGGTGGCCGTCAAACCCCGGGGTCATCTCGTCGAGATCTCCTGCGTTGCTGAAAACCCGATCGTTCATACCGCCGACCAGATCTAACCCAAGGAGACCCTCATGAAGAAAGAACCCCAGCCCGACCTGGTCATTTTGCCGCGCCCAGAGTTTGAAGACCTATTGGAGCAAGCCGCCTGCCGTGGTGCTCGTAAGGCCCTGCATGAGGTGGGCCTTAACGATGAAGGGGCCGCTGCCGACGTCCGGGATCTGCGCGACCTGCTTTCGGCGGTACGGACAGCCAAAACTGAAGCTCTCCGGGCCTTGGTGCGGTGGCTCACGGTGGGTGTGCTGCTCCTCATCATGGCCGGGATTGCGGCCAAGTCTGGCTTTTATTTCACAACAAAATAAGGATGTATCCCATGACCCCACGTCATTTTAACTGGTCGGAGTTCGACTCCAAAGATGCCCAACGCCAACGGATTCCAGGCAGTGGCGAACGCATGATGAACCGCCCATTCGTGAGTGACCTTGATCTGGTACGGCAACTGATGGGCCAGCCGCTAACCGTCACCAGTGGCTACCGCACCCCGGCCTACAATCGTATCGTCTCGTCCACTGGTGAAGCTGGCCCACACACTACCGGCAAAGCTGCCGACTTAGCCGCTGCAGGGCAGCACGCCTTCCGCCTCGTGGTAGCCACGGTGCTGGTGAAGGCCTATCGGGCGGGTGTGTTGGCAGAGGTTGACTTGACCCCGGCGACTCTCGATCGGGTAGTGAAAGCCTCATTCCAGGGGATTGGGTTGCAGCAAGCCTCAAAAGTCCCTCATGCAGGGCGGTTTGTGCACCTGGATACCTGTACCCCATCTGAAACCAATGGCCTGCGCCCCTGGCTCTGGAGCTATTAAGGAGAACACTCATGTTGAACATTGCGGCCCCCATCATTGGGGGTATTTTTGATTTACTGAAAGGCGATTCCAAACAGATCGCCAAAACCAGCGGCCTCGAAGAAGGTGTGGTGGGTAAGGTACTGGGTGCGGTGGAGGCCTATGCCACCCGCGACGAGCGCCTACAGGCCATGCTAGCGGCGGAGATAGATAAGGCCCGCCAGCATGATGTGACGACCTTCGATAAGAACGACCTGTTCAGCAATCGGCTACGAAGCAGCGTGCGTCCGCTCATTACCTTTGCAGCCATGGCTTGGTATATCTACGCCCGCCTAACCGGCATCCCCCTAGCCGGTGAGGACTACGCCATCATCGGTGGGGTGATGATGTTCTGGTTTGGGTTCAGGCCGTTTGAGAAGAAGGCAAATTAATTTCTCCGCCAGCGGTGAAAGACTTCTAATACCCTTAGCGCCCACGCAGGGGCATGGGCTCTGCGCCAGACGCCTGCCGCGTATTTGTTGGCTTCGGCCAGTGTGGGGTAGCTGTGGATGGTGCCTAAAATCTTGTTCAGCCCCAAGCCATGTTTCATGGCCAATACATACTCGGCAATCAAATCGCCAGCATGGTGGCCGACAATGGTGACACCAAGAATGGTATCTTTGCCCGGTTTGGTGAGCACTTTCACAAAGCCGTGGGCTTCCTCATCGGCGATGGCGCGGTCAAGGTCGTCAATCCCGTAAATCGTTACCTCGTGGTGGATGTTCTGGGCTTTGGCATCCTTTTCGTTGAGGCCGACCCGCGCCACTTCGGGGTCGGTGAAGGTGGCCCATGGAATGACCCGATAATCGGCCTTGAATGTCTTGAATGGGCTGAGTAGCGCGTTCACTGCCGCATACCATGCTTGATGCGCCGCTGTGTGGGTAAACTGATATGGCCCCGTCACATCACCCACCACGTAAATGCTGGGGATGTTGGTGCGCAGAAATGGGTCGGCCTGCACGGTCTTGCGCGGGGTAAATTGCACGCCCAGATCTTCCAGCCCGAAGCCCGTTACATTGGCGGCACGTCCCAAGGCCACCACAATCTCATCAAAGGGGATTTTGACCAGATTGCCGCCGACTTCACACACAAGGGCTTTCTCCTTGCCAGAGACTTCTACGCTGTGGGCTTTGTGGCCAGTACGCACATCAATCCCTTCGGCCTTGAAGCGTTCGGTCACCACGGCAATGACGTCGTCATCTTCACGGATGAGCAGTTGGGGCGCCATTTCCACGACGGTGACCTTGCTGCCCAAACGAGCGAAAGCTTGGGTCATTTCGCAGCCGATGGGGCCGCCGCCCAACACTACCAAGCGCCTGGGCAGTTTGCGGAGGTTCCAGAGGGTATCGCTGGTGAGGTATTGCACCTTGTCCAACCCCGGGATGGGGGGCACCAAGGGCCGTGCGCCCGTAGCCACGATGATGGCGCGGGCGGTCAGCGTTTTCCCATTCACCTGCACGCTGTGTGGGCCAGTGAGTTTGGCTTCGCCCGTGATGCACTCCACACCCAGTTTGGTGTAGCGGTCGATGGAATCATGCGGCTCAATTGCGGCAATCACCCGTTGCACGCGCTCCATCACGTCGGCAAAATCAAACTCCACCTCGGCTTTTTTGAATCCGTATTCTTGGGCACGCTTGGCGTAACTGAGCATCTTCGCGCTGCGGATGAGCGCCTTGCTCGGCACGCACCCGGTGTTGAGGCAGTCGCCACCCATTTTATGGCGTTCAATCAGGGCCACTTTGGCTTTCATGGCGGCGGCAATGTAGGCACTCACTAGGCCGCCAGAGCCTGCGCCGATGACGATGAGGTTGTAATCGTAGGTCATGTGGGTTGTCCTTTCCGTAAAAGTATCAAAGCCTTTTTGGCGGCAATGGGTAAGAGACCCAATAGCGCAAAAGCAATCAAAAGTTGAGGAGAAGCGATATCTGCTAGACTGCTAATACTGGCCAGTGCCGTGCCTGCGTACACATACACCGCCGTGCCGGGGAGCATCCCCAGCTGACTGACCCAAAAATAAGTGATGGTTCGGATAGGCAGTAGACCCATCAGCAGATTGACCATGAAAAACGGCACCACGGGCACCAGCCTGAGGGCAAAGAGGTAAAACGCACCTTCCTTGGCAAACCCTTCATTGATGGGCATTAATTGTTTGCCATATCGGGCTTGAAGGCCATCGCGCAGCACATAACGGGCGACCAGCATGGCCAAAGTAGCACCAATGGTGCTGGCAAAACTGACAATAACCGTGCCCCAAACAGCCCCGAATAAAGCACCTGCCAGAAGTGTCAACAACACGGCACTCGGCAGAGAAAGCGCGGTCATGGCGACATAAGCCGCCATGAAGACAGCCACAGTCAGAATAGGGTTGGTGGAAACATACCCTTGCAAAGCCGCTTGTTGGGTCTTGATACCGTCCAGCGTCAGGTAATCGGCCAATCCCAGCACATAAAACAGCACGGCTGCCCCAGATAGGAGAATAATAAAACTGATACGGCGCAGTGTTGGGGTCATCGGTTGGAGATTTCCTTTTTATAACTTTGCACCATCAGGCGTATCAAAGCCTTGATGAATGGCGATGCGCTTTGCAGTTGGGCTTGAAAAGCCTGTTCATCCACAACAAAACACTCCACAGGCTCCAGAGCCTTAGCCGTTACCAAGCGTTTGCGCTCATCAAAAAATGCCATTTCGCCGAAAATAGCGTTGTTAGAAAGTGCTGCAACCACGCGAGGTCCAGAAATCCCTTGTTTGGTTAGTTCAACCTTTCCGGAAACAATAATATATCCTTTGTCGGCAAGATCACCTTCCGTAAATATAACCTGATCTTTTTGAAATAACTTTTTCTCCGGATGTGTTCCCATAGTATTTCAGGATCCCTTCTGTTTATTTATTCGCCTTCACAAGGAAAACGTTACAGAACAATTTCAGGAGTTAAAATAGAAATCCCCTCTATATCTAAGAATGATATAGAGGGGTGATGTTTAACCGTTGCAACAGCTACAGCCAGCCATTCTTGGTGCTGCGGGAAAATCTACGTCAGTGTTGATGATGTGATTGGCGTAGTTCGTGAAAATATTTTGCACTGTCGCGGCCAGAACCTCTAGAATTTCTGCGTCTGTAAGACCTGAGTTGCGGGCTTTTTCAAAAGATGATGGATTTAAATTGGCACGACTGCTGTTAATTTCACGGGCTAAATCTATGGCTGCTTGCGCTTTGTCGTCCGTACCAATACCACGGCGCGCTTTAAGTGTGCATTCCTCGCTAAGCCCTGCATTCTTTCCAATGGCTGTATGTGCTGCACGACAATAGTGACAATCGTTTTCTTCTGCGATCGCTAAGGCGATTTGTTCGCGTATGGTCAAAGGCAAGCTGGCCTTGTTCATAGCGTCTCCAAAACCTAACATAGCTTGAAGAGCCGCCGGAGAGTGCGCCATACTGGCATACAGGTTGGGGAGGAACCCTCCCAACTTTGTTTGCACGGCTTCCAACATGGATTTGCTGGCTTCAGGAGCAGTTTCAAGTGACAAAGATTTGATGGTTTGCATGTTAAGATCTTTCATTTATTTTTTAATATTCAACTCCCAATTATAGGTGAGATATTGAATTTTCGTGTTGTCCGAACTGTGAATTTCGTACCTCTTCAGCCAGGTCATGACATCGGGCTTAAAATCTTCGTCAAACCACTTGAAAATACTGCTGAGAAACAAGGTATTGGTGGCGGCATCGTAGCGCAGAATTTTACCTGTGTTTTTAAGAGCTGTGCGGGTCTGTTGGTCCAGTTGTTGCTCCAGCTTGCTAGCTGTGTAGGCTTCCTGACGTAAATCGGGACAAGAAATGCTGGCACAATTAATGGCCATGTGGATGCGGGGGTCTCCCATGGGACGGAGGATTTTATGTTCGATTTCATCCAAGGTGACGTCTTTTCCGCCGACCTTCCAGCGATAAATTTTCCAAGGGGATTGAATAAGGCCTCCCAAATTTTTGATGCTGGTCTTTTCGTTTTTGGAGGTAATAAGGTCAATGGTCAAAAAATTATAAGCATTGATCCAAAAGGCTTTACGTTCACTTGGGGTGGCATGTGCAAGTGTGCTGACCTTTTGTAGTGCTTGCATCGCTTGGGCATGGTGGGGATCATGCCCCCATCCAGTATAATCCACACCTATGTAATCAATGCCGTCTG